>NZ_JBIAMU010000009.1:0-176236 GCF_042874215.1 Streptomyces sp. NPDC004111
CGGCCCCGCCGCGCCCGCGGGCGGCGGCGGGGGGCGGCCCCCCCCGGTGGGCGCCCCCCCGCGGCGGCCCCGGCGTCGCGGCGGGGGGGCCGCCCCGGGGGGCCCCCCCCCCGCTCCGTTTCGATTCGGCGGGGGCGGCCGGTCGTGAAACGATGCGGACATGTCTGTTGAGTCCAGGGTGGTTCCCGTGCTGGGTGAGCTGTGCCGGCGCGGAATCGTCGCCGCGCCCATGGCAGGCGGGGTCTCCCGCCCGGAGCTGGCCGGTGCCGTGTCCGACGCGGGCGGGCTCGGCTTCCTCGCCGCGGGATACAAGACCGCCGACGGCATGTACGAGGAGATCAAGCAGCTGCGCGCGCTGACGCCCAAGCCCTTCGGCGTCAACCTCTTCATGCCGCAGCCCGCCGCCGACCCGGCCGCCCTCGACCTCTACCGGCAGCAGCTCACCAGCGAGAGCGCCTGGTACGAGACGCCCATCGACGAAAAGGACGACCGGCACGGCACCGACGACGGGTACGAGGCCAAACTGGCGCTCCTCGTCGACGACCCGGTGCCGGTGGTGTCGTTCACCTTCGGCTGCCCCTCCCGCGACGAACTCGACGCCCTCGCCCACGTGGGCACCTTCACGGTCGTCACCGTGACCACCCCCGAGGAGGCGCAGGCCGCGGAGTGGGCCGGGGCGGACGCCGTGTGCGTCCAGGGCATCGAGGCCGGCGGCCACCAGGGCACCCACCGCGACGACCCGCAGACCGACGGCAGCAGCGGGCTGGGCCTGCTGTCCCTGGTGACGCAGGTCCGCGAGACCGTGCAGCTGCCGGTGATCGCCGCGGGCGGGCTGATGCGCGGGGCGCAGATCGCCGCCGTACGGGCCGCCGGGGCGGACGCGGCACAGCTCGGGACGGCGTTCCTGGCGTGCCCGGAGTCCGGCGCGCACGCCATGCACAAGCAGGCCCTGAAGAACCCTTTGTTCGTACGGACCGAACTCACCCGGGCGTTCTCCGGGAGGCCCGCGCGCGGCCTGGTCAACCGCTTCATGCGCGAGCACGGCCCGTACGCGCCGTCCGCGTACCCCGAGGTGCACTTCATGACGGCGGGGCTGCGCAGGGCCGCCGCGCGGGTGGGCGACGCACAGGGGATGGCGCTGTGGGCGGGACAGGGGCACCGGCTGGCCCGGGACCTGCCCGCCGGACGGCTGGTGCAGGTGCTCGGCGCCGAGGCGGACTCGGCGTGGACGGAGATGGCTTTGAGGAGGTCGACGTCATGACGGCGCCGGTGTTCGTCGTGGAGAGCGTGCCGCAGGGCGGCGAGTACGTCCTGGAGGGCCCCGAGGGGCGTCACGCGGTGTCCGTGCGGCGGCTGCGGGCGGGCGAGGACGTCGTGCTCGCCGACGGGCTCGGCAACGGCGCCCAGGCCGTCGTGGTGGCCGCCGAGGGCAAGGACCGGCTCGTCGTGAAGGTGACCGGGACCCTCGTCGAGGACGAGCCGGGGCCGCGGATCACCGTCGTGCAGGCACTGCCCAAGGGCGACCGGGGCGAGCTGGCCGTCGAGACGATGACCGAGACCGGGGTGGACGCCGTCGTGCCGTGGCAGGCGGCGCGCTGCATCACCCAGTGGAAGGGCGAGCGGGGCGCCAAGTCGCTCGCCAAGTGGCGGGCCACCGCACGCGAGGCCGGCAAGCAGTCGCGCAGGCTCCGCTTCCCGGAGGTCGCGGACGCGATGAGCACCAAACAGGTGGGGTCACTTCTGGCCACCGCCGACTTCGCCGCCGTACTGCACGAGGACCGGGACGCCGACAGCGGTGCGCTGGCCGTCGCCGAACTGCCGCGGAACGGCAGCATCGTGCTGGTCGTCGGGCCCGAGGGCGGGGTCTCGCCCGAGGAACTGGCACTGTTCGCGGCGGCGGGGGCGAAACCGTACCGGCTGGGCCGCAGCGTGCTGCGCACCTCCACCGCGGGAACGGCGGCCACCGCACTGCTGCTGGGGCGCACCGGACGGTGGTCCTGAACGGTCCGGGGCATTCTCACAGGGGATCTCGACGAGGGAGAGAGCGATGGAACTCGCACAAGTACGGCTGCTGGTGTCCGACTTCGCGGCCTGCTACCGCTTCTACGGTGAAGTGCTCGGTCTGAAACCCCAGTCGGGGTTCGAGAACGGGCCGTACGAGAAGTTCTCGCCCGCGGTCGGTTCCGCCGGCGTCGCCCTCCAGGACCGGGCCATGATGGCCGAGCTGCTGGGGGAGCTGGCCCAGGACCCGGCGGGGCACCGGTCGTTCGTGGTGCTGCGGGTCGACGACCTCGACGGGTACTGCGCGGAGATCACCGGGCGCGGCGCCGAGCTGGTGCACGGGCCCGCGCCGATGACGGAGCGGATGCGGGTCGCCCACCTCAAGGACCCCGAGGGCAACCTGGTGGAACTCCAGGAGTGGCTGCTGCTCGGCGGCTGAGGCACCGCACCGGGCCGGGCGCCCGCCGGACCGGCCTCGATTCGCCCACGCGCGCGCGTGCCCGCGGCGCGGCCCGCGGACGACGGCCCGGACCGCTGCCCCGCGCGCGTGCCCACAGTGGCCGCAACCGGACTGTTCGCGGTGCGCGCCCGGTGGGAGGCTGCCTCCCATGGGCGCTACGAGGCGTTTACGGTACCGGCGCACCCTCGCGGCACTGGGTGTGGCCGGAGCGACGGCCGCAGGGGTCGTGGCGTGCGAGCCGGGCGGCGGATCGGGCGGGATGAGTTCGGTCGCGGTCGCACTGACCACCGACCAGACCGGCACGCGCGCGCTGGAGCGGGCCGGTGTGAGCGTCCAGTGGATGACGTGCACGGCCACGGTCGGGGAGAGCGGCAGGGCCACCACGGGGCCGGGCAACGGCACCAGCCCGCGCCCCACCAGGATCACCGCCACCCCGGGCTCGCGCAACGTCGCCACCGTCTCCTGCGAGGGCCAGACCAAGGACGGCAAGGAGATCCGCATCCGCGGCCGGGTCACCGACGAACGCGACGGACGGTGCGTCCGCGGCGACATCACCGCCGTGGTGAGCGGGCGCACCGTGTTCCGGCTCAGCGTGCTCGGCGACTGCAACGCCCCCACGTCGAGGCCCACTTCGCACCCGACGCGGCCCACGCCGCCACCGACGCAGCGCCCCACCTGGAACCCGCCGCCCACCTGGAGCCCGCCGCCCACCTGGCATCCGCCCACACCCACCAGGGAGCCGCAGCCGCGGCCCACCGTCACCGTGACGGTCACCGCGGACCCGCCGCCCCAGCCCCCACCCCCCGAACCCACGCCCACCTGCAGCTGCCCGCCCGGGAATTGAGACAGGCGCCGTCGCGGCCGGGCTCCGCCGGATTTTCGAAAAAACGATCCCGGCAAGCAACCCGCACGACGCGAAAGGGCTCCTACTATGGGGGAGCCGCCGGATCACCAGTGCGCCGCAGGGGGTTCGACGGGCCCGCCGAACGGGCAGAGAACCGGGTGAACGGACGGGTTCCAAAGCGGTGTTCGTCGTACTGCCGTGCTCCCCATCTGCACCGCGGCGCATACCTACGTAGCCCCCACCAGGTGAATTAGGTGTACGGATCTCCGGCCCGCAGAGGCGCGCGAGAGGCCCGACCCCGGTCAGAGTGGGCCCATGCCTCCCGCATACGGCCTCCCCGTTTCCCGCATCCCCCACGAGCCGACCCTCGGTGACCTCCGTGAACTGCTCGTCGAGACACGGCTGGTGACCCTCACCGGTCCCGCCGGAGTCGGCAAGTCGCACCTCGCCGCCCGCGTCGCCGAAGCCGTCACGGACCTCCCCGTCCACCGCGCCGACCTCTCCGACTGCGCGGACGCCGCCCTGGTCCCGCAGACCGTCGCCGCCGCCCTGCACGCCGGGACCGCCCCCGGCAGCGGCACCGACCCGATGGAGGCGGTGCTGCGCCTCCTCGCCGGACGGCGCGGACTGCTCGTACTGGACACCTGCGAGCACGTCCGGCCCGGCTGCGCCTACCTGGTGGGGCGGCTGCACGACGCCTGCCCCGGCCTCCAGATCCTGGTCACCAGCCGCACCCCCATCGGGGTGCCCGACGAGCAGCGGATCCCGCTGCGCCCGCTCTCGCGCGAGCAGACCGTGGACCTGCTGCGCGAGAAGGCCGCGGTGCAGGGCGTCGACCTGCCGGTGTTCTGGACCAGGCTGCTCGCCGAGCGCCTCGACGGCGACCCGCTGAGCGTGCTGCTCGCCGCCCGCACCCTCGGCAGGTCGGCCACCCCGCAGCAGCTGTACGGCAGCCTGTGCGAGCCGGGCGCCCGGTTCGGGGTGTTGATACACGGTCCGAAGCAGCCCGCCCGGCACAGCACCCTGCTGCGGGCCATCGCCTGGAGCCACGACCTGTGCGGGCGGGCGGAACGGCTCCTGTGGGCGCGGCTGTCGGCGTTCACCGGGAACTTCACCGCCGAGCAGGTGCGGACGGTCTTCGCGGGCGACAGCGAACTGTCCGCGCTGGTCGACTCGTCGGTGGTGCTGCCGGAGGAGGACGGCACCTTCCGGCTGCCGCTGGCCCACCGCGAGTACGGGCAGCTGCTGCTGGAAGGACTGGGCAGGCCGTAGGGCGCAACCGGCGACGGTGCCCGCGCCCGGACCCGCGTGGGCGGACCGGCCGGCCGTCTCCATAAGGTGGCGGCATGTCCGACGAGTCACCCCTGATACGCAGCCTGCGCGCGGCCGTCGCGGCCGCCCCCGACGACGTACCCCTGCGACTGCACCTCGCACAGCTGCTGCTCGAAGCCGGGCAGCAGAACGCGGCGGTCGCCGAGGCGGCCGTGGCACTGACCCACGCACCGGGGGACGCCCAGGCGAGGGAACTGATGGCGCGGGCCGTGGGAGTCCCGGTGGCGCCCGCCGAACCGGCGTCCGGGCCCCCGCCCGCTCCGGACGCGCATCCCGTACCGGCCGTGGAATCCGTACCGGCCGCGCAGCCCGCTCCCGTGGTGGATTCCGTGCCGGCAGCGCAGCCCGCTCCCGTCGTGCGGTGTGGCCCCTCGGCCGCTCAACCGCCGCCCCCGGCCGCCGGATTCGACTGGCAGGCGGCAGCCCAGGAGGTCGAGGACGTCCTGCCGCCGCGCTTCGCCGCCCCCGGGAGCACGCCGGGGCAGCCGGTTGTGGAGCAGCCGCTCGCGGCCGACGGCGGCGGAGACGCGGGTGACGCGGAGGCGTACGACGTCGAGGCGCCCGGCGGCCCCAGGCTCGCCGACGTCGGCGGCATGCAGGAGGTCAAGGACCGGCTGGAAGCGGCGTTCCTGGCCCCGATGCGCAACCCCGAACTGCGCAAACTGTTCGGCAAGAGCCTGCGCGGAGGACTGCTGCTGTACGGGCCGCCCGGCTGCGGCAAGACCTTCATCGCGCGGGCGGTGGCGGGGGAACTGGGCGCCTCGTTCATGTCGGTGTCGCTGAGCGACGTGCTCGACATGTACATCGGCCAGTCCGAGCGGAACATCCACGAAGTGTTCCGGGCCGCCCGCCGCAAGGCCCCCTGCGTGGTCTTCCTCGACGAACTGGACGCACTGGGCGCCAAGCGCAGCCGTTCGCACCACAGCGGCCTGCGCAACGCCGTCAACCAGCTCCTCGTCGAACTCGACGGCGTCGACAACGACAACGAGGGCGTCTTCGTCCTCGCCGCCACCAACGTCCCCTGGGACGTGGACCTCGCCCTGCGCCGCCCCGGCCGGCTCGACCGCACCCTGCTGGTGCTGCCGCCCGACGAACCGGCCCGCGAGGCGATCCTGCGCTACCACCTCAAGGACCGCCCCATCGAATCCGTCGACCTCGGCAAACTCGTCAAGGTCACCGACGGGTTCTCCGGCGCCGACCTCGCGCACGTCTGCGAGAGCGCGTCCGAGACGGCACTGCTCGACTCCGCGCGCACCGGCACCGTCCGCATGATCAACACCAAGGACCTGCTGGGCGCCGCACGACAGCTCCGGCCCTCGACCGACCCCTGGTTCGCCGCCGCGCGCAACGTGGCGATGTTCGCCAACGACGGCGGCACGTACGACGACCTGCTCGCCCACCTCAAGCGGAAGAAGAAGCTGTGAACGGGCCCGCGCTCACCGCCAGGGCGGGTACGCTCCTCGACCTCGGCCGCCCCGACGAGGCCCGCCCGCTGCTCGCCGCACGCCTCGCGGAGGACCCCGGCGACGCCGCCGCCTGGGTGCACCTGGCACGCTGCCACCTCTCCGGCACGGCGGACCTGGCCCAGGCCGAGTACGCGCTCGACCAGGCGCTCGCGCACGACCCCGAGGGGCTGGGCGCGCTGATCCTGCGCCAGCGCCTGATGTGCATCCTGGGCCGCCGGGACGAGGCACAGCGCTCCGGCCGTCAAGCCGTCCACGCGCACCCGCAGCACTGGGCCGCGCACGTCGCCCTGTCGGAGGCGCTCCAGCACCCGCGGGAGGCCCTGGAGGAGGCGTACGACGTCGCGCGGGAAGCCGTACGTCTGGAGCCCGAGGAGACCGAGACGCACCACGCGCTGTGGACGGCCGCACATCTGCTGGGCAGGCAGGACGTGGCCGAACAGGCGGTCGCCGCGGCGCTCGCGGTCGATCCGCAGTGCCGCTGGGCGCACACGGTACGGGCGAACACGGCGGCCGCCGCACCCGGTGCCAAGCTCCCCGACGTGGCCGACGCGTACGCCGACGCACTGGCCGCCGCCCCCACCAGCGACGGGCTGCGCAGGGGCCTGGAGAGCACCGTCTACCGGATGCTGCGCGGCACCCGCTGGCTGGCGCTGCTGTGCGTGGCCGTCGCCGGGGTCACCGGGCGGCTGTTCCCCGGCGGCGGCCCGTCGGAACTCCCCGTCCACCCGGGTACCCGGGCGTACGCGCTCGGCGTGATGGCCGCGCTCTGGGCGTTCGGCGCCTGGCGCCGCTACCGGGGGATGCGGGCGGGCGCCCGGCTCTCCGTACGGGCACTGCTCGCGACGGACTTCTGGGCGCGGGTGGCGTTCGGGCAGGCCGTGTGGTGCATGCTGTGCGCGGTCGTGGTGGTGGCGGTGCCCTGGACGGAGCGGTTGGTGCCGCAGGTGCTGTTCTGGGCCGCACTGGTGCCGACACTGCTGACCGTGTGGTTCGAGCGGGCGGCGCTGCGGGCGCAGCGGGAGAGGGAACGGCGGCTGTGGGAACAACCGCTGGGCAAGGGCGCCGCGGGGAGCGGCCGATAGCATGCGCGGTGTCCGATCAGCGCATCCACGAGGAGCCCGACATGACAGGTGAAGCGCAGCCCGACTGCCTGTTCTGCAAGATCGTCGCCAAGGAGATCCCGGCGACCGTCGTGCGCGAGAGCGAGACCACGCTCGCGTTCCGCGACATCAATCCGCAGGCGCCCACCCACGTCCTGGTCATCCCCAAGGTGCACCACCCGGACGCCGCCTCGCTGGCCGCCGCCGAGCCGCAGATCGCGGCCGACGTGCTGCGCGAGGCCGGCGAGGTCGCCTTCGACGAGGGCATCGCCGAGACCGGCTACCGGATCATCCTCAACACGGGCTCCGGCGCCGGCCAGACCGTCTTCCACGCGCACGCGCACGTCCTGGGCGGGCGTGGCCTCAACTGGCCTCCCGGATAGGACGGAAGAGCACGTGTCCGCCCGCGAACTCGTCGTCCTCGGCACCGCCAGCCAGGTCCCGACCCGCCGCCGCAACCACAACGGCTACCTCCTGCGCTGGGACGCCGAGGGCATCCTCTTCGACCCCGGCGAGGGCACCCAGCGCCAGATGCTGCGCGCCGGGGTCGCCGCGTACGACATCAACCGGATCTGCGTCACGCACTTCCACGGCGACCACTCCCTGGGGCTCGCCGGAGTCATCCAGCGGATCAACCTCGACCAGGTGCCGCACCCGGTCACCGCGCACTACCCGGCCTCGGGTCAGCACTTCTTCGAGCGGCTGCGCTACTCGACGGCCTACCGGGAGACCGTGCGGCTGACCGAGGCCCCGGTGGCCGACAACGGCACACTCGCCGCCACGCGCGCGTACACCCTGGAGGCGCACAAGCTGTCGCACCCGGTGGAGAGCTACGGCTACCGGCTCGTCGAACCGGACGGCCGCCGCATGCTGCCCGAAAAACTGGCCGCGCACGGCATCACGGGCCCGGACGTCGGCCGCCTCCAGCGGGAGGGCTCGCTGAACGGCGTCGACCTCGGGGACGTCAGCGAGGAACGGCGCGGACAGCGCTTCGCGTTCATCATGGACACCCGGCTCTGCGACGGAGTGCACGCCCTCGCCGAGGGGTGCGACATGCTCGTCATCGAGTCGACCTTCCTCGACGAGGACGTCCGCCTCGCCGAGGACCACGGCCATCTGACCGCGGGACAGGCGGCCGCGGCGGCCCGGGACGCGGGCGTACGGCACCTGGTGCTGACGCACTTCTCGCAGCGCTACAGCGACCCACAGGAGTTCGAACGGCAGGCCCGCGCGGCCGGCTTCGAAGGGGAACTGACGGTCGCGGACGATCTGATGCGGGTGCCGGTGCCGAAGAGGGTGTGAGGGGGCGGGGGATGGTGGGTGAGGGGATCGTTGAACGATTCTCGCAGGGGTGGCGCCACTTGAGGGTGAGTGGATTGTTGAACGATCCTCGGCCGGGGCGAGTCGTCGCGCAGCCTTGAGGCTGGTGGAATCGTAGAACGGTGGATTGCCCGCCGAGGGAATTGTTCAACGATCCCTCCATCCCCTCGTCTCCCTCATCCCCCCACCCCCACCCACCCCAAGCCCCCGGAACTTCCTCGTCCGCCACCGCCGCCGCCCTAGCGTGCTTGGCATGAACTCGTTCAGAGTCTGGCGTCCTCTGCTGCTCGTCGTGTCCGCCGCGCTGCTGCTGGTCCCGCAGACCGCCGCGGCGCAGTCTCCCGCCGCCCTCGCCGCGGCGCAGCCCCCACGGGCCGCCGCGGCGACGCCCGACCGGCCCTCCTACGACGTGACGTTGCGCGCCGACGCCGACGGCACGCAGTGGACGGGTCGGCAGACCGTCTCCTTCCGCAACGCCGCGCGCAAGCCGCTGCGTTTCGTCGACGTACGGCTGTGGGGCAACGGGACCGACGGCTGCGGAGCCCCGGGACGGCCGTCGCCGGTCCGGGTGGGCCGGGTCGCCGGCGGCACCCCGCACCCGCTCACCGTCGGCTGCACCGCGCTGCGGATCGACCTGGCGCGGCCACTGCCGTACGGGGCGCGGGCGAGCGTCTCCTTCGACGTCGCGCTCGCGGTGCCCGACCGGATCCACCGCTTCGGACGGGACGGCGCGTACCGCTTCCTCGGCAACGCCCTGCCGCTGCTGTCCGTGCAGGACGCGCAGGGCCGCCACCTCGACCCGGACGTGGGTTTCGGCGAGAGCTTCTACACGCTGGCCGGTGACTTCCGTGTCGTCCTCGACCACCCGAGCGCGCTCAAGGTGCCCGCGACGGGCACCACGACCCGCCGGGCGGGCGCTGCCGGCCGCACCCTCAGCACCAGCGTGGCGCGCGGGGTGCGGGACTTCGCGTGGGCCGCGGGACCCTTCCGTACGAAGTCGGTGACCTCGCCCGGCGGGGTCCGGCTGAACGCCTACTGGACCGACACCACCCCCGCCTCGGGCATCGAGATCGACCTGGCCGACGCCACGCGCGCGACGGACGAGTTCGGGCGCCGGTTCGGCCGCTACCCGTACGGCGAGATCGACCTCGTCATGAGCGACCACCTCGACGACTTCGGCAGCATGGAGTTCCCCGGACTCGTGCTGCTGTCGACCGAGCCCGAGGGGTCGGCGGCCGTGCACGAGATAGCCCACCAGTGGTGGTACGGCATCGTCGGCAACGACGAGTACACCTCGCCCTGGCTGGACGAGTCCTTCGCGCAGTACGCGAACCAGCTGTACTACGGGGAGGACACCCGCACCTGCTGGCAGGACCTGGGGGAGTGGCCCAGCGCAACGGCCGCCCTCACCCGTTCCATGGGGTACTTCGCGGACGGCCGCCGCGGCGAGTTCGTCCAGGTGCTCTACCGCCGCGGCTCCTGCGCCCTGCACGACCTGGAACGCACCCTCGGCACCCCCGCGATGGAGGCCATGCTGCGGCGGTACGCCCGCGACCACTGGCAGGGCGTGTCGACCACCGAGGACTTCAAGCGGGCCGCGCAGGCGGCGACCACGAAGGACCTCGGACCGTTCTGGGAGGAGCACCGGATCCACTGACCCGGGAGCGGGCCGGGGCCGCCCCTGCCCGGGGCCCGCTCCCGGAGTCAGGCGTCCGCGCCCGTCCGCTCCCGCTGCGCCCGGCGCGCCCGGGGCACGCGCGCGGGGTGCGGGGCGGAGCGGGCGAACGGCGAGCGGACCCGCCGGGTGAGCGGCCGTACGGAGATCTCCGCGACCTCCTGTTCCGCGGCTCCCACCTGCGGCACCTGTCCGGCGGGCGCGCCCGTGGTGCCCGCCAGGACCGCTGCCGGAGCGCCGCCCCTGCGGCGTACCGCACCCGCCACCAGCGGGCGTCCACCGGTGTGCAGGGCGACCGCCGTCATCGGTATCGCGGTCAGCAGCAGGACGGAGCCGAGCACCAGCCCCATGCCGGGGAAGCCCGCCCCGGCGGACAGCAGGCTGCCGGCGACCGGCCCGCACGCCACGCCCAGCGACGACGCCGAGCCCGCGAACACCGCCCACCGGCCGCGCGGATCCAGCGAGGCGGCCAGGCCGATCAGGTACGACAGGACGACCGGGTAGACCGCGTTCCACAGGATCTCGCCCGTCGCGAAGGACACCAGGCCCCGTGCCGAGGAGCTGACCGCGATGCACAGGGCGATGGCGACGGTTCCGCCGCCCACCGGCAGCGCCCGCCCGAGCCGGGAGCCGAGCGCGCCCGCGGTGCTCACGCCGATCAGACCGGCGCCGAGACCGGCGGCGAAGACCGCTCCGACGGTCACCTCGGACAGGCCGGCCTGGACGGTGCCTATCCGGTTGCTGACCCCCCACAGGGCGTTCTGGCACAGGGACCAGCAGAGCATGGCCGCGGCCAGCACCAGGCCGGAGCGCAGGTGCGGCAGCCGCGAGGGATGCGCGGCGGCGGCACCGAGCAATTCCAGGGGCGCCCGCGTCGCGGGTGAGGTGCTCGTCGAGGGGGCGTCGAGCCGGGCCGTGGCGGGCCAGACCAGCACCGCGATCAGGGTGAGTGCCATGAACGGCGGGCGGTGGCCGCCGTCCAGGTGCGGCACCGTCAGATAGAGCGCGCCCGCCGTCGCCGACACGCTCAGCAGGCCCATTACGGACGCCCGGTGCGGGTCGGTGGCCGCGGCGATCCCGGCGGCGGCGACCGCCGTCGTCGTACCGGAACCGAGTCCGCCGAGGGCGCAGCCCGCCACGACGGCCGGGACGGACGAGGCGAGTGCGGCGCAGCCGTAGCCCAGCAGCATCAGCAGCAGACCGGTGCGGGCCGCCCGGCGCGGGCCGATCCGCTGCACCCGGGAGGCCAGGGTGAAGCCCGCGGTGGCCGAGAACAGCAACAGGGTGCTGCCGACCAGGCCCGCCCCGGCGGGCGGCAGTCCGAGCCCGGAACCGAGCCGTCCCACCAGGGTGGGCAGCAGGTACGAGGCGAGGTAGCCGGCGGTGAAGACGGCGACGAGCGGCCACAGGGCGCGAGGGCGCGAGGGCAGGGCGCGGGAGCGCGAGAACACGGGCATTCCTGGAGAAGACATGCGTAATGACATGACGTCATGACGGCCATGGAGAAATGGGGTTGAGCGACCGTCGACGGACAGGAACGCGGCCCAATTCTTATCAAGCGCGCAGACCGCGGGAAAAGGGAAAACCTGCTGTGACCTGCAACACATTGTGTTTGGTCAAGGAGAGGTCGGGTAAACGCGCTTTTTTTCGGGATGTGCGGCTCGTTTGACGCGCCCGTCACGCCCTGTTCACAGAGCGCCGCCGACGCCTGCCGATCGTGCACACTGGCCGCAAAACGGCGGCGCACGAGCACTCGCGCACCGCAGCACGGCAAGGGCAGCACACGCACCGCACGACGGGGAGCGCAAGTGAGCACGCACCACCACTACGGCGACCGCCACGGCGAGAAGGTCATTCCCGGCGAGGGCGAGCACGTCCACGACACGCACGCCGCCGAAAGAGTCGATCCGCTGGACGGGCTGCGTGCCCCCGGCGGCCCCTGCTGCGACGTGTTCCTCACCGGCACGGTCTTCCTGGACATCATCTTCACCGGCCTCGACAGCGCCCCAGTGCGCGGCACCGAGTCCTGGGCCCGCGGCATGGGCTCCAGCCCCGGCGGGGTCGCCAACATGGCCACCGCCCTGGCCCGCCTCGGCCTGCGCACCGCCCTCGCCGCGGCCTTCGGCGACGACCACTACGGCGAGTACTGCTGGGACGCGCTCGCCGACGGCGAGGGCATCGACCTCGGCATGTCCCGCACGGTCCCCGGCTGGCACTCCCCGGTGACCGTCTCCATGGCCTACGAGGGCGAGCGCACGATGGTCTCGCACGGGCACGAGGCCCCGCCGCCCGGCGGCCCCGCGCCCTTCCCCGCCTGCCCCCCGCGCGCGCGTGCCGCGATCGCCTCCCTGGTGCCCGGCCACCGGCAGGACTGGGTGGAGTCCGCCGCCCGCAACGGCGCCCGCGTCTTCGCCGACGTCGGCTGGGACGACACCGGCCGCTGGGACCTGGCGGGCCTCGCCGACCTGGAGCACTGCGAGGCCTTCCTCCCCAACGCCGGGGAGGCCATGCGCTACACCCGCACCGACTGCCCCCGCAGGGCCGCCCACAAGCTCGCCGACAAGGTCCCGCTCGCCGTCGTCACCCTCGGCCCCGAGGGCGCCTACGCCGTGGACGGGGCGACCGGTGAGAGCGCCGAGGTGCCCGCCATCGCCGTGGAGGCACTGGACCCGACCGGGGCGGGGGACGTCTTCGTCGCCGGATTCGTCACCGGCACCCTCGCGGGCTGGCCGCTCGCCGACCGGCTCGCCTTCGCCGGGCTGACCGCCGCCCTCTCCGTCCAGGAGTTCGGCGGCTCGCTGTCCGCGCCCGGCTGGGCCGAGATCGGCGCCTGGTGGCAGCAGGTGCGGGGGTACGACGCCCAGGACCAGGAGGCGCTGCGCCGCTACGCCTTCCTGGAGGGCCTGCTCCCGGCGGACGCCAGGCCGTGGCCCCTGCGCAGGGCGGTGCCCACCATCGGCTTCCGGGCCTGAGGGGTTCGGCACCGGACCGGAAAGCTCCGGTTCCCGGGCCGGACGGCGGGCGGCGGACTGCGGGACGTACTTCGGGGCGGGCGGCGGAGGGCGGGCGGCGACCGGCGGGTCCCGGCCGGTTTACGGGCCGTGCCGGGGCCGTGAGCAGCGCTGCGGCGCCGGGGGCCCCGGTTCCGTAACGGTTCGAGGGTAAAACCCCCTGGCGTTGTCAGCGGTGAGTCGTACGCTTGGGAACCCAGAGGTTGTCGAGCAGCGAGAACCCTGCAACGGGAGGTATGTGCAGGCCACAGTGCCGGCCCATGACTCAGACACCCACACAGCAGCCGCAGGCCCGTGCCGAGTTCAAGATCCCGGCCTCTCACCCCATGGTGATGGTGCTCGGATCCGGGGACGCCCTGTTGCGCGTGATCGAAGAGGCCTTCCCGGCGGCCGACATCCACGTCCGGGGCAATGAGATCAGCGCTACGGGGGACACGGCGGAAGTCGCCCTGATCCAGCGGCTGTTCGACCAGATGATGCTGGTGCTCCGCACCGGGCAGCCGATGACGGAGGACGCAGTGGAACGCTCGATCGCCATGCTCAGGGCGAACGGCAACGGGAGCGGCGGGGGCGGGAAGAACGGCGGGGCCGTCACCGAGACCCCGGCCGAGGTACTCACCCAGAACATCCTCTCCAGCCGCGGCCGCACCATCCGCCCCAAGACGCTCAACCAGAAGCGGTACGTCGACGCCATCGACAAGAACACCGTCGTCTTCGGCATCGGCCCCGCGGGCACCGGCAAGACCTACCTCGCCATGGCGAAGGCGGTCCAGGCGCTCCAGTCCAAGCAGGTCGACCGGATCATCCTGACCCGTCCCGCCGTCGAGGCCGGTGAGCGCCTCGGCTTCCTCCCGGGCACCCTCTTCGACAAGATCGACCCGTATCTGCGCCCGCTCTACGACGCGCTGCACGACATGATGGACCCCGAGAGCATCCCCCGGCTGATGGCCGCCGGGACGATCGAGGTGGCCCCTCTGGCGTACATGCGCGGACGCACGCTGAACAGCGCGTTCGTCGTCCTCGACGAGGCGCAGAACACCAGCACCGAGCAGATGAAGATGTTCCTCACCCGGCTCGGCTTCGACTCGAAGATCGTCATCACCGGTGACGTCACCCAGGTCGACCTGCCGAACGGCACGAAGAGCGGTCTGCGCCAGGTCCAGGACATCCTCGGCGACGTCCCGGACATCCACTTCTCGCGGCTCACGTCGGAGGATGTCGTCCGGCACAAGCTCGTCGGCCGTATCGTCGACGCGTACGAGAGTTACGACAGCCGCAACGAGCAGCAGGGCCGGGGCGGCGCGAGCGGGAAGTAGAGCAGAAGCGCACCATGTCGATCGACGTCAACAACGAGTCCGGAACCGAGGTCGACGAGCAGGCGATCCTCGACATCGCCCGCTACGCCCTGACCCGGATGCGCATCCACCCGCTCTCCGAACTCTCGGTGATCGTCGTGGACGCCGACGCCATGGAGCAGCTGCACATCCAGTGGATGGACCTGCCGGGGCCCACCGATGTCATGTCCTTCCCGATGGACGAGCTGCGTCCGCCGGCCAAGGACGACGAGGAGCCCCCGCAGGGGCTCCTCGGTGACATCGTGCTCTGCCCCGAGGTCGCCGAACAGCAGGGCAAGGACGCGCCCACCGAGCACTCCATGGACGAGGAGCTCCAGCTGCTCACCGTGCACGGAGTGCTCCACCTCCTCGGGTACGACCACGAGGTGCCGGAGGAGAAGACCGAGATGTTCGGTCTGCAGGCCGCCATCGTCGACGGCTGGCGGGCGGAGAAGGGCCTCACCGGCCCCTCGCCGGCGCCGACCGTTTCATGAGCGTCCAGCTGATCCTCGGCGCCGTCGCCCTGGTCGTCGTCGCCTGGCTGGCGGCGTGCGCGGAGGCCGGAATCGCCCGGGTCTCCACCTTCCGGGCCGACGAGGCGGTGCGGGCGGGCAGACGCGGCAGCGCGAAGCTCGCCCAGGTCGCCGCCGACCCCACCCGCTACCTGAACGTGGCACTGCTGGTGCGCGTCGCCTGCGAGATGGCGGCGGGCGTGCTGGTCACGTACGGCTTCCTGGAACTCTTCGACAAGACCTGGCAGGCGCTGCTGGTCGCCATCGCCGTCATGGTGCTGGTGAGTTACGTCGCCGTGGGCGTGTCGCCGCGCACCATCGGCCGCCAGCACCCGCTGAACACCGCCACCGCCTCGGCGTACGTCCTGCTCCCGCTGGCCCGGGTGATGGGCCCCGTGCCGCAGCTGCTCATCCTCATCGGCAACGCGCTCACCCCCGGCAAGGGCTTCCGCAAGGGCCCCTTCGCCAGTGAGGCGGAGCTGCGCGCGATGGTCGACCTCGCCGAGCAGGAATCGCTCATCGAGGACGAGGAGCGGCGCATGGTGCACTCCGTCTTCGAGCTGGGCGACACCCTGGTGCGCGAGGTGATGGTGCCGCGTACGGACCTCATCTCGATCGAGCGCTTCAAGACGATCCGCCAGGCGCTGACCCTCGCGCTGCGTTCCGGTTTCTCCCGCATCCCGGTGACCGGGGAGAACGAGGACGACGTCGTCGGCGTCGTCTACCTCAAGGACCTCGTCCGCAAGACGCACATCAACCGCGACTCGGAGTCCGACCTGGTCTCCACGGCGATGCGCCCCGCCGTCTTCGTGCCGGACACGAAGAACGCCGGTGACCTGCTGCGCGAGATGCAGCAGGAGCGCAACCACGTCGCCGTGGTCATCGACGAGTACGGCGGTACCGCCGGCATCGTCACCATCGAGGACATCCTGGAGGAGATCGTCGGCGAGATCACCGACGAGTACGACCGCGAGGTCGCCCAGGTCGACGAACTGGGCGAGGGCCGCTTCCGGGTCACCGCCCGGCTCGACATCGACGACCTCGGGGAGCTGTACGGGCTCGACGAGTTCGACGACGAGGACGTCGAGACGGTCGGCGGTCTGCTCGCCAAGGCGCTCGGCAGGGTGCCGATCGCGGGGGCCTCGGCGATCGTGGACCTGCCGGACGGGCGGGCGCTGCGGCTGACGGCGGAGTCGCCCGCCGGCCGCCGGAACAAGATCGTCACGGTGCTGGCCGAGCCGGTGGAGCCGTCGGAGGACGGGCCGCCAGGGAGCTGAGCGGCATCCGGCCGGGCGGGGCGTGCCGGGCCGGTCGATACTGGCCCGCATGACTCCCGACCAACTCCGTGCCTTCTGCCTCGACTTCAACGAAGCCGTCGAGGAGTTCCCGTTCACGCCCGAAACCTCGGTCTTCAAGGTGCTGGGCAAGGTGTTCGCGCTCAGTGCCCTGGACGCGGAGCCGCTGCGGGTCAACCTCAAGTGCGACCCGGAGAACGCGCTGCGGCTGCGGGCCGCGCACCCGGCGGTCGTCCCCGGCTGGCACATGAACAAGCGCCACTGGAACACCGTCACCCTCGACGGCTCGCTCCCCGACCGCCTGGTGCGCGAGCTGATCGAGGACTCGTACGACCTGGTGGTGGCGGGCATGCCGAGGGCGGTCCGGCTGACGCTGGACCGCCCTTGACCGCTCACGTGGGGCGCGGCACTCGACCCCACCGGGGATTGTTCCCGCCGGGAATCGCCCTCCGTGGGAATCGCCCTCCGAGAGAATCGCGCTCTGAGGGGATTGCCCTCCGAGGGGATCGCGCTCTGAAGGGATTGCCCTCCGAGAGGATCGCCCTCTGAGGGAATCGCCCTCCGGGGGAATCGTTCAACGATTCTCCGATCGCACGATCCCCGCTCACACCTTGCGGCGCAGCCCCACCCCGATCAGGGCCGCACCGGCGATCAGCAGGGCCGCAGCGATGCCGAGGACCAGCCGTACGCCGCCGAGTAGGTCGCCCTGGGTGGTGGCCAGGACGCCGAGCAGCGGGATGCCGACCGTGATGCTGACCTGCTGGGTGGTGGTGACCAGGCCGGTCGCCAGCCCCTGCTCGTGGTCCGGGACGCCGGAGGTGACGGTCAGCCCGTACGCGATGATCGCGCCGAGGTGCGCCATGCTCGCCAGGGACACCGCGACCGTCGCCAACAGCGCCCCGCTGGAGGCGCCCACGCCGACCAGCGCCGCCGTCAGCACGCCCTGGACGAGGAGCGAGACCCACAGGGTGCGGCGGGCGCCGATCCGGCCGATCACCTTCGGGGCGAGCATTCCGGCGAGTACCGACAGCACGCCCTGCACACCGAAGACCAGACCGGTCACCGCGGCGGAGAGGTGCAGCACCTCCTGGAGGTAGAGGGTCAGCACGAAGACGACCGTGGTCATCAGCGAGAAGGTGAGCAGCCCGCCCAGGTTCCCCCAGGCGACGGAGGGGCGGCGCAGCATCGGCAGCGACACCAGCGGCTGGGCGGAGCGCGACTCGATCACCACGAACGCGACGAGCAGGGCCACACCGGCCACCAGGGCGACCGGGACGTCCACGTCGCCGAAGCCGCGCTGGGCCGCCGAGGACAGGCTGTAGATCAGCGCCAGCAGACCACCGGTCACGGTGACCGCGCCCGGCACGTCCAGACGCGGGCGCTGCGGGGTGCGGGACTCGCCGAGCACGCCGGGCGCCAGCGGCAGCACGATCAGGGTGAACAGGGCGAGCAGCCCCATCGTCGAGCGCCAGCCGAGCGTGTCCGTCATCACGCCCCCGGCCACCATGCCGACGGTGAAGCCGAGCGACAGCAGGGTGCCGCTGATGCCCAGCGCCCGGTCGCGCTGCGGGCCCTCGGGGAAGGTGGTGGTCAGCAGCGACATGCCGGTCGGCACGATCGCGGCGGCGCCCAGCCCCTGGAGGGCGCGGGCGGTCAGGAACACCGCCGGGTTCCAGGCGAACGCGGCCAGCACCGAGGCCGCGCCGAAGACGACCAGACCGGTCAGGAAGAGCTTGCGGCGGCCGAACAGGTCGCCGGTGCGCCCGAAGAGCAGCAGGAAGCCGCCCGAGGGCAGCGCGAACGCGGTGACCGCCCACTGCAGCGCGGACTGGCTCATGCCGAGGTCGGCGCCGAGCGCGGGCAGCGCCACGTTCAGTACGGAGAAGTCCAGGGAGACCATGAACTGCGCGGCGCACAGCACGAACAGGACCAGCGCGGACCGTGCGGGAGTGAGCGCGGTCCCCGTGGTCCGGGCGGGAGCGGCCTCGGGGCCGGAGGATTCGAGGGATTCGAGGGGTTCGAGGGGTTCGTCGGGGCGTGCGGGAGCGGACGGGGAAGTGGTGTCGAGTGCCATGTCCCACACTCTGGAGGCGTCGGAATATCCCTGGGGAGCGGGTACTTATCCTGGTGCCCGCACCACCACCCAGGGGGGGAACCGTTCGATGGCAGCACCAGCACGGAAGTCGGCAGGGGGCCCGGTGAAGGGCGGCGCGGCTCAGGCAGCGGGCACCGTGACGGAGCTGGCCCCGGGCAGCGACCTGAAGGCCCATCGGCTGGGCGAGCTGCGGGAGTTCCTGCGCAGCCGCCGCGCCCGGGTCAGCCCGGCCGAGGCGGGACTGCCCGACGGCGGGGCCCGCCGCCGCACCCCGGGGCTGCGCCGCGAGGAGGTCGCCGTGCTCGCCGGGGTGGGGGTCAGCTGGTACCAGTGGCTGGAGCAGGGGCGCGACATCACCGTCTCGCCGCAGGTCCTCGACTCGGTGGGCCGGGTGCTGCGCCTCAACAGCGCCGAGCGCCGCCACCTTTACGTCCTCGCCGGCCTCAACCCGCCCGCCCCCGAGGTGGATCCGGCCGACCGGGACATGTGCGCGGGGCTGCGCCGGCTGATCGACGCCTGGATGCCGTTCCCGGCGCACATCATGGACGCGTACTGGAACACCGTCCTCTACAACGACGCGGCGGCAGCGGTGCTCGGCCTGCGCCCCGACATCGTGCAGAACTGTCTGATCGCGTTCTTCACCGACCCGGTCTACCGTTCGCGCGCGTCGCGCTGGCAGGAGCTGGCGCCGCAGGTGGTCGCACAGTTCCGGGCGGCGTGCTCGGAGCGGGGCGAGGACGACGGTTTCCAGGCGGTCGTCGCGGAAGCGAAGGCGGCGAGCGCGGAGTTCACCGCACTGTGGGAGCGGCGGGACATCGCCCCCGGCGGGCAGCTGCACAAGGAGCTGGCGCACCCGCTGGTCGGCGAGCTGCACTTCGAGAGCACGCAGCTGCGGGTACCGGCCCGCCCCGACCTGGTGATCGTGCTGCACACCCCGCGCGGGGACACCGGTACGGCGGAGAAGCTGGAGTGGCTGGCGTCGCCCGAGGGGCGGCGGGGCTCGATGTACCCGGTGCCGGGCTAGCGCCCGCGCGCTGCCGGGCCGGCCCCTCCCCGGCACTGCCGGGCAGGGTCGGCCGTACGCCCGGCAGCGAGCCCTCCAAGGGCACACTTGTCCGGATTTGGTGTTCCCTTTACCTGCCGTTTAAATTTGCGGGAGTAATCGAGCACCATCTCAGGAGCACCCGTGCACACCCGTACCCTCCGCGTCGCCGGCATCGGCCTCGCCGCCTCGTCCCTCCTCCTCGCCACCGCGTGCGGAGGCGCAGCGGACGCGGAGGAGAAGTCCGCGGCGAAGAAGACCCCGGCGAGGACGGCCACCGCGACCCCCACGCCGAAGCCCGCGGCGCCGCTCACCCAGCGCCAGGCGGAGTCCGCGCTGCTGACCGTCCAGGACATGCCCACCGGCTGGAGCAAGGACAACGAGATGTCCTCCAGCGACGCGGGCCCCGGCGAGTTCAGCGCGGGCCGGGCCGACAAGAAGCAGTGCCAGTTCCTGCTCGACGGCGTGGTGGGCTCCGAGAAGGGCCCCAAGCCGCAGAACACCGGCCTCATCGCCTTCACGAAGTCGCAGGAGGGCCCCTTCCTGCTCAACGGCGTCACCGCCTACGCCGAGGCCGAGGCCACCGCGCTGATCAAGGCCAGGCCGGTTCCCGAGACCTGCCGCACCTTCCGCGCGGAGCTGGAGGGCGACAAGGTCACCGTGAACTTCGAGGACCTCTCCGTCCCGAAGGCGGGCCAGGACTCCCAGGGCGTCCGCCTCAAGCTCGAATCCGAGGACCCGGAGATGCCCGTCCTCCAGTACGACGTGGCCAACGCGCGCGTGGGCGGAGCGATCGTGACCGTCATGGAGATCAGCTTCACGAAGGCCGACGTCCAGGCCTTCTCGGAGTCCTTCACCAAGGCCGTCGCCAAGGCGGAGAAGATCACCAAGGCGGGCCCCGGGGGCCGGAACGTCTGACCCGGACGGGCGGGCGGGCCCCGGTGCTTCCTATGCTCGGGGCCATGACCACTTCCCCGTCCTCCGAGGACCCCCGCACCGCCCCCCTCGACCCCGAGGACCAGAAGCTCCTCACCCTCGCGCGCAGCGTCCGCGCCCGCAACGGGGTGCCCGAGGGCGCCGCCGTACGGGACGAGACCGGGCGTACGTACGTCGCCGGGACCGTCGCGCTCGACTCGCTGCCGCTCTCCGCGCTGCGCACCGCTGTCGCGATGGCCGTCGCGAGCGGGGCGGGCTCGCTGGAGGCCGCGGCCGTCGTCACGGCGGCCGACGCCCCGGCCGAGCAGGACCTCGCGGCCGTACGGGACCTGGGCGGCGCGGGCACCCCGGTGCTGCTGGCCGGAACCGACGCCGTGGTGCGGGTGCGCGTCGAGGTGTGAGGCACGCCACGACCGGGGCGGGCGGGGGCCGGGCGACCCTGGCGCCGGGCTCCGGCGGCGGGTGCGCCCGGCCCGCGTGACGCCCGCGGCGGGACCTTCGGCCCGGGACCTGTGGCCCCCGGGAGGGGGGTCCTGGGGGCGGGACCAAGGTCCCGCCCCCACCTCACGAAGGTCCGTGGATCGGGCCCGGCCGCGCTGGGACTGTGGAGGAACGCCGAGCGGGACAGCAGCGAAGTCCCGGCCGGCGGACCACGTCCCCCACCGTTAGGTTCCCGCGTGTTCTCCTCCCTGATCCGCACCACCACCGCCCGCCGCATCACCGGTACCGTCGCCGCGGCAGGCGCCGCGGCCGCCATGATCCTCAGCGGCTCGGGCAGCGCCTCCGCCGCCTCCGGTGCCAACTGGTCGGCGGTCGCGGCGTGCGAGTCGGGCGGCAACTGGGCCACCAACACCGGCAACGGTTACTTCGGCGGCCTGCAGTTCACCCAGCAGACCTGGGCCGCCTTCGGCGGCACCGCCCACGCGCCGAGCGCCCACCAGGCCAGCCAGGCCGAGCAGATCTCCGTCGCCGAGAAGGTCCTCGCCGCCCAGGGCGCGGGCGCCTGGGGCTCCTGCGGCGCCAAGGGCGGACTGGGCTGAGCCCACCCGCACCCCACCCGCAACCCACCCGCGCACACCGCGGCGGGCGATCCTCGCCGCCACCGCGCGGCACGCCGCCCGCCCCGCCCGTGCGGCGCACGATCCCCGAAGGGCCGACCTCTGGTCGGCCCTTCGCCGTGCATCGGGGAGAATGGGCCGCATGAGCGCTCGTACTCCCGAAAACCCCGCAGCCGACCCCGCCCCCCACCGGGCCGGCTTCGCCTGCTTCGTGGGCCGCCCCAACGCGGGCAAGTCCACCCTCACGAACGCTCTGGTCGGCAAGAAGGTGGCCATCACCTCCAGCCGCCCGCAGACCACCCGGCACACCGTGCGCGGCATCGTGCACCGGCCCGACGCGCAGCTGATCCTGGTGGACACCCCCGGGCTGCACAAGCCGCGCACCCTGCTCGGCGAGCGCCTCAACGACGTCGTGCGCACCACCTGGGCCGAGGTCGACGTGATCGGCTTCTGCGTCCCCGCGGACCAGAAGCTGGGCCCCGGCGACAAGTTCATCGCCAAGGAGCTCGCCGGGATCAGGAAGACCCCGAAGGTCGCCATCGTCACCAAGACCGACCTGGTCGACTCCAAGCAGCTCGCCGAGCAGCTCATCGCCGTCGACCGGCTCGGGCAGGAGCTGGGCATCGAGTGGGCGCAGATCGTGCCGGTCTCCGCGGTCGGCGACCAGCAGGTGTCGCTGCTGTCCGACCTGCTCGCCCCGATGCTCCCCGAGAGCCCGCCGCTGTACCCCGAGGGCGACCTCACCGACGAGCCCGAGATGGTGATGGTCGCGGAGCTGATCCGCGAGGCCGCCCTCGAAGGCGTACGGGACGAGCTGCCGCACTCCATCGCGGTCGTCGTCGAGGAGATGATCCCGCGCGAGGACCGGCCCAAGGACCGCCCGCTCCTGGACATCCACGCGAACGTCTACATCGAGCGCCCCAGCCAGAAGGGCATCATCATCGGCCCCAAGGGCCAGCGGCTGAAGGACGTCGGGATGAAGTCCCGCAAGCAGATCGAGGCGCTGCTGGGCACGCCGGTCTTCCTCGACCTGCACGTCAAGGTCGCCAAGGACTGGCAGCGCGACCCCAAGCAGCTCCGCAAGCTCGGCTTCTGAGCCCCCGGGGCCACCGGGCCGCCCGCACAGGGCCACGCCCTAGCGCACGCCCCTGATCCGCACCACCAGCACCGCGCCCACCAGCCCCACCCCGGCCGCGATCCCGTACAGCCCCGCGTACCCGCCGGCGTACGTCACGATCGGTGCGGCCAGGGCGGGGGCGGCGACCTGGGGCAGGGAGTTGGCGATGTTGATGACGCCGAGGTCCTTGCCCCGGTCGGCGGCCTTCGGCAGGACGTCCGTCATCAGGGCGAAGTCCACGGAAGTGAACACCCCGAACCCCACCCCCAGCAGCGCCGCCGCCACCAGCGCCCCCGGCCACGTCTGCCACACCGCGAGCAGCCCGGCCGCCACCGCCATCAGCACCCCGGACCACAGCACGAACGGCTTGCGGCGGCCCACCCGGTCCGACCAGGCCCCGCTCACCACCACCGTGGCCAGCAGGGTGACCCCGTTGACGGCGGTCAGGACCAGCACGCCGGTCTCCGGGTCGTCGTGGTGCAGCCGGTCGCGCAGGTAGTACAGGAGGTAGAGCAGGGCGATCGAGTTGCCCAGGTTGATCAGGAAGCGGGTCAGCCAGGCCCACCCCAGGTCCGGGTACGTCCGCGGGTTCAGCCAGAAGGAGCGCACGAAGGGCCCCCACGCGAACGGCGGCCGCACCTCCAGCACCGGGTCCCGGTAGCGCAGTACGAACGGCAGCACCCCCACCGCGCAGAACACCGCGCACGCCGCGTACCCCGCCACGATTCCGCCGCCGAGCGTCGCGAGCCCCGTGCCCGCCACCACGCCCAGGATCTGCGCCGCCCCCAGCCAGCCCCCGACCACGCCCCGCTGCCGCCGCGGCACCCGGTCCGGGACGGACGCGGTGATCGCGGCGAACGCGGCGTTCAGGGTCAGCTGGACCAGGCACCAGCCGAGCGTCATCGTCACGATGCCGGGCGCCAGCGACAGCAGCACCAGGGCCGCCGCCCCCGTCGTCACCCCGCCCACGATCCACGGCGTACGACGCCCGAAGCGCGAGCCCGTACGGTCGGAGAGGGCGCCGAAGACCGGGTTGGAGACCATCGAGACGCTCGCCCCGATGCCCGTCACCCACGCCAGTACGGACTCCTTCGACATCCCCGTGCCGGGCGCGAGCTGCGCCGCCTGGAGGGCCAGCAGGATCTGGATCGGGCCGAACCAGCCCACCCAGATCGCCCCGTTGGCGAGCGCGAGCGCCCCCGTCCAGCCGCGCGGCACCCCGGCCCCGGGCTCCGCCGCGGCGGCCCGCGTCCCTTGCCCCGAGGTGGTCGTCACCGCTGGGCCCGCAGCGCGTCGCGCAGCCAGCCGTACGACGCCTTCGGGGTGCGGTCCAGGGTGCCGCCCTCGAAGTCGATGTGGACCAGGCCGAACCGCTGCGCGTACCCCTCGGCCCACTCCCAGTTGTCCATCAGCGACCACACGAAGTAGCCGCGCACGTCGACGCCCGCGTCCATCGCCCGGTGCAGCGCCCGCAGATGGGCGTCGAGGAAGGCGATCCGCTCCTGGTCGTCGATGCCGTCGTAGGAGCAGCCGTTCTCGGTGATGACGACCGGCGGGAGGCTGTCGCCGTACCGGTCGCGGAAGGAGAGCAGCAGCTCGGTCAGGGCCTCGGGGACCACCGCCCAGTCGAACGCGGTGCGCGGCACACCGGTGACGGGGTGGACGGAGAAGGGCAGCTCCGGCGGGACGGTGATGCCGGCGAACTCGGTGGGCGCCGCGGGGTCGGGGGCGCCCACCCGGGTCGGCTGGTAGAAGTTGACGCCGTACCAGTCCAGCGGCTGGGAGATCAGCCGCAGGTCGTCGTCGACCGGGCCCGGCAGCAGTTCGGCGATGCCCTCGGGGTAGGCGCCGGTCAGCACCGGATCGGCGAACAGCCGGTTGAGCAGCAGGTCGTAGAAGTCGGCGGCGGCCCGGTCCTCCGCGGAGTCGGAGGCGGCCCAGGTCGGGCCGTGCGAGTTGGCGATGCCGATGCTGCCGGAGCCGCGCGTGCGCAGCACGTCCACGGCCAGCCCGTGCGCGAGAAGCTGGTGGTGGGCGACGGGCAGCGCGTCGAACAGGAGCCGCTTGCCCGGGGCGTGCTCGCCCAGCGCGTGGCCCAGCATGGTCAGTTCGGCGGGCTCGTTCAGGGTGATCCAGCGGCCGACCCGGTCGCCGAGGCGGGCCGCGACCACGTCCGTGAACTCCGCGAACCGGTACGCGGTGTCCCGCTCCAGCCAGCCGCCCGCCTCCTGAAGGGCGAGCGGGGTGTCCCAGTGGAAGAGGGTCGGCACCGGGCGTACGCCCGCCTCGCACAGGGCGTCCACCAGCCGGTCGTAGAAGTCGAGTCCGGCCGCATTCACGGAGCCCGCGCCCTGGGGCAGCACCCGCGACCAGGACACCGAGAAGCGGTAGCCGTCCACCCCGAGGTCCTTCAGCAGGGCCACGTCCTCCGGGTAGCGGTGGTAGTGGTCGACGGCCACGGACGCGTCGGAGCCGTCCTTGATGCGCCCGGAGGCGGCGGCGAAGGCGTCCCAGACGGACCTGCCCCGCCCGTCCTCGGCGACCGCGCCCTCGATCTGATGGGCCGAAGTCGACACTCCCCACAGGAAGTTGGCGGGAAAGCGGGGCAGCGGAGGCCGAGGCTCGGGCGGCAACGTGGTCATGGGGGAGATGGTGAATACCCTGGGGTAACCCTGTCAACGATCAAACATGAATGATCTTCATGTTTGATCGAGTGCTCCGCCGGATGCCGCGCTAGGCGCCTTCCTTCAGTACCCGGGAGATCAACTCCCGCTGTGGTTCGGTGAGATGCGGCTCCGCGCAGTGCACCGTGCGGCCGTCCACGGTGATCTCGTAGCTGAACCCGTCCGCGATCCCGCCGGGCGGTACGCGCGCGGACCGGCCTGCGGCGAGCGCCTCGGCGGCCAGCGCGTGCCAGACCGGGGCGTCCGGCCGGGCGGAGGTGTCGACCTCGGCCCGGCGCTCGATTCCCGCGAAACCTCCGGAGCGGACCACCTGAATACGCATGGGGTCCGTTCTAGTACGCGGGCGGCCGGGCCGGTAGGGGGCCCACCCGGACGGGCGGGCCCCACGGGGACGCCCTCGGCGCGGGGGCGTCCGCTCCGGTGTGCTCAGTGCGACGGCACCCCGACCTGTTCCCACGCCTTGAGCACCGCCTGGAGCTCCTCGCCCTCGCCGAAGCGGTTGCGGGCCGCCGCGACCGTGGCCCGCGCGAAGTCCGCGAAGGTCGGCGTGACGGTGAGGGTCCCGGCGGTCAGCGTGTCGTACCAGATCCGCCCGGCCCGCTCCCACGCCTTGCCGCCCAGCGCCTCGGCCAGCAGGTAGAACGCGTGGTTGGGGATGCCCGAGTTGATGTGCACGCCGCCGTTGTCGCGGCCGGTGGTGACGTAGTCGTCCATCGTCGCGGGCTGCGGGTCCTTGCCCAGGACGTCGTCGTCGTACGCCGTTCCCGGGGCCTTCATCGAGCGTAGCGCCACACCGGTGACGCGCTCGGCCAGCAGGCCGGCGCCGATCAGCCAGTCGGCCTCGGCCGCGGTCTGGTCGCCCACGTACTGCTTCACCAGGGAGCCCATCACGTCGGACATGGACTCGTTGAGCGCGCCGGGCTGCCCGAAGTAGGTGAAGTTCGCCGTGTACTGGGTCACGCCGTGGGCCAGTTCGTGGCCGATGACGTCGACGGGCAGGGTGAAGTCGAGGAAGATCTCGCCGTCACCGTCGCCGAAGACCATCTGCTCGCCGTCCCAGAAGGCGTTCCCGTACTCCCTGTCGAAGTGCACGCTCGCGTTCAGCGGGAGGCCGTTGCCGTCGATGGAGTTGCGCTCGAAGGCGTTCAGGAGGAGGTCGAAGGTGGCGCCGAGGCCCGCGTACGCGCGGTTGACGGTGGCGTCCTTGCCCGGCTTGTCGCCCTCCTTGCGCACGACCCGGCCGGGCAGCTCGCGCCGGTTGCGGGCGTCGTAGATGGTGCGGTGGACCTTGTTGTCGGGGGCTCCCGGGGCGGGGGCGACCGACGGTGCGCCGATGACCGTGGTCAGCCGGCGGTGGGTGCGCTGCGCGGCGTCCGCCTCCAGGGTGCGGCGGGCGGGTGCGGCGAGCGCGGGGTCCTCGGAGCGGGCGAGCCGGTCCAGGACGTGGGGCGGCACGATGGTGCAGAAGACGGGGTGGATGGCTTCCATGGCGAGCAATGTGGCACTGGGTCATGACGGTGTCACTACCCGCGACCGAAATTTGCGTCATATTTCAATGCTTCGAGTGATGGATCACTGTTTCGGTGACACTGATGCCGGGTCTTGCATACTGATACGGGACCGGCGTCCTCGCCGTCCCTCGGTTAGGCTGCGGCACATCATGCGTTTCGGGCTGCTTCTCCTTAGCTGCCGCGGCGAGGGCCTGTAGTCGTAGGCCGACCCCCTCCCCGCGGGATCTGGTGCTGCGCTCAACCAGTCGGCCGTCCCCTTGCAGGAGACCCGAGGAGCCCTACGCAATGACCCAGCAGTCCGTCGGCCGCCCGACGCCCGTCACCAACGCCACGCACACCCAGAAGCCCTCCGGCATGCCGGTGCACAAGTACGGCACCTACGACGCGGTCGACATCCCGGACCGGACCTGGCCCGAGGCACGGATCACCAGGGCGCCGCGCTGGCTGTCCACCGACCTGCGCGACGGCAACCAGGCGCTGATCGACCCGATGTCCCCGGCCCGCAAGCGCGAGATGTTCGACCTGCTGGTACGGATGGGCTACAAGGAGATCGAGGTCGGCTTTCCGTCCTCCGGCGACACCGACTTCAACTTCGTACGCTCCATCATCGAAGAGGGCGCGATCCCCGAGGACGTGACCATCTCCGTCCTGACCCAGGCCCGCGAGGAACTGATCGAGCGGACCGTGGAGTCGCTGCGCGGCGCCCGCCGCGCGACCGTGCACCTGTACAACGCGACCGCGCCGACCTTCCGCCGGGTCGTCTTCCGGGGCACCAAGGAGCAGGTCAAGCAGATCGCCGTGGACGGCACGCGGCTGGTGATGGAGTACGCGGAGAAGATCCTGGGCCCCGAGACGATCTTCGGGTACCAGTACTCGCCGGAGATCTTCACCGACACCGAACTGGACTTCGCCCTGGAGGTCTGCGAGGCGGTGTGCGACGTGTGGGGGCCCGAGGAGGGCCGCGAGATCATCCTCAACCTGCCCGCCACCGTGGAGCGTTCGACGCCCTCCACGCACGCGGACCGCTTCGAGTGGATGTCCCGCAACCTGACCCGCCGGGAGCACGTCTGCCTGTCCGTGCACCCGCACAACGACCGGGGCACCGCCGTCGCCGCCGCCGAGCTGGCGATCATGGCCGGGGCCGACCGCATCGAGGGCTGCCTGTTCGGCCAGGGCGAGCGCACCGGCAACGTCGACCTGGTCACCCTGGGCATGAACCTGTTCTCGCAGGGCGTCGACCCGCAGATCGACTTCTCGCAGATCGACGAGATCCGCCGCACCAGCGAGTACTGCAACCAGATGGAGGTCCACCCGCGCCACCCCTACGCGGGCGACCTGGTCTACACCGCCTTCTCCGGCTCCCACCAGGACGCCATCAAGAAGGGCTTCGACGCCATGGAGGCCGACGCGGCGGCCCGGGGCAAGACCGTCGACGACATCGAGTGGGCGGTCCCGTACCTGCCGATCGACCCCAAGGACGTCGGCCGCTCCTACGAGGCGGTCATCCGCGTCAACTCGCAGTCCGGCAAGGGCGGCATCGCCTACGTCCTGAAGAACGACCACAAGCTGGACCTGCCGCGCCGGATGCAGATCGAGTTCTCGAAGATCATCCAGCAGAAGACGGACTCCGAGGGCGGCGAGGTCACCCCGAAGGCCATCTGGTCGGTCTTCCAGGACGAGTACCTGCCGAACGCCCAGAACCCGTGGGGCCGCATCCAGGTGCGCTCCGGCCAGACCACCACCGACACCGACGGCCGGGACACCCTGACCGTGGAGGCGGTCGTGGACGGCGCCGACACGGTGCTGACCGGTACCGGCAACGGTCCGATCTCCGCCTTCTTCGAGGCGCTGGCCGCCGTCGGCGTGGACGCCCGCCTGCTGGACTACCAGGAGCACACCATGAGCGAGGGCGCCTCCGCGCAGGCGGCCTCGTACATCGAGTGCGCCATCGACGGGAAGGTCCTGTGGGGCATCGGTATCGACCCGAACACGACTCGGGCCTCCCTGAAGGCAGTTGTCTCCGCCGTGAACCGGGCAGCGCGCTGACCTGAGCGTTTGCCCGCGGCACCCGACCGGCCCCGGCCACCCGCGCGGTGGACGGGGCCGCCGTCTTTTCCCGGGGTGCTGACGGCGCCCGGCGGATGTGGCTAACATCACGTCCAACCCCGGCAAAGTTGCCGAAGTGTTACGGAGGTGCGCCGTGCTGCCAGTGCGAGGCCGATCGCTCAGCCCGTGGGGCAGCCTGTGGGGCGTCCGCACCACCTGGACGACCGTCGGCGACGGCGAGTTCTTCTGCCCTGGCTGCGGCGGCGACCGCAACTACGCCCGGCGCACCGGCCGCCGGCGCCTGGCCGTCCTCGGCATCCCGCTCCTCGCGCGCGGCTACGAGGGCCCGGTCGTCGAATGCGCCTCCTGCGACGGCCGGTTCGGCACCGAGACCCTCGACCACCCCACCACCGTCCGCTTCTCCGCGATGCTGCGCGACGCCGTCCACACGGTCGCCCTCGCCGTCCTCGCCGCGGGCGGCACGTCCTCGCGCACGGTGACCAGCACCGCGGCGGCCACCGTCCGCTCCGCCGGGTTCGAGGACTGTACGGAGGACCAGCTGACCTGTCTCATCGAGGCGCTGGCCCAGGACACCGGGCGCTGCACGGCCGACGACGGCACCGGCGCGGACAGCCCGTACAGCGCCTCCCTCGCCATCGAGCTGCACGAGGCACTCGAACCGCTGGCCCCGCACCTGGCCCCCGCGGGACGCGAGTCGATCCTGCTCCAGGGCGCCCGGATCGCGCTCGCCGACGGCCCCTACAGCGCGGCCGAACGGGACGTGCTCAGCACGGTCGGCGCGGCCCTGCAACTGTGCGCGGACGACACGGCCCGGCTGCTGGCGGCGGCGCGCACACCGTCCTGAGGCGCGCCGCGGCGGGCATCGCCGTGACGTGGGGCGCGCCCCGGCGGGCATCGCCGTGACGCCTGTGGCAATTTGGCCGCATGGTGCACAAAGAGAGCGAAGCGGCGGGGGAGCACAAGCGTGAGCGGGGGTGGAGCGGCCTCACCCTGACCACGGCCGCCTTCCTCTTCCTGCTGCTGCGGCTGTTCGCCGTCTCCGGATACCAGTGGCACACGGCCTTCGCGGTCCTGCACACCCTCGACCTGGAGGACAGCATCGGGATCGTGCTCGGCACCGTGATGGCCGACTCGGTGGTCGCCGCCGTGCTCCTCGCGGTGCTGCTGCCCGCCTTCCTCTTCCGGGTGGTGGGCGGCTACCTGCTCGCGGCACGCGTCCGGCGCCTTCGCGCGGAGCGGCCGGACGGGGCGGCGCCCGGGGAGGGCCGGCCGCTGCCGGAGCGGGGCGAGGGGCCGGAGCGGGCGGACGGGACGCCGCAGCGGCCGGTCACCGGCTGGCTGGACCTGCCCGGACTGGGGATGCTCGCGATCGTCCTCGCCGGTGTCACGGCGTACATCCTCAGCTTCCACGCGTGGTGGCTGCTGCCGCTGTCCGTGGCGGTGACCGCCCTGATGGCCGGGCTGGGGGCGGTGACCCGGGGCGGGCACGGCCAGGTCGGCGCGGCCTCCCGCTGGGCGGGCAAGCACCTGATGGGACTGGTGATGGCGGCGGTGGTCGTCACCCTGCTCGTCAGCGCCGCCGTGGTGCGCACCCCGTGGATGCCGCTGGAGCGGGTCGAGGTGAAGGAGCGGTCCGCACCGCTGATCGGTTATGTGCTGGAGGCCGAGCCCGGATTCCTCAAGTTCATGACGGAAAAGGACCGGCACTTTCTGATTCTGAACGAGGGCGACGTGAAGTCCCGCGAGGAGATCGTGGATCACTAGAAGGCCGCCCCCGGGCGCCGCACGGAAAGCGCCATTACCGTCGGCCACAACCTATGGCCTGCGCATTCGCGGTGCACAGGCCTCACCAGAGAATAGCTATTCCGTACCGCCGCCGTAATGCGAAACGTGAAAGCGGCGGCGGCCGGGAAGTGATGACAATGATGGGAAAACGGCAACGCTCTGCGGAATGCCCCGAAGAGGCGGAGGTACCTGTGAAGAAAACGCGCGCGGCGCGGCGGAGAGCCGGGGAGCGGCCACCGGGAACCGGGGCGGGGGCGCGGTGAGGCCGCCGCCGCTCGGCTCGTACGTGCTGGACCTCACCAGCGGCCGGGTCGGCAGGGTGGCGGCGAAGGTGGGCAGGCTGCTGCGGCTGGTCCCGGCCGGCGGCGGCCGGGAGTGGAACTGCGACCAGGAGGACGTCCGCCCGGCCACCGCCGCCGAGCGCCTGAGCGCCGCCACCGCCTACGTCAACGCCCGCAGCCGCGGAGAACTCCCCTAGGGCCGTCCCGCCCCCGCCCCGCCCCGCCCCGCCCCGTCCCCCCCCGCCCGACCTCACCCGACCGTTCTGACTCCGGCTCCGGCCCGGCCCGTCCCAGGCCCGGCCCCGTCCCGCCGTACGGGACAATGGAGTCATGAGTCTGTTCCGCGACGACGGTATCGTCCTGCGCACCCAGAAGCTGGGCGAAGCGGACCGCATCATCACCCTCCTCACCCGGCACCACGGCCGGATCAGGGCCGTCGCCCGCGGGGTGCGCCGCACCAAGTCCAAGTTCGGCGCCCGCCTCGAACCCTTCAGCCACGTCGACGTGCAGTTCTTCGCGCGCGGCAGCGAGCTGGTCGGCCGCGGGCTGCCGCTGTGCACCCAGGGCGAGATCATCGCCCCGTACGGCAGCGGCATCGTCACCGACTACGCCCGCTACACCGCGGGCACGGCCATGCTGGAGACCGCGGAGCGGTTCACCGACCACGAGGGCGAGCCCGCGATCCAGCAGTACCTGCTGCTCGTCGGCGGCCTGCGCACCCTCTCGCGCGCCGAGCACGCGCCGAACCTGATCCTCGACGCGTTCCTGCTGCGCTCGCTGGCCGTCAACGGCTACGCCCCCAGCTTCGACGACTGCGCGAAGTGCGGCATCGACGGGCCGAACCGGCTGTTCTCCGTCGCGGCGGGCGGCGTCATATGCGGTGACTGCCGGGTGCCGGGCAGCGTCGTACCCTCTGCGGAGGCAGTCGGGCTGCTGAGCGCGCTGCTCACGGGGGACTGGGCGGCGGCCGACGCGTGCGAGCCGAGGCACGCGCGCGAGGGCAGCGGGCTGGTGTCGGCGTATCTGCACTGGCACCTGGAGCGCGGACTGCGCTCGCTGCGGTACGTGGAGAAGTAGAAGCAGTGGCAAGCGGCAGAAAACTAGGAGATCCATCTCATGGCACGACGCGGGATTCTGGGACGCAACCGGCGCGAGTACAAGGTGCCCGAGCCGCACCCGTCCGGTGCCCGGCCCCCGAAGATCCCCGGTGAGCTGGTCCCGGAGCACGTGGCGATCGTCATGGACGGGAACGGCCGGTGGGCCAAGGAGCGCGGCCTGCCCCGCACCGAGGGCCACAAGGTCGGCGAGGGCGTCGTCCTGGACGTCCTCAAGGGCTGTCTGGAGATGGGCGTCAAGAACCTCTCCCTGTACGCCTTCTCCACCGAGAACTGGAAGCGCACCCCCGACGAGGTCCGCTTCCTGATGAACTTCAACCGGGACGTCATCCGCCGCCGCCGCGACGAGATGAACGAACTGGGCATCCGCATCCGCTGGGTGGGCCGCATGCCCAAGATGTGGAAGTCCGTCGTCCAGGAACTCCAGGTCGCCCAGGAACAGACCGTCGACAACGACGCGATGACGCTGTACTTCTGCGTCAACTACGGCGGCCGTGCCGAGATCGCGGACGCCGCCCAGGCCATCGCCCGCGACGTCGCCGCCGGGAAGCTCGACCCGTCGAAGGTCAACGAGAAGACCTTCGCCAAGTACATGTACTACCCGGACATGCCCGACGTGGACCTGTTCCTGCGTCCCAGCGGCGAGCAGCGCACCTCCAACTACCTGATCTGGCAGAGCGCGTACGCCGAGATGGTCTTCCAGGACGTGCTGTGGCCCGACTTCGACCGGCGCAACCTCTGGGACGCCTGTTACGCGTACGCCCAGCGGGACCGCAGGTTCGGCGGCGCGATTCCCAACGAGCAGCGGGCACAGGAGATCCCGCCCGGCCAGCGGGTTCCCGAACAGGGCTGATGGCCCCGCCCCCGGCAGTATCATTCGGCCGAAGAGGGAGGCCGCGGTCGCGGTGATCCGGGCTCCCGGGGTGGGGGTTGAGCGGTGACCGAGCGACTGGTGGTGTCCGGTACGACGGCCGGCCGGAGGGAACTCGACGCGAGTCTGCTGCTGGTCGAGGACGACTCCGCCGACGCCCTGCTGTTCACGGAGGTGCTCCAGGACAGCGACCTGCGGGCCGACGTCCACTGGTGCACCACGCTCGGCGAGGCCCGCACGTTCCTCGCCGGGCACAGCGGGCCCGTCTGCGTACTGCTCGACCTGCACCTGCCCGACGTCCGCGGGCTCGACGCGGTACGGCAGGTCATCGCCGCCCACCCGGACGCGGCCATCGTCGTCCTGACCGGACTCGTCGAGGGCGAGGCGGGACAGCACGCGGTCGCGGAGGGCGCCCAGGACTACCTCGTCAAGGGGCGCCTGGACGCCGAGACCCTGAGCCGGGCCCTGCGGTACGCCGTCCAGCGCAAGCAGGTCGAGCAGGCGTCGGCGGCGCTGCACGTGGGCCGGCTGCGCGCCGAGGAGAACGCCCGCCTCGAACTCGGGCTGCTGCCGGTCCCGTTGATGCGCGGCACCGGCTTCGAGGTCGACGCCCGCTACGACCCGGGCCGCGAACAGGGCCTGCTCGGCGGGGACTTCTACGACGTGGTGCAGACCGCCGACGGCACCGTGCACGCCGTCATCGGCGACGTCTCCGGGCACGGCGCGACGGAGGCCGCGCTCGGCGTGTGCCTGCGGGTGGCGTGGCGGGCGGCAGTGCTCAGCGGGTGCACCGGCCCGGCCCAACTGCGCCTGCTGGAGGAGATCATGGCGGCCGAGCGGTCCGCCGAACAGGTCTTCGCCACCCTCACCAGCCTCGTCTTCCCGGCCGACCGCGCCTCGGTGCGGGTGGTGCGCGCCGGGCACCCGGGGCTGCTGGTCCGCGGCCCCTCGGGCACCACCTGGTACGACCCGCCCGGCGGCATGGCCCTGGGTATCGCCCCCGGCACCGGCAGCTGGCCCGAGACGGACCTGCCGCTGGCCGGGGGAACCGGCATCGTGGTCTTCACCGACGGCCTCTTCGAGGGGCTCACCGGCCCCCGCACCCGGCTGGGCGAGAGAGGACTGCTCGCCCTGGCACGGAAGTACGAGTCCCTGCCCGCCCCGGGGTTCGTCCAGGCACTCGTGCGCGCGGCCACCGACGCCGCGGCCCCGCACGGCGGGCTGGCCGACGACATAGCGGTACTCCACCTGGCCTGGGCGAGCGGCTGAGATGCCCGGCACGACACGGCCGACGGCCACCGGGGCCACCCGCCCCACGGCGGCCCCCGACGGCCCGGAAGATGCCCCCGAGGCCCCCGAGGCCCCGGCCCCGCCCGAGGAGCACACGGGCTTCGCCAGGCTGTCCGTACGGGGCTGGATCCGCCTGGTGCTGCTCTCCATGGCGGCCCTGCTGGTGCTCTGCGCCGCCGTCGGCGCGACCCTGCTCGGCCGCACCAGTGCCCGCAGCACCGAGCTCCTCGACCACCTCCAGCCCGGCAGGTCCGCCGCCCTCCAGCTGCAGAACGCGCTCGTCGACCAGGAGACCGGGGTGCGCGGCTTCGCCCTCAGCGGGGTGCAGAGCTTCCTCGCCCCGTACGAACAGGGACTGGCCGACGAGCGCAGGTACCGCGCGGAGACGGCCCGGCTGCTGGGCCGCGAGGGCCCCTTCGGCGCCGACCTGGCGGCGGTCACCGCGAAGGCGCGGGAGTGGCGCACGCAGCAGGCGCTGCCGCTGATCGCCGTCATCCGCGGCGGCGCCGACGTCCGCTCCGTACAGCCGCGCATCGAGGCCAGCAGGAAGAGCTTCGACGAGCTGCGCGGGCTGCTGCGGACCCAGGAGCGGCACATCGACCTGGCGCGGGCCGAGGCCCGGTCCGACATGGAGTCGCTGCGCACCCTGCGCGACTGGACGTTCCTCGGCATGCTCGCGGTGATCGTGACCACCGGGGTCCTGCTGGCCGTTCTTCTCAGCCGCATGGTGGTGGTCCCGCTGGCCGGGCTGCGCGCGACGGCCGACCGGGTGGCGGGCGGCGAGTTCGACCGGCGGATCGAGGTGCCGGGACCGGTGGACGTACGGGCCGTGGGCGCGAGCGTGGACTCCATGCGCCGGCGCATCGCGGGCGAGCTGGTGGAGGCCCGCAGCCGGGAGGCCGAGGTCGCCCGGCAGGCCGCCGACCTGGACCTCCAGGCCACCGAACTGCGGCGCTCCAACGCCGAGCTGGAGCAGTTCGCCTACGTCGCCTCGCACGACCTCCAGGAGCCGCTGCGCAAGGTCGCGGCGTTCTGCCAGCTGCTGGACAAGCGGTTCGGGGACGTCATCGACGAGCGCGGCAAGCAGTACATCGGCTTCGCCGTGGACGGCTCCAAACGCATGCAGGTCCTCATCAACGACCTGCTGACCTTCTCCCGGGTGGGCCGGCTGGACGCCGACCCCGTCGCGGTCCCCATGGGGGAGGTGCTGGCGGCGGCGCTCGGCAACCTCGCCCTGGCCGTGGAGGAGTCCGGCGCCACCGTCGAACTGCCCCGCGAGCCGCTGCCGGTGGTGACCGGCGACCCCACCAGCCTCACCATGCTCTGGCAGAACCTGCTCGGCAACGCGCTCAAGTTCCGCCACCCGGACCGCCCGGCCCGCGTCCGCGTCACCTGCGAACCGGCCGACGGCCACTGGCGGTTCTGCGTACGGGACAACGGGATCGGGGTGCCGGAGGAGTTCGCGGAGAAGGTGTTCGTCATCTTCCAGCGGCTGCACTCGCGGGAGGAGTACGCGGGCACCGGGATCGGCCTGGCCCTGTGCCGCAAGATCGTCGAGTACTACGGCGGCACCATCCGCCTCGACACCTCGGCCCCCGAAGGGCTGAGGGTGTGTTTCAGCCTGCCGGCGCCGGACCCGGAGCCCGCCGGCACCACCCCCCGGGACGGCGTCCCCCCGGACGCCACCCCCACAGGAGCGCGCGCATGAGCACCCCCCTCACTCCCATAGAGGTCCTCCTCGTCGAGGACGACCCCGGCGACGAGCTGATCACCCGCGAGGCCTTCGCGGACAACAAGATCCGCAACCGGCTGCACGTCGTGCGCGACGGGCAGGAGGCCTTCGACTTCCTGTACCGGCAGGGCGCGCACACCGGGGCGGTCCGCCCCGACCTGATCCTGCTCGACCTCAACCTGCCCAAGTACGACGGCCGTCAGGTGCTGGAGCGGATCAAGAAGGACGAGGAGCTGGCCCACATCCCGGTGGTGGTGCTGACGACCTCGGCGGCCGAGGAGGACATCCTGCGCAGCTACCGGCTGCACGCCAACGCGTACGTCACCAAGCCGGTGGACCTGGAGCAGTTCATCGCGGCGGTGCGGCAGATCGACGAGTTCTTCGTGACCGTGGTGAAGCTGCCGCCCAACCGGTGAGGACCGCGGGGCGGTCACCGGGGCGCGCACGCTCCCGGTGACCGCCCCGCTCGCCGCGTCCGGTCGGCCCGGACGGGCGGCGGGCGCTAGCCCGCCTGTGCCTTGTCGTAGGCGGCCTTGACCTCGTTGCCGAAGTACGGGCCGAACATCCGCCCCGGCAGGAACGTGTAGCCGAAGCTGTTCACGGACGCCTGGAGCCCCGTGCCCGTTGACTCGTTGAACGAGTTGAACCACGGTCCGCCACTGGAGCCACCGGTCATGTCGCAGCCCAGGGAGTGGTCCTGGGAGAACAGGAAGTCCTTGGTGGTGTTCCCCGAGCAGTAGATGAGCTTCTTGCCGTCGTAGGGGGCCGCCGCCGGGAAACCGAAGGCGTACATGGCCTTGTTGTAGCCGCCGTTGAACTGGACGCCCTGCGCGCCGACCACGTCGGTGAGCCGCTGGCCGCCCAGCGGGTTCACCACGGCCAGGCCCACGTCGTAGTTGATGTCCTCGCTCGCCGCCCACTGGTCGGTCGAGGAGGTCTTCGCGGCGGTCCAGGTGCCGTACGGGGTCTGGCCGTCGTTGTAGGCCGGTACGAACACCCAGTTGGTGTGCCAGGCGCCGTTCATCTTCACGCAGTGCCCGGCGGTGACGACGGTGGACTTGTTCTGGCTGGTCACCGCGTTGCCCGAGCAGGAGGCCGTACGGCCCTGGTAGGTGAAGAACACCCGGCCCGAGGTCTTCACCACCGCCCCGCCGCCGGTCCACGCGCCGCCCTTCTGCGGGAACGCCCGGGTGGAGGGGACCGAGACGGCCGGGCCCGAGGGCCGCGCGGGGGCGACCTTCGCGGGGGACACCCGCAGCAGGTCGAGCGGCTGCGCGGCGCGCATCCGCTGCGGTGTCCAGAAGTTCCGTACCTGCTGCTCGGCGGAGAGGGACGGGGCCCCGGCGGCCGGAGCCGGGGCGGCTCCGACACCGAGCAGGCCGCCGACGGCAGCCACCAGACCGAGCAATGCACTGTGGGGACGACGTCTCACGCTGACTCCTTCTGCGAAGAGGGGAGCGGTGCGGAAATCGGTGTGCGTGGGGCAGGTTGCCACGGAAGCTGAACATCTGTCAGGAGCGTGCGTGCGAGATGGCCGAAACACGGCGAACGCCCCGGCCTCCCAAGGGGGCCGGGGCGTTCGCCGTGCGGGTGCTCAGGCGGTGGCCGCGCACTCCGCGCACGTACCGAAGATCTCCACCGTGTGCGCCACGTTCACATAGCCGTGCTGGGCCGCGATCGACTCGGCCCACGACTCGACGGCGGGGCCCTCGACCTCGACCGCCTTGCCGCACATCCGGCACACCAGGTGGTGATGGTGGTCCCCGGTGGAACAGCGCCGGTACACCGACTCGCCCTCGCTGGTGCGCAGCACGTCGACCTCGCCCGCGTCCGCCAGGGACTGCAGCGTGCGGTAGACCGTGGTCAGCCCGACCGAGTCGCCCCTGTGCTTGAGCATGTCGTGCAGCTCCTGCGCGCTGCGGAACTCGTCCACCTCGTCCAGCGCCGCCGCCACGGCGGTCCGCTGCCGGGTGGAGCGCCCACGTACCGGAGCGGCGTTCGCCGCCGCACCGTTCGGCGCCGTTGTCACAGGTGCCTCCTCTGGTCGCCCATTACGCGAATAGATACGTCGGGCCATTGTGCCAGTGCTCCCCACCGGCACCGCTCCCTCGCCCCGGCCGGGTCCGGATCAGGCCTTCACGGGTTCGGCGGCCACCGGGTCGCCTGCGGGCCGCTCGGCAGAGTGTCCCGCGCGGGAGCGCCGCCGGGCCAGAGGCGCGGCGAGAAGAGTCAGGACGACGAAGACGCCGATCGCGAGGAGGACGATGGTCGCGCCGGGCGGCACGTCGTACTGGTACGAGGTGAGGGTGCCGGCCAGCGTCACGGCCGTGCCGATGGTCACCGCGAGCACGAACGTGACGGTGAAGCTGCGCGAGATCTGCTGGGCCGCGGCCACCGGCACCACCATCAGCGCGCTGACCAGCAGCAGTCCGACGACGCGCATCGCGACGGTCACGGTGACGGCCGCGGTGACCGCGACCAGGAGGTTGAGGGCCCGCACCGGCAGACCGGTGACCCGGGCGAACTCCTCGTCCTGGCTGACCGCGAACAGCTGCCTGCGCAGCCCCATCGTCACCAGCACGACGAACCCGGCCAGCAGGCAGATCGCCGTCACGTCCTCGGCGGAGACCGTGGAGAGCGAGCCGAAGAGGTACGAGGAGAGGTTGGCGTTGGAGCCGGTCGGCGCGAGGTTGATGAGCAGCACACCGCCCGCCATGCCGCCGTAGAACAGCATCGCCAGCGCGATGTCGCCGCGCGTCTTGCCGTACCAGCGGATCAGCTCCATGATCACCGAGCCGGCGACGGCGACGGCGGTGGCCGTCCACACGGGGCTGGCGGAGAGCAGGAAGCCGAGGCCGACACCGGTCATCGCGACGTGGCCGATGCCGTCGCCCATCAGCGACTGCCTGCGCTGCACCAGGTAGATGCCGATCGCGGGGGCGGTGATGCCGACCAGCACGGCGGCGATCAGGGCCCGCTGCATGAACGGCGTACTGAAGATCTCCAGGAGTTCGGTCATGGTCAGCCCAGCAGTCCCGTCGGTACCCCGGACGCGGCGGCGGGCGCGGCGTGCGGGTGGCAGTCTTCCTTGGTCAGGTGGTTCTCGTCGTGGCCCGGCAGGGCCCCGGCGGTCGGCGGCCCGTCGTGCACCACCAGGCCGTCGCGCAGGACGACGGTGCGGTCGATCAGCGGCTCCAGCGGGCCCAGCTCGTGCAGTACGAGCAGGACCGAGGTGCCGGCCGCCACCTGCTCGCGCAGGGTGGCCGCGAGGATCTCCTGGCTGGCCAGGTCGACCCCGGCCAGCGGCTCGTCCATGATCAGCAGCTCCGGCTCCGAGGCCAGCGCGCGGGCGATCAGCACCCGCTGGTGCTGGCCGCCGGAGAGCGCGCTCACCGAGTCCTTGGCCCGGCTGCTCAGCCCGACCAGGTCGATGGCCCGCTCGACGGCCGCCTTGTCCGCCCGGGACAGCAGCCCCAGCCGGGCCCGTGACAGGCGCCCGGAGGACACCACCTCGCGTATCGTCGCCGGCACCCCGCCCGCGGCGGTGGTCCGCTGCGGTACGTAGCCGACCCGGGCCCACTGCCTGAACCGCTTCAGCGGGGTGCCGAACAGCTCGACGGAGCCGCCGGTGAGCGGCACCTGGCCGATCACCGAGCGGACGGCCGTGGACTTGCCCGAGCCGTTGGCGCCGAGCAGCGCGACGACCTCGCCGCGCCGCACGGCGAGGTCGATCCCGCGCAGCACGGGGCGCGAGCCGAGCGTGGCGGTGGCCGCGCTCAGGGAGATGACGGCGTCGTTCTGCACGCGGGTGCTCTGCACACGGTTCGTCTGCACGGGTCGCGCCTCCGTAGCTGCGGGTTGTGCGGGGTGTCCGGGATCGCTCACTTGGCGCCGAGGGCCTTCTTCAGTGCCACGAGGTTGGACCGCATGACCTCGATGTAGTCGGAGCCCCGGGACTTGTCGGTGATGCCTTCCAGCGGGTCCAGGACGTCGGTCTTCAGGCCGGTGTCCTTGGCGAGGGTGGCCGCCGTCTTGTCGCTGGCCAGCGTCTCGAAGAAGACCGTGGAGACCTTGTCCTCCTTGGCGATCTTCTGGAGCTGCTTGATGCGGGCGGGGCTGGGCTCCGACTCGGGGTCGACGCCGCTGATGCCCTCCTGCTCCAGGCCGTAGCGCTCGGCGAGGTAGCCGAAGGCGGAGTGGGTGGTGATGAAGGTCTTGGTGGCGGTGTTCTTCAAGCCGTCCTTGAAGGCCGTGTGCAGGCCGTCCAGCTTGGTGACGAGGGTGTCGGTGTTCTTCTTGTAGAGGGCGGCGTTCGCCGGGTCCGCCTTCTCCAGGGCCTTGCCGACGCCCTTGGCGACCTCGGCGTACTTCACCGGGTCGAGCCAGATGTGCGGGTCGGTGGCGTTCTTCTCGCCGTGCGAGTGGCCGTGGTCGTGGCCCTCGTGCCCGGCCTCCTCGCCGCCGTGGTCGTGGCCGCCGGCCTCGGTGCCGTGCGTCTCCAGGGAGGTGAGGGTCGTGGCGTCGACGGTGGCCTTGGCACCGGACTGCTTCACGGCCTCGTCGACGGCCGGCTGGAGGCCCTTGAGGTAGACGATCAGGTCCGCGTCGGAGAGCTGGGCGGTCTGCTTGGGCTTGAGCTCCAGGTCGTGCGGCTCGACGCCCGGCTTGGTGAGGGGGGTGACGGCGACCTTGTCGCCGCCTATCTGCTCCGCCAGGAACTGCATGGGATAGAACGACGCGATCACGTTCAGCTTCCCGCCTGGGCCCTTGGCGTCGTCGGCGGCCGAGCTGCCGCCGCAGGCGGACAGGGTGACCAGGCCGAGGGAGACGGCGGCGAGGGTGGCGGTGGCGGGTATGAGGCGTCGTACGTTCATGACAGTCATTTTCAACAAAAGTGGAAACGATTGTCAATAGTGGGGTTGTCCGCTCTGTCCCGCATACCGATTTGATCCGGGGCCCCGGTACGCCGGTAACCTGAGGCATTCGCCGGGCCGTGCCGGGTCGTGGCCGTGCAGGGGGGTCGCGCCGGTGAGCCGCGTGCACCGGCGGACTCACACCTTCGTCGTCGTAATGAAGAGAGCACCGTGGCCGCCGACAAGATCGACACCATCGTCAGCCTGAGCAAGCGCCGTGGCTTCGTTTTCCCGAGCAGTGAGATCTACGGCGGCTCCAAAGCTGCCTGGGACTACGGGCCGCTGGGCGTCGAGCTCAAGGAGAACATCAAGCGTCAGTGGTGGCGGGCGATGGTCGTCGCGCGCGAGGACGTGGTCGGCATCGACTCGTCGGTCATCCTGGCCCCCGAGGTGTGGGTGGCCTCCGGTCACGTCGCGACCTTCTCCGACCCGCTCACCGAGTGCACCGCCTGTCACAAGCGGCACCGCGCCGACCACCTGATCGAGGCGTACGAGGCCAAGCACCACGGCCGCGCCCCCGAGAACGGCCTGGCCGACGTCAACTGCCCCAACTGCGGCACCAAGGGCCAGTTCACCGAGCCCAAGCAGTTCTCCGGCATGCTGGAGACCCACCTCGGCCCGGCCCAGGACACCGCCTCCAAGGCGTACCTGCGCCCGGAGACCGCGCAGGGCATCTTCACCAACTTCGCCCAGGTCCAGCAGACCTCGCGCAAGAAGCCGCCGTTCGGCATCGCGCAGATGGGCAAGTCCTTCCGCAACGAGATCACGCCCGGCAACTTCATCTTCCGCACGCGCGAGTTCGAGCAGATGGAGATGGAGTTCTTCGTCAAGCCGGGCGAGGACGAGCAGTGGCAGGAGTACTGGATGGAGCAGCGCTGGAACTGGTACCTGGACCTCGGCATCAACCCCGAGAACATCCGCTGGTACGAGCACCCGGCCGAGAAGCTCTCCCACTACTCCAAGCGCACCGCCGACATCGAGTACCGCTTCAACTTCGGCGGCACCGAGTTCTCCGAGCTGGAGGGCGTGGCCAACCGCACCGACTACGACCTCAAGGCGCACTCCGCCGCCTCCGGCCACGACCTGGTCTACTTCGACCAGGAGGCCAACGAGCGCTGGACGCCGTACGTCATCGAGCCGGCGGCCGGCGTCAACCGCGCCATGCTCGCCTTCATGCTGGACGCCTACCGCGAGGACGAGGCGCCCAACGCCAAGGGCGTCATGGAGAAGCGCGTCGTGATGGGTCTCGACCCGCGTCTCGCGCCGGTCAAGGTCGCCGTCCTGCCGCTGTCGCGCAACCCGCAGCTCTCGCCGAAGGCCAAGGGCCTGGCCGCCGACCTGCGGAAGAACTGGAACATCGAGTTCGACGACGCGGGCGCCATCGGCCGCCGCTACCGCCGCCAGGACGAGATCGGCACCCCGTTCTGCGTCACCGTCGACTTCGACACCCTCGACGACAACGCGGTGACCGTGCGCGAGCGCGACACCATGAAGCAGGAGCGCGTCTCGCTGGACATGATCCAGGAGTACCTGGCGGTCCGCCTCATCGGCTGCTAGCCGCGGTCGTTCCCGCCTTCGCGGGCACGTCCCGCACGTCCGGGCCCCCGGCCGCCTCCCCGCGAGGCGGCCGGGGGCCTCGTCGTGCCAGCGCGACGCACAGGGCGGCCAGCGGGAGTTCGGCGCACACCGCCATCGTGACGGCCTGCGCCAGCTCCGTGCCGGGCGCCGAGGTGAGCAGGTCCGCCGTCGCGTCCACGGCCAGCAGCAGCGCGGCGGCGGCCGTCGGTATCCGGTGACCCCCGTGCCCCCTGGCCAGCCGCAGCCCCGCCGTGATCAGGCAGTACGCCTCCAGGCCGTCCAGCGCCACCCAGGCGACGGCCTGCGCGGGCGGCAGCGTCGCCGCGAGGAAGCCCATCCAGGGCAGCAGCGCCAGCCCCGCCCCGGTGAGCAGCCGGCCGGTCAACAGGCGGACGCGGACGGGGGAGTTGAGAACGGTGAGAGCCATCGCGGGTCTGCCTTCCGGGGTGGGGCCGCCCGGCCGGTGACCGGTCCGGGGAACCCTCTGGGCGGGCTCGCCGACCACACTCCCGGAGATGTATCCGCAGGTCATTGCCACTGCTGCCCGTTGTGGGGTGGCACTGGTTGCACCCCACGGGCGGTAGCGGGAGGGAGGGCGCCCGCGGGGTCCCCACCGCTAGGCTCGGATCATGAACATGCCGCCCAGGCTGCGCCGTTCGCTGACGCGGCTGCGGCGCGACCTCGTCTTCCTCGCGTCCGGGGTGCCCCTGCACCTGCTGACCGCGCCGCTGTTCCTGTGGGCGGCCACCCAGCTCGTCGGCATCCTCGACGGCTCCTCCAGCGCGGCCCCGATGGTCCTGCCCATACCGGTACTGCTGCTGCTCCTCGCGGGCATCGGGCTCACCGACGGGCACCGCTGGCGCCACCGGGAGCTGACCGGCGTGCTCATACCCCGGCTCCGGTTCGCCGTCCCGGGGCGGCAGTTGGCGTACAACTGGCTTCTCGCACCCTGCCTCGGCGCGCTCGAAGCGCTGGTGCTGCTGCTCCTTCTGGGAGGCATCGCCGCCACCACGGTCTACGCGTGGGAATTCGCGCTGATCCCCTTCAGCTGGCGGATCGCCCACCCCGGCTACACCACCACCTCCGCCTATGTCATGGCCGCGGGCGTCGCCGCGCTCGCCGTCACGCCGCCGCTGGCCGCGGCCCTCGTACGCCTCGAACACCGCATCGCACCCGCCGTGTTGCACGACGTCCGCGACGACACGCTCAAGCAGCGCGTCGAGGACCTCACCGAGAGCCGGGCCGGGGCCGTCGACGCCGCCGCGGCCGAACGCCGCCGCATCGAACGCGACCTGCACGACGGCGCCCAGCAGCGCCTCGTCTCCCTCGCCCTCAACCTCGGCATCGCCAAGGTCGCCCTGACCGACCTGCCGCCCGAGGCGCGCCGGGTCATCGACGAGGCGCACCGCGATGCCAAGGAGGCCATCGAGGAACTCAACACCCTGGTGCGCGGCCTGCACCCGGCCGTCCTCGACGAACGCGGCCTGGACGCCGCCCTGTCGGGACTGGCCGCACGAGCCCCCCTCGACGTGAGACTCCGCGTCGAGATGACGGAGCGGGCCGCCCCGGCCGTCGAGGGCGTCGCCTACTTCGTCGTCTCCGAGGCCCTCACCAACATCGCCAAGCACGCCCGCGCCACCCGGGCGGAGGTGACCGTCGTCCGGCTGGGGGCGATACTGCGGGTGACCGTCACCGACGACGGTGCGGGCGGTGCCGCCCTGTCCGGCGGCACCGGTCTCAAAGGGCTCGCGCAGCGCGTGGGTGCGGTCGACGGGAGCTTCCGGCTGACCAGCCCCGCCGGGGGGCCGACCGTGATGAATGTGGAGCTGCCGTGCGTCGCGCCGTGATCGCCGAGGATTCCGTCCTGCTCAGGATGGGCGTGGTGAAGGTCCTCCAGATGGCGGGCTTCGAGGTGGTCGCCGAGTGCGGTGACGGGGAAGGGCTGCTGGCCGCCGTGGCCGAGCACCGCCCGGACCTCGCCGTCGTCGACGTACGGATGCCGCCGTCCTTCACCGACGAGGGCGTGCGGGCCGCGCTGCGGCTGCGCGAGCAGTGGCCGGACACCGCCGTGCTGATGCTGTCGCAGTACGTCGAGGAGCGGTACGCCGCCGAACTCCTCGCCGCGCACACCAGCGGCATCGGCTACCTCCTCAAGCAACGGGTCGCCGACGTCGAGGAGTTCATCGAGTCCCTGCGCCGGGTCGCCGACGGCGGCACCGCACTGGACCCGCAGGTCGTCGCGCAACTCCTGGTGCGGCGGCGGAGCGACCCCCTGGAGCGGCTCACCGAGCGCGAGCGCGAGGTGCTCGCCCTGATGGCCGAGGGCCGCTCCAACGCCGGGATCGCCGGCCAACTCGTCATCAGCGAGAGTGCCGTCGCCAAACACATCAACAGCATCCTCGCCAAACTGGACCTGCCGCGCGCGGAGGCCGACCACCGCCGGGTGCTGGCGGTCCTGCGCTTCCTGGAGGGCGGGAGCTAGGGCCGCCGGCCCGGACCGGGACTGCTCCCCGGGGGCCGGGGGAGGGCGTGGGCCCGGGGAAAATGCGGTGACCGGCGGTCCGGCGACGGGGTACCGTCGTGGGTATGTTCTTCCAGACGCCGATTTACGAGTGAGAGCGTGACGGGCCCCTGCTGACGTCCCCGACGCCGCCGCGCCCGTCCCCCACCGACGAATCCGTAGATCACTTCACTTCACCGGGAGAACCCGTGACCACGAGCAAGAACATCAACAACCCCGTCGGGCAGGGCGGCGGCCAGCGCAAGCGGCAGTCCCGCGCCGAGCGGGCCAACAACGGCCCGCACCGCAACGCCGACCGTCAGCAGGCCGCCGACAAGAAGGCCGAACTGCTGGCGAAGATGCGCGCGAAGGCCGTCGGCGGCGACGACAACGGCACCGCCGAGGACACCGGCACCCAGGCCTGAACCCCGGGCCTGAGCCTCGGGTCTGAACCCCGGGCCCTGAACCTCGGGCCTGAACCCCGGGCCCTGAACCCCGGGCCCTGAACCCTGGGCCTGAGCCCCGGGCCTGAGCCCCGGGCCGGGAAACCGGGCCCCGGACGGGCCGCACGGACGACGGCAGGGCCCGGACCGCAGCACGCGGTCCGGGCCCTGCCCCGTGTGCGGGCGCGCCGTACGACACGCCCGCACACCTCAGCCGACCGTGCGGGGCAGCCGCAGGTTCAGCAGCCCGGTCAGCGCCGCCACCCCCAGATGCACCAGCAGCGTCACGGTGAGGGCGTCGCCCATGTCCCCCGTCGAGGACAGCGTCACGAAGAGCGTGCCGAGCGTCGCCACCCCGAGGGCCAGCGCCGCCTGCTGCGCGGTCACCATCACCCCGCTGCCCACCCCGGCCCGGTCCGCCGGGACCTCGGAGAGCACGATCCGCATCAGCACCGGCAACTGGAGCCCCTGGCCGAGACCGGTCAGCAGCATCGCCGGGAGCAGCGCCGCCGCCCCCAGGTCGGGCCAGCCCTCGCGGACCGTCACGAGCAGGACGGCGAAGCCCGCCCCCTGGATCACCGAACCGGCCACCGCGACGCGGCCCCCGTACCGGCCGATCAGCCTCGGCCCCGCCAGGGACGCCGCGAAGTACGCCAGCGCCATCGGCACCAGCGTCAGCCCCGCGACCACCGCCCCCTTGCCCAGGCCCTGCTGCATCACCACCGCCAGCACGAACATGTAGCCGCCGAAGTTCACCGAGAACGGCACGATCCCCGGCAGCCCGCGCCGCATCGAGGGGATCGCGAACAGGCTCGGCGGCACCAGCGGCGTGCGCCCGGCGCGGTCCGCCCGCCGCTCCACCAGGAAGAACCCGAGCGCCACGAACGGGAACGCGCCCAGCGACAGCCACGTCCACAGCGGCCACCCCGCCGCCCGCCCCTCGGTCAGCGGCGCCAGCAGGGTGAGCAGCGACAGCGCCAGCAGCAGGGTGCCCGGTACGTCGACGGGGGCGGGCCGCTCCGAGCGCGATTCGGGCACCGAGCGCACGGCGAGCAGCAGCCCGGCCACCGCCACCGGCACGTTCACCAGGAAGATCGACCGCCAGCCCGTTCCGGCGACGTCGGCGGCGACCAGCAGCCCGCCGAGGATCTGGCCGGCCACCATCGACAGCCCGGCCGTCGCCCCGTACAGGCTCATGGCCTTCGCCCGGCGCGCTCCCGCCGTCGCCGACTGGATGGTCGCCAGCACCTGCGGCAGCATCAGCGCGGACGCCGCGCCCTGCGCGACCCGGGCCCCGACGAGGGTCCACGCGTCGGGGGCCAGGCCGCAGGCCAGCGAGGTCAGACCGAAGGCGGCCATGCCGTACAGGAACAGCCGGCGGCGGCCGAACATGTCGCCGAGCCGGCCGCCCAGCACCAGCAGGACGGCGTACGCCAGCCCGTAGCCCGCCACGACCAGCTCCAGCAGGGCCGGGCCCGCGGCGAGTTCGCGGTCGATGGTGGGCAGCGCGACATTGACGATGAAGAAGTCGATCAACGGCAGCGCCGCCCCGAGCAGCACGGTGAACAGCCCGAGCGCACCGAGCGCGGCCGGGGCGGCGCCGGGCGGGGAGGACGGGGCGGCAGGGGACGGGGGAGCCGTGGCGGAAGCGGTCGTTGTGGTCACGCCACCACTCTTGGGGCACCGCGAGCCTGGTACCAGAGTCTCCTTATCCTGGTACAAGCACTACCCGGCAACGGGATGGCCGGTGCGCGGTGGCTCACGGACGCTGGGGGCATGACGACGATGGCACAGGGCACCACACACAGCGGTCCGGCGACGGCGGCCGGCCCGGCGCCCGGGGCACACCCGTCGACGGCGGCCGGCCCCGCGCCCGCGCGGCACTCCGGGGCGGCCGGACCCGCGCCCGCGCGGGAGCGGGACCCGGGGGGCGTCGCCGTCCAGGGCCACGGCGAGCCCGACGTGCGCCGGGCCGAGCTCGCCGCCTTCCTGCGCAGCCGCCGCGAGCGCATCACCCCCGAGCAGGTCGGTCTGGTGCGCGGGCCCCGGCGCCGCACACCGGGGCTGCGCCGCGAGGAGGTCGCCCAGCTCGCCGCCGTCGGGGTGACCTGGTACACGTGGCTGGAGCAGGCCAGGAACATCCAGGTGTCGCCGCAGGTGCTGGACTCCATCGGGCGCGCCCTGCGCATGGACCGGGTCGAGCGCAGCCACCTCTTCGCGCTCGCCGGGACGCCGGACCCCGCCCCCGACGGGCCCTGCCCGACGGTCACCCCCGCCTACCAGGCGCTGCTGCGCCAGCTGGAGCCCATTCCGGCCTGCATCCAGAACAGCCGGTACGACATCCTCGCGTACAACCGCGGGTACGCCCGGCTGCTCTGCGACCTCGACGCGCTGCCCCGCGAGGACCGCAACTGCATGCTGCTGGCCTTCACCAACGAACAGTGGCGCTCCTCGCTGGCCGACCTGCCGGGGACGATCCGGGCGATGGCCGCCAAGTTCCGCGCCTCGATGGCCGGGCACCTCGCCGAGCCCGCCTGGAAGGCGCTGCTGAACCGGCTGCGCGCGGAGTCGGCGGAATTCTGCGAGCTGTGGGAGCGGCACGAGGTGGTCGAGCACACCAGCCACACCAAGTACATCCGCCAGAGCGAGGTCGGGCTGCTGCACGTCGAGCACGTCAACCTCTGGCTGAGCCCCGGCGGCGGCCCCGGTACGGGGCCCCGGCTGGTCAGCTACCCGCCGGTCGACGCGGAGACCCGGGCCCGGCTGGAGCTGCTTCACGCACGGGCGGCCGACGGCTCCTGAGCGGGCTCCAGCAGCCGCCGCGCGGTCCGCTCCGCCGTTCCGCGCGCCCACTTCCCGCTGGTCAGCAGGCCGACGAGGAGGACGGCGAGGCCGCAGCCCGCTATCACCCACCAGGCCGGGACGGCCGCCGCGACGAAGGTGTCCGCCTGCGACGTGCCGCCGAGGCCCGCCGCGAGGACCGCGCCGATCACCGCGACGCCCAGCGTCGAGCCGACCTGCCGGCTGGTCGAGGCGACGGCCGCCGCGACGCCCGCCTGGGCGCGGGGCATCCCGGAGACGGCGGTGTTGGTGATGGGCGCGTTCACCATGCCGAAGCCGAGGCCGAAGAGCACGTACCCGGTGAACATCAGCACGTCGTCGCCCTCCGCCCCGAACCCCGCGAAGAGCACCGCGCTCGCCGTCATCGCCGTGCCCGCGACCAGCAGCGAGAGCCGGGGGCCGCGCGAGCCGACCAGCCGCCCGGACAGCGGCGCGCAGACGAAGGTCAGGGCGGCCATCGGCAGCATGTAGAGCCCCGCGTGCAGGGCGGACAGGCCCCGGACGTTCTGCAGGTACAGGGTGTTCAGGAAGAGGAATCCGGCGAGCGAGGCGAACGCGCAGATCGCGATCACCGTGGCGCCGCTGAACGGGGCGCTGCGGAAGAACCGGGGGTCGATCAGGGGCTCGTCCCTGCGCGGCTCGTACAGCGCGAGTGCGGCCAGCGAGAACACCGCGACCCCCGCCAGGGACAGCGTGAGGGGCGAGGTCCAGCCCGCCTCGGGCGCCTCGATGATCGCGTACGTGAGCGAGGCGAGCAGCGCGATCACCAGGAGCTGGCCCACCGGGTCGGCCCTGCGGGCCTTCGCGGCGCGCGACTCGGGGACGTGGCGCAGGGTCAGCAGGAGGGCGGCCAGGCCGACGGGGAGGTTGACCCAGAAGATGGAGCGCCAGCCGACCGAGTCGACGAGCAGCCCGCCGATCAGCGGCCCCGCCGCCATGGAGATGCCGACGACACCGCCCCAGACGCCGATCGCGCGGGCGCGTTCGCGGGGATCGGTGAAGGTGTTGGTGATGATCGACATCGCGACCGGGTTGAGCATCGAGCCGCCGACGGCCTGGACGGCGCGGAAGGCGATCAGCGATTCGAGGTTCGGGGCCAGCGAGCAGAGCAGCGAGCCGAGGGTGAACATCACCAGACCCGCCCGGAACACCTTGCGCCGCCCGAGCCGGTCGCCCATCGATCCCGACAGCATCAGGAGCGAGGCGAGGACGAGGGTGTAGGCGTCGATCGTCCACTGCATGCCGGACACGGAGGCGCCCAGTTCGCGCTGCATGGCGGGGAGAGCGACGTTGAGGGCCGTGTTGTCGAGGCTGACGATCAGCAGGCTCATGCAGCAGATGCCCAGGACGAGCATCCGGCGGCGGTGCGAGAGCTGCGGCGAGGGGGCGACGGACATCTTTCGATAGTACGGATAACTAAAGAATCCGCTCGATCGGGTGCGGGGAGTGGGCGACAATCGAGTAATGAATTCGCTCAACATCGGCCCCCATGTCGTGCAGCCGCCCGTGGTGCTGGCGCCCATGGCAGGCATCACGAACGCGCCGTTCCGCACCCTCTGCCGCGAGTTCTCCGGCGGGAAGGGGCTGTTCGTGAGCGAGATGATCACGACCCGGGCGCTGGTGGAGCGCAACGAGAAGACCATGCACCTCATCCACTTCGACGCGCACGAGACCCCGCGCTCGATCCAGCTGTACGGGGTGGACCCGGTCACCGTCGGCAAGGCGGTCCGGATGATCGTGGACGAGGACCTGGCGGACCACATCGACCTCAACTTCGGCTGCCCGGTGCCGAAGGTGACCCGCAAGGGCGGCGGCTCCGCGCTGCCCTACAAGCGGCCCCTGCTGCGCGCGATCCTGCACGAGGCGGTGACCAACGCGGGCGACCTGCCGGTGACGATGAAGATGCGCAAGGGCATCGACGACGACCACATCACCTTCCTGGACGCCGGGCGGATCGCCGTCGACGAGGGCGTCACCTCGATCGCGCTGCACGGGCGGACGGCGGCCGAGCACTACGGCGGCACCGCAGACTGGGACGCCATCGCGCGCCTCAAGGAGCACGTACCGGAGATCCCGGTGCTCGGCAACGGCGACATCTGGTCGGCGGACGACGCGCTGCGGATGGTGCGCGAGACCGGCTGCGACGGAGTGGTCGTGGGGCGCGGCTGTCTGGGTAGGCCGTGGCTGTTCGCGGACCTGGTGGCGGCCTTCGAGGGCCGCCCGGAGCGGGTGGAGCCGACGCTGCGCGAGGTCACGGCGACCATGCGGCGGCACGCGGAGCTGCTGGGGGAGTGGATCGGGGACGAGGCACGCGGTGTCATCGACTTCCGCAAGCATGTGGCCTGGTACCTCAAGGGGTTCTCGGTGGGTTCCGAGATGCGCAAGAAGCTCGCGATCTCCTCTTCTCTGGCCGAAATGGACGCTCATATGAGCGAGCTGGACCTGGACCAGCCCTGGCCGGTGGGTGCGGACGGCCCGCGCGGTCGTACGTCCGGAAATGGGCGGGTTGTCCTGCCCGATGGCTGGCTGAAAGACCCGTACGACTGTGCCGGGATCAGCGCGGACGCGGAGCTGGACACATCCGGAGGGTGATCGTCCGGCTGCTGGGCGTAGAGAATCACGGGCGAGCGCGGGTCTGCATCGCGAGATCCGCGCTCACTTGTGAGCGTGATTCTCGCCACGCCTGATGATGTAGTTGCTCACATGAGCGGCGAAAGAGGGATTGCACCTTCAGAAGGGGTGGCACTCGGTGCCACCCCTTCTCTGTTTGACGACTGGATCTTTCCACTACGGTGAGTCGATGATCGATGCCTGATGATCGACGGAACGTAGTGCTGTGTACAAGTCTTGAAGTCGGCTGCGGTTTCGCCCCGAAGTCCCTGCGGCTTTCGATCTGCTGGCGGACGGGTGGTTAAAGCCGTATGACGGTTAAGTGGACGTACCCAGACACCTTCGATCTGGGTATGTTCCTCGCCGTCAGGGCAGCCACCGCGTCTTCGAGGAGCCGAGACCCGTGTCGGAAAACAAAGAACCCCACGTAGCCAGCCAGGACGGCGCGCAGCCGGCCGAGCAGAAGTTCGTCTACGACTTCACCGAGGGCAACAAGGACCTCAAGGACCTTCTCGGTGGCAAGGGCGCCAACCTCGCCGAGATGACCAACCTGGGTCTGCCGGTGCCTCCGGGGTTCACGATCACGACCGAGGCGTGCAAGGTCTACCTCGACAGCGGTGACGCTCCCAAGGAGCTGCGCGACGAGGTCAGCGCCCACCTGGACGCCCTTGAGGCGAAGATGGGCAAGAAGCTCGGCCAGGCCGACAACCCGCTCCTCGTCTCGGTCCGCTCCGGCGCCAAGTTCTCGATGCCCGGCATGATGGACACGGTCCTCAACATCGGCCTCTCCGACGCCTCGGTCTCCGGTCTGGCCAAGCAGGTCGGCGGCGACGAGCGCTTCGCGTGGGACTCCTACCGGCGCCTGATCCAGATGTTCGGCAAGACGGTCCTCGGCGTGGACGGCGAACTCTTCGAGGAGGCCCTCGAAGACGCCAAGACGGCCAAGAAGGTCAAGGTCGACACCGACCTGGAGGCCGCCGACCTCAAGAAGCTCGTCAAGAAGTTCAAGAAGATCGTCGCCGACGAGGCCGGCCGGGAGTTCCCGCAGGACCCCCGCGCGCAGATGGACCTCGCGATCAACGCGGTCTTCGACTCGTGGAACACCGACCGCGCCAAGCTCTACCGCCGCCAGGAGCGCATCCCCGGCGACCTCGGCACGGCCGTCAACGTCTGCTCGATGGTCTTCGGAAACCTCGGCCCCGACTCCGGCACCGGCGTCGCCTTCACCCGCGACCCCGCCTCCGGCCACCAGGGCGTCTACGGCGACTACCTCCAGAACGCGCAGGGCGAGGACGTGGTGGCGGGCATCCGCAACACGGTGCCGCTCGCCGACCTGGAGGGCATCGACAAGAAGTCCTACGACCAGCTCATGCAGATCATGGAAACGCTCGAAACGCACTACAAGGACCTGTGCGACATCGAGTTCACCATCGAGCGCGGCCAGCTGTGGATGCTCCAGACCCGTGTCGGCAAGCGCACCGCCGGTGCCGCCTTCCGTATCGCCACCCAGCTCGTGGACCAGGGCCTGATCGACGAGGCCGAGGCCCTCCAGCGGGTCAACGGCGCCCAGCTCGCCCAGCTGATGTTCCCGCGCTTCGACGAGGACGCGAAGACCCAGCTGCTCGGCCGCGGCATCGCCGCCTCGCCCGGCGCCGCCGTCGGCAAGGCCGTCTTCGACTCGTACACCGCCGTCAAGTGGTCGCGCTCCGGCGAGAAGGTCATCCTGATCCGCCGCGAGACCAACCCCGACGACCTCGACGGCATGATCGCCGCCGAGGGCATCCTGACCTCGCGCGGCGGCAAGACCTCGCACGCCGCCGTCGTCGCCCGCGGCATGGGCAAGACCTGTGTCTGCGGCGCCGAGGAGATCGAGGTCGACACCAAGCGCCGCCGCCTCACCGTCGGCAGCACGGTCGTGGAGGAGGGCGACGTCGTCTCCATCGACGGCTCCTCCGGCAAGGTGTACCTCGGTGAGGTCCCGGTCGTGCCGTCCCCGGTCGTCGAGTACTTCGAGGGCCGCATGCACGCCGGCGCCGACGACGCCGACGAACTCGTCGAGGCCGTCCACCGGATCATGGCGTACGCCGACCGCCGCCGCCGGCTGCGGGTGCGCGCCAACGCGGACAACGCCGAGGACGCGCTGCGCGCCCGCCGCTTCGGCGCCCAGGGCATCGGCCTGTGCCGCACCGAGCACATGTTCCTCGGCGAGCGCCGCGAGATGGTCGAGCGGCTGATCCTCGCGGACACCGACGACGAGCGCGAGGACGCCCTCAAGGGCCTGCTCCCGCTCCAGAAGCAGGACTTCATAGAGCTCTTCGAGGCGATGGACGGCCTGCCGGTCACCGTCCGTCTGCTGGACCCGCCGCTCCACGAGTTCCTGCCCGACATCACCGAACTGTCGGTGCGCGTCGCCCTCGCCGAGTCCCGCAAGGACGCCAACGAGAACGACCTGCGCCTGCTCCAGGCGGTGCACCGCCTGCACGAGCAGAACCCGATGCTCGGCCTGCGCGGCGTACGCCTCGGCCTGGTCATCCCCGGCCTGTTCACCATGCAGGTCAGGGCCATCGCCGAGGCCGCCGCCGCCCGCAAGAACGCCAAGGGCGACCCGCGCGCGGAGATCATGATTCCGCTCGTCGGCACGGTCCAGGAGCTGGAGATCGTCCGCGAGGAGGCCGAAGCGGTCATCGCCGAGGTCGAGGCGGCCCACGGCATAGACCTCAAGCTGGCGCTCGGCACGATGATCGAGCTGCCGCGCGCCGCCATCACGGCCGGTCAGATCGCGGAGGCCGCGGAGTTCTTCTCCTTCGGCACCAACGACCTCACCCAGACCGTCTGGGGCTTCTCCCGCGACGACGTGGAGGCGAGCTTCTTCACCGCCTACCTGGAGAAGGGCATCTTCGGCGTCTCCCCGTTCGAGACGATCGACAAGGACGGCGTCGGCTCGCTGGTCAAGCAGGCCGTCGACGCGGGCCGCCGGACCCGCCCCGACCTCAAGCTGGGCGTCTGCGGCGAGCACGGCGGAGACCCGGAGTCCGTCCACTTCTTCCACGAGGTGGGTCTGGACTACGTCTCCTGCTCCCCGTTCCGCATTCCGGTCGCCCGGCTGGAAGCGGGCCGCGCGGCGGCCCAGGCGACTGGCAGCGACAGCCGCTGACCGGTCCGCAGAACCACCGGATCCGCCCCGGGACTTCGTACCCACCCTCACCCCCGGCGGCGGATCCGGCTCCATGACGAAGCGGCGGCACCCTTGTGCGGGGGTGCCGCCGCTTCGGCGTCCCCAGGGCGTGCCCCTGTCTCCGGGGCACGTGGCAGGCGTGCCCCTGTCGCCCGGGGCGGACGGTTGCGGTGCGCACCCTTGTGGTCTCGGTTCGGATACCGGTAGAGACCACGGTGCATCACTTGCCGCTCGTACGTCACGGACGCCCCAGGAGGCCCCGCATGAGCAAGGCACCGTCCGCCCGTTTCTCCCGCCGCGCCCTCGTCACCGCCGTCGGCGTCGTCACCGCCGCGACCGCGCTCCCGCTGCCCGCCCTCTCCGCGTACGCCGCCGAACCCGCGCCGCCGCTGCGCGAACCCGCGCGGGCCGCCGACGGCACCAACGCCCGGCCCGTCGTCGTCCCCGCCCTACAGGAGTGGACCGGCGCCACGGGCACCTACCGGATCGACGCAAGCGTCCGGGTGGTCGTCGAGGGCACCGCCGACCGCGCTCTCCTCGCGCTCTCGCGCACGCTGACCCAGGAGATCGAGGAGGTCACCGGGGTGCGGATCGCCGCGCCCCGGCAGGGCGGCGCGCGGCGCGGCGACATCGTGCTGCGCCTCGACGCACGCGCCGCGCACCCCCGGGGCGGCGAGCGCTACGCCCGCGAGGGGTACGAACTGCGCGCCGGCGCCGACCGGTTGAGCATCGTGGCCCCCGACCGCCGGGGCGTCTACTACGGCACCCGCTCGCTGCTCCAGATCCTCCTCCAGGACGACCGCCGCACCCGGGTCCCGGCCGGCACCGCCCGGGACTGGCCCAACTACCGGCTGCGCGGCTTCATGCTGGACGTCGCCCGGCGCTACTTCACCCCCGGCTTCCTCCGCGACTACCTGCGGATCATGGGGTGGTTCAAGCTCAACGACCTGCAACTGCACCTCAACGACAACGAGATCCAGGCCCCCGGCGGCGACTGGTCCCGGGCGTACGACGCCTTCCGGCTGCGCAGCGACAAGAGCCGGTGGGCCGGGCTGGCCGCCGAGGACGGCAGTTACGGGCGCGCCGACTGGGACTCCTTCGAGGACACCGCCGCCGCGCACGCCGTCCAGCTCACCCCGGAGATCGACGCACCCGCCCACTCGCGGTCCTTCGTACGGTTCCGGCCGGACATCGGTCTCGGCGGCGCCAACAGCGACCACCTCGACCTGGGGAATCCGGACACGCTGACCTTCATGAAACAGGTGTTCGATGAATTCACGCCATGGTTCCGCAGCCCCGAAGTGCACTTCGGGGCCGACGAGTACACCGGTCCCGAGGCCCACTACCGGGCCTACTTCAACGGGATGGCGGCCCATCTGCGCGACGCGCTGCACAAGCATCCGCGCGCGTGGGGCTCGCTGTCCCGGCTGACCGGGGAGCCGGCCGCGTACGACAAGGACGTCACCGTGCACAGCTGGAACAACGGCTGGTACGGGCCGCGGGCGGCCAAGGGGGACGGCTACACCGACCTCGTCAACACCAATGACGGGCTGCTCTACGTCGTCCCCTTCGCCACCTACTACCACCCGCTGGGCCTCGACGGACGCCACCTCTACGACAGCTGGGAGCCGCACGTCTTCCCCGGCGAGGAGTCGCTGGCCCCCTTCGACCCGGTCCTGCGCGGCGCCATGTCCGCCGTCTGGAACGACCTGGTGCACGCCACGTACACCGAGCAGGACGTGCACGGGCTGATCGAGAAGACCTTCGGGGTGCTCGCCCAGAAGATGTGGAGCGGGGCCGCCGCCGACGTGCCGTACGCGGCCTTCACCGCGTCGATGCGGCGCGGGGCACTGGGACCCGGCCTCAAGGTGGTCGGACCGACCCTCGCCGAACCCGACCAGATCTCCTTCGGCGCGTCCGCGCTGGCCTCCTCCTCGGGGTCCGGCACCCGGCCCGGCGCGGCCACCGACGGCAGCCCCCTCACCCGCTGGAGCAGCCGCCAGGAGCGTGCGCCCTGGCTCACCGTGGACCTCGGGAGGACGCGGGCGGTGGGCCGGGTGCGGCTCGACTGGGGACAGGAGCACGGACGGGACTACGACATCGAGGTGTCCGGGGACGGGCGGACCTGGCGGACCGCGGCCGAGCGGCGCGGGCGCACCGGACCCGGCCGCGACGAGTTCACCCTCGCGGCGGCCGACGCCCGGTACGTACGGGTGCGGGGCCGGGAGGCGCGGCCCGTCCGGTACACCCTGTGGTCCCTGCAGGTCTTCGACGTGCCCGACCTGGCGCGCGGCGGGACGGCCACCGCGTCCTCCGTGGAGGCCGCCCACCTCGCAGCCGCGCTCGCCACCGACGGCGACCCGGGAACCCGCTGGGCGTCGCGGTACACCGACGACGAGTGGCTGGCGGTGGACCTCGGGAAGACGCGCCCGGTGCGCCGGATCCTGCTCGACTGGGAGGCCGCGGCGGGCCGGGACTACGACCTCCAGGTCTCCGCGGACGGCACCACGTGGCGCACGGTCGCCGAACGGCGTGGTCGGACCACCGCGGGGGAGGACGTGGTCGAACTGACCGCTCCCCAGGACGCCCGGCACGTGCGGATGCTGGGGCGCGGCCGGCAGAGCGAGTACGGGTACTCGCTCTGGCGGTTCGAGGTCCGGGGCCAGGAGTCCGCCGACACCGGACCGCGGAACTCGAACCGCCACCCCTGAACGCACCCGTCACCCCCGGACCCGAGGCCGGGCCCGCCCCGCACCCGGAGCGGCGCCCTCCGCCGGAGCGCCGCCCGCACCCGCGCGCGAAGTGGCAGTTGAAAAGTTGACCTTCGCAGTACGGGGGATGAACGGCGGGAGTGACGGGAGAGGTGCGGGGCGCGCACCCCGGATCCCCACCCGTGGTACGCGCCCCGTCACCTCCGTCGGGCGGCCGTTCTGCCGTCCGCGCACACCGCCGTCAAGTACGGCGAAGCCCCCCACGGCCTTCGCCCCACCCTTTTGGTACCCGGTACGGCCCCGGTGCCCGACACAGCTCAGCCTCTCGCTTCCGGCGCGCGGCGGCGAGGCGTTTCAACTCTGGCCGAAAGGCCGTGGTGACCGCGTGTAAGGGCGTGCATACTCAATCGCGGGTCGGTTGCGGATGCAACCTGCGGTCGAGGGTGGGGAGTTGGGCCGGTGGTGCTGCGTATCCACTTCACTGGGGAGGACCTCGCGCGGCTGCGTCTCGCCGCGCGGCCGGACGCCCTGTGGGAGACGGTTCTCAGCTTCCACCGGTTGCGCGACCGGCGCGGTGGACGGGTGTACGGGCAGTGGCGCAAGGAGGCCAGGACCCGGTTCGGCGGCGGTGCCCGGGACGCGCGGCGCACCCTCGCCTCGATCGTCCCCGAGCGCGGCTACTTCCCCGACTTCCTCACCCCGGCCGAGGGCGCGCAGGGCTGGGACGAGGGGCTGGCGGCGGTGCGGGCCACCCCGGAGGGCCGGCAGTACGGCGAAATGGCCCTGATGAGGGGCGAGCTGGCCCAGGTGCCGCCGATGGGCGTGCTGGCGGACGCCCTGCGCGACTACCACCGGGCCGCCGTCGCCCCGTACTGGCCGCACCTCCAGGCGCGCGTGGAGGCGGACCGGGCGGCCCGCGGCCGGGCCCTGCTGGACGGCGGGGCCGACGCGCTGCTCGCCTCGCTGCCCCCGGTGCTGCGCTGGCGCGCCCCGGTGCTGGAGGCGGACTACCCGGTGGCCCGCGAGGTGCACCTCAAGGGGCGGGGGCTGCGGCTCCAGCCGTCCTTCTTCTGCCAGGGCGCACCGGTCGTGCTGTACGACCCGCAGCTGCCGCCCGTGCTGGTCTACCCGGTGGCGCACACCCCGCCGCCCGCCCTCGCCGCCGTCGGCAGCCCGCACCTGGGCCGGCTCGTCGGACAGACCAGGTCGGTGGTGCTGCGCGCCATCGAGCACGGCTGCACGACCAGCGAACTCGCCCGCCTGGCCGGGGTGTCCCTCGCCTCCGCGAGCCAGCACGCGTGCGTGCTGCGGGAGGCGGGGCTGGTGGTGACGCTGCGGCACGGCAGCGCCGTACTGCACTCGCTGACGCCGCTGGGCGCCGCCCTGCTGCGGGGCGGGGCGGCACCGGCGCCGCTGGGCTAGCCGGCCGCCGGTACCGCCCCGCGACTGCCGCTAGGCGCGGAAGGGGCCGGTCACCTCGTAGGTGATGCCGCCCGAGGAACTGCCGCTGGTGCCGCGCTGGCTGGAGAAGTAGAGCCGGGTGCCGTCGGGGGAGAAGGCGGGGCCGGTGATCTCCGAGCCGGACTGGCCGTTGACGCGCAGGAACGGGGTGACGACGTCGTCGGGGGTGATCAGGCAGATCTCCATGTTGCCGCCGTCCTCCGCGACGAACAGGTCCCCCGAGGAGGCGCCGGTGACGTTGTCGACGCCGGTCAGCGGGGCGGAGCCGCCGGTGACCAGGGAGTCGTCGTAGACCAGGTCGAGGGTGGCCGCCGCAGCGTCGTAGCGCCAGACCCGGTTGTCGCCCTTGGTGGTGAAGAAGCAGACGCCGTTCGCGTAGTAGCAGCCCTCGCCGCCGTTGAAGCGCTTGGCGCCGGAGACCTGGTCGCGGGTGGCCCTGGAGGCGCCGGTCGGGTCGGGGACGGCGGCCCAGGTGACCGGGCCGCTGGTGCCCGAGCCCATCTTGAGCACCTCCAGCTTGCCCGCGGCGAGGTTGCCCCAGGTGCTGGGCGTGAAGCGGTAGAAGCAGCCGTCGGTGACGTCCTCGGTGAGGTAGACGACCTTGCGGTCGGGGTCGGCGGCTGCCGCCTCGTGCTTGAAGCGGCCCATGGCGTCGCGGCGGACGGCGGCCTTCACGCCCCACGGGTCGGTCTCGTAGACGTAGCCCCGGTCGACCTCCTCGCAGGAGAGCCAGGTGTTCCACGGCGTGCTGCCGCCCGCGCAGTTCTGCCGGGTGGAGGAGAGGATGCGGTACGCGCCGGTGATCGCCCCGGTCGCCGAGAAGCGGACCGCGCCGGCCCCGCCGGACGGGTTGACCTCGGAGTTGGAGACGTAGATCCAGCCGGTGCCGTCGGCGAAGCAGGCGCCGCCGTCGGGGGCGGGGTGCCAGGTGTAGGAGGTGCCGGCGACCTGCTGTCCCGATCTGGCGACGACCCGGCTGCGGAAGCCCGCCGGGAGTTGGACGCCGTTCGCGTCGGCGCTGCCCGGCGCGCCGTACGGGCCGGTGCCCGGCTGCGCGGGATCGGCGTGGGCGGCGCCGCGCCAGAGGGTGCCGCCGAATGCGGTGACGGAGGTGGAGAGGACGGCGGTGCGCAGGAAGGTGCGACGTTCCATGACTGCTCGCTCCATGGTTCCGGGGACGGGGGGCTCTGGTGTGCCCCCGGAACCTAGGCGCGCGGAGTTGACGGCAGGTCAACTCCCGCTGTCCGCCGGGGGAATCAGTCGTCGATGCCGGACCTTTCGACCCCGGCCACGATCCACCGCTGGAAGAAGAGGAACACCAGCAGCAGCGGCAGCACCGAGACGGCCGCCGCGACGAACAGTTCGTGCAGATTGACCGTCTGCGCCGTGTTCAGGGTGGCGAGCGCCACCTGCACCGTCCACGCCTGCTGGTCCTGGCCGATCACCAGCGGCCACAGGAAGGCGTTCCAGGCGCCGATGAAGACGATCGTGCCGACGGCGGCGAAGACCGGGCGCGCGTTGGGCACCACGATCCGCCAGTACGTGCGCCAGTACCCGAGCCCGTCGACGCGTGCCGCGTCCTCCAGCTCCCGGGGGAAGCCGAGGAAGTACTGCCGGAAGACGAAGCACGCGAACGCCGAGAAGAGCGTCGGGACGATCAGCCCCCGCAGGGTGGAGACCCAGCCCAGCGAGGAGACCAGCACGAAACTGGGGACGAAGGTGACGGCCGCCGGGACCATGAGCGTGCCCAGGATCGCGTAGAAGACCTTGTCGGAGTGGCGGTAGGGGATGCGGGCCAGGCCGTACCCGGCGAGCGAGGCCAGCAGCAGGGTGCCCACCGTGGTGGCGACCGCGATCAGTGCGGAGTTGAGAAGGGTACGGGCGAAGGGGATCGCCGTATCGTTGAACAATTCTGCGATGTTCCCCCACTGGAGGGAGGACGGGAAGAACGTCCACTCCGGCGAGGTGATCTCCGCGTCGGTGGCCAGCCCGTTGCGCACCAGCAGGTAGAAGGGGACGAGGAAGAGCAGCGCGAGCGCGACGAGCAGGGCCACGCGCAGCGCGCGTCCCACCCGCACCAGGGCGTCGTCCATCGGGGTCAGTCCTCCTTCCGGCCGAGGCCGAAGAACCGGGCCTGGAAGATCGTCACCACGGCGATGATCAGCGCCAGGATGATCGCGCCCGCACTGCCGAGACCGAGGTTCTGCCCCTGTCCCAGCGCCGTGTAGTAGAGGTAGACCAGCGGCGGCCTCGCGTACGGCGGATAGCCGCGCGAGTCGGAGAGCAGGTTGTAGAACTCGTCGAAGGCCTGGAACGCGTTGATCACCAGGAGCAGGACGACGGCGACCGAGGTCGCGCGCAGCAGGGGGAAGGTGATGTGCCGGAAGACCTGCCAGCCGGGGCGGGCGCCGTCGACGGCCGCCGCCTCGTAGAGCGCGGGCTGGATCCGCTGCAGCCCGGCCAGGAAGAGAATCATGTAGAAGCCCGCCTGGAGCCACAGCCGCACCGTCACGATGACCAGCCAGTACCAGGGCGGGTCCGTGGTCGACAGCCACGCGGTCTGGTCCGCGCCGAACCAGCCGAGCACGGTGTTCGCCAGCCCGAACCGCACCCCGTTGAAGATCGACATCTTCCAGATCATGGCGGCGACGACATAGGAGCAGGCCGCCGGGAGGAAGAACACCGACCGGAAGAAGGCCTGCGCGAAGCGGAGCCGGTTGACCATCAGCGCGAGCGCCAGGGACAGCGCGTACGTCGCCGGCACGATGAACGCGGTGAACAGCGCGAAGGTGCCGAGACTGCTGGTGAACGCGGAGTCCCCCAGCATCGAGGTGTAGTTGTCGAGACCCACGAAGTCCGTGGGGGAGACGGTGTTGTGCGCGTCGAAGAAGCTGAGGTACAGGCTCCACAGCAGCGGTACGTAGGTGAACAGGCCGAGCCCGAGCGCGAAGGGGCCGACGAAGACCCAGAACCACAGGGTGCGGTTCTGGGTCCCCCACCGCCGCGCCCCGGCGGCGGTGGCCGGGGTGCCAGTGCTCACGAGGACTTCTTCTTCACACGCTGGAGCTCCTCGTTGGTCCTGCGCACGACCGCCTTCAGTTCGGTGTCCGGGTTCGCACCGTCCTTGATGATGCGGCTCAGCGCGTCCTGGTACGCGGTGGCGGCGGCCGGGGTCCACAGCAGCGGCTGCGCGTAGCTGTGGTCGGTGGCGTAGCGCACCGCGTCGGCGGCGGCGCCCTCCTTCAGCTTGTCGGCCTTCTTGGCGAGGGAGGTGCGGGCGGGAATGTGGAACCCGTATCCGAGGGCGAAGTCCGTCTGGAAATCGGCCTGTTCGATCCACAGCCACTTGACGTACTCCTTGGCGGCGGCCTGCTGCTTGCTGCGGGCGCTCACCGCCGCCCCGTACGCGCCGACCGGCACCGACGGCGCGCCGCCGCCCCCGTCCTTGGGGAACGGCAGCACCCCGAAGTCGTCCCCGAGCGCCTTCTGCACGGCGGGCAGCGCCCACAGTCCCGACCACTGCATTGCGGTCAGCCCCTGGACGAACGCCGACGGGTCGGACCAGTCGGTGGGCGCGCCGAGCAGCAGCGACTTGTCGGCGTACAGCTGGCGGAGCTTGCCCAGCGCGCGGGCGGCGGCCGGGTCGTCGAATCCGACCTTGCCGTCCTCGGTGATCAGCGAGAGCCCGGCGGCGTACAGAGGAGTGCCGCCGATGGCTCCGGCGCCGCCGTCGTTGCCGAGGAAGAGCCCCTTGGTCTTCCGGTCCCCGGACTCCGTCAGCTTCTTCGCCGCGTCGACGAGTTCGTCCAGGGTGCGGGGCGGCTGGACGTTCGCCGCCTTCAGCAGGCTCTTGCGGTAGAAGAGCAGCTGCATGTCGACGACCTGCGGGACCGAGTAGATCTTGCCCTCGTACGTCTTGGGGGCGAGGACGGCGGGGTTGAAGTCCTCCTTGACCCCGGCGAACAGGTCCGTCAGATCGACGACCTGGCCGCCCCGGATCTGGTCCAGGGTCGGCCCGTTGACCTCGAAGACGTCCGGGCCGCTGTCGGTGAGCAGGGCGGCGGCGGTCTGCTGGTCGTAGTTGCCCGGCCGCCACTGCACGGTGACCTTGGTCTTCTTGTACGCCGCCGCGTAGCGCCGCACGGCCTGCTCGGTGCCGCTCTCGCCGTACTGGTGGTACCACTGCGCGATACCGCCGCCGGGCCCCGTTGCGCCTCCGCCCGAACCTCCCTCCTCGCGGCCGGTGTTGGACCCGCAGGCGGCGAGCGCACCGGTCAGGGCCAGACCGGATCCCGCGGCGAGGAGATTTCTGCGACTGATGGACATGTCTGGTTCCCCCAGTGGTTGCTCGTCGGACCGGGCCATCGTGAAGCCGGACAGCCCAACGATCAACCATGCCGCAGCTCCACGGCCAGTGTGTTGCGGCGGTGTGTCGCCATGTGTGCGACGCCTTCCGGCGTCTCAGCGCTCCTTCAGGACAACGGAGTTGGCCACCTCGTGAAGGCGCCGGACCGAGGTGCCCGTCGGTGTGCGGCGGGCCCCGCGGGGGAGGGGAGCGAAGCCGTCGGCCCGTACCGGGTGCGCGGGGGCCGGCCCGGGGGTTCGCCCGCCCGAGGGGCCGACGTTCGAAATCTGTGTCATTTTTCTTTCCGGGAGGCGATGAGTTTCCGCGGCGCCCCCGGTCTATATCGGTGAAAGGCGGCGGCACAGGGGCCGCGCCGGACGAGAGAGACGAGAGAGCACGCCATGTCGCAGTACCAGCAGATGATCTTCGTGAACCTCCCGGTCAAGGACGTCGAGGTCTCCACGAACTTCTTCACCAAGCTCGGCTTCACGCAGAACAAGCAGTTCAGCGACGAGAACACCACCTCGATCGTCATCAGCGACACCATCGTCGTGATGCTGCTCGCCGAGCCGCGCTTCAAGGAATTCGTCCCGAAGGAGGTCGCCGACTCCTCGACCCACGCCGAGGCGATCGTCGCGCTGAGCGCCGAGAGCCGCGCCAAGGTCGACGAGCTCTGCGACGCGGCGCTGGCGGCCGGCGGGAAGCCCTCGAAGGACCCGCAGGACTACGGCACCATGTACGGCCGCTCCTTCCAGGACCCGGACGGCCACAACTGGGAGGTCATGTGGATGGACCCGTCGATGGTCCAGGGCTGAGCCCGGAGGCGGCTGCACGGGCCCCCGGCCGCTCACCGGCGCACGCGCCCCGGCCCCGGCCGCTCCCGCGCACAGCGGCCTCACGAGTACGCGAGGCCTCACGCCGAGGCGCCGCCGTCGATGACCAGGTCCGTGCCGACGACCGAAGCGGCGTCGTCGGAGGCCAGGTAGAGCACCGCCGCCGCCACCTCCGCGGCGGTGGAGATACGGCCGAGCGGGGAGTCCGACTTCATCCGGAGCGCGCGCTCCGCGTCCGTCTCGCCGGGCCGCAGCGACATGGCGGACTCCGAAGGGCCGGGGCTGACCGCGTTGATCCGTATCCCCTCGGAGATGTGGTCGAGGGCGGCGCCCCTGGTCAGGGCGGACACGGCGGCCTTGGAGGTGAGGTAGCCGGTGACGTTGGGGATACGGGTGTGGGCGCCGAGGTTGGAGGCGATGTTGACGATGACGCCCCGGCCCCGGCCCGTGCCGCTCCCGGTGCCCCCGTCCGGGCCCGCGCCGTCGCCCTGCCTGCGCATCTGCCGGATCTCGGCCCGCAGGGCGTTCAGTACGCCGGTGACGTTGATGTCGAGCAGGGTCTGCCAGTCCTCGGCGGGGAGGTCGGCGACCGGGGCGCCGCCCCGGAAGACCCCGGCGTTGTTCACCGCCACGTCGAGCCGGCCGAACCGTTCGACGGCGTACTCGACCAGGGCGGTCACCTCCCCCTCCCGGGACACGTCCGCGGTGAACGCCGCTGCCGTGCCCCCGGCGGCCTCGATCAGCGCGACCGTCTCCTCGATCGGTGCGGCGGTGCGCCCCGCGACGACGACCCGGGCGCCCTCGGCGGCGAAGGCGAGCGCGATGCCCCGGCCCAGACCGGAACCGGCGCCGGTGACGAGTGCGGTGCGGCCTGCGAAGCGGGTGCGGGTGGTGGAGGTCATGGCGGATCACATCTCTCTTTCAAGAACGATCGGTCAATTATTGGGGCAGGAGAAACGGGCCCGACTGCGGGCCCGTTCGGTGCGGTCTCAGTCCAGCAGGGCCAGCGCCTGTTCGGCCGCGTCGCGCACCCGGGCGGGGTCGCCGGACGCCTTGCCGGTGACCCGCAGGCCCTGGAGCAGTACGAGCAGCAGCCGTGCCAGGGCGCGCGGGTCGCGCTCCCCGGGCAGCTCGCCCTGGGTCCGTGCCCGGACCAGCGCGGAGTGCAGCAGTGTCTCGATCTGCTCCCAGCTGCGCTCCACCCGGCGGGCCGCCTCCGGGTCGTGCGGACCCAGTTCGGCCGCGGTGTTGGTGACGAAGCAGCCGTTGCGGCGCAGTTCCTCGGAACCGGCCTCGGCGGCGAAGCGGCGTACCAGCGCGCGCACGCCCGGCAGTGCGGGGCCCGGCCGGGACAGTTCGTCGAGCAGCTGCGGGTCGCGGTCCTCGGCGTACCGGTCCAGGGCCTTCAGGTAGAGGTCGTGCTTGTTGCCGAAGGTGGCGTAGATGCTGGCCCGGCCGATGCCCAGGTGGGCCACGAGGTCGGCCATCGAGGTCGCTTCGTAGCCGCGCCGCCAGAACAGTTCGAGAGCTGACCGGAGGGCGGCGTCGGGATCGAATTCCTTGGTCCTGGCCACGTGGTGACTCTAGAGCTTTCTGGAACGGTCGGTCAAGAGATTTGAGTACGGGGAGCCGGAGCGGCGGGTGCGGCTCGGACGGCGGCGCCCCGGCGCGGTGAGGGCGGGGGTGGGGTAAACCGAACCCCCGGCTTCCGTGCTGGCACGGTCGAGCCCCGGGCCGCCGGCCGACAGCCTGGAGACATGGACACCGACACGAGCACCGACAGGCCCACCGCCGACGCCTCCCGCACCGCCACGCCCGGCGCCTCCCGCACCTCCACCTCCCGCACCTCCACCTCCGGTACCTCCACCCCCGGTACCTCCACCTCCCGCGCCTCCGGCGCCTCCCCTGTCCGCACCGCCGCCGGTTCCCGCCGCTTTCCCGGCCCGCGGGCCGTTCTGCGGGAGCCGTTCCGGGCCCGGACCTGGCGGCGGGTGGCGTATCTGCTGCTCGCGCTGCCCCTCGCACTGCTCTGCGTCCCGCTCGCCCTCGTCGGCGGGCCGGTCGGCCGGATCCAGTTCTGGCTGATGCGGCGGGTGCTGGGGGTGGAGCCCGGAACCGTGGCACGGGAGAGCGGCGGGGTGCTCGGGGTGGCGCACGCCCTGGTCGCGTTGCCCCTCGCGCTCGTCTCGGCGGTCGTCGTCCTCTACTTCTGGTTCGTCGTCGTCATCAACCTCGGCTACCCGCTGCGGCCCGACAACGACCCCACCGGCTCCTGGGGCGGCCCCACCATGGCCGGCGCGTGGGCGGTGCACGCGGTGGGCGGCGGGGTGACGTTCCTGCTGCTGACGCCGTGGGTCGCCAAGGGGTTCAGCGCGCTTCAGGTGCGGCTCGCGACCGGGCTGCTGGGGCGGTCGCGGGCCGGCCTTGGACGCACCGTCGCTCTCGCGCTGGGCGTGGCCGCGCTCTGCGGGCTGCTGTCGGTGCCGATCATCCATCAGCTTTAGTGGCCACCATGCACCAGCGCCTTCCCTTCCGTTTCCCGCCCCCGGCCCTCTCCCGCACCGGTCTGCGGGTGCGGGCCGGGGCTCTGCTCCACGCCGTCCTCGCCCTGCCGCTCGCCCTCCTCGGCATGGTGCTCGTCCTCGCGGGGCTCTTGGCCGGGGGAGTGCTGGCCGTCACCGCGCTCGGGCCGTGGCTGCTGGCGGCGACCGTGCGCGGCGCGGCGGGCCTGGGGTCCGTACAGCGCGGGCTGGCCCGGCGGCTGCTGGCGGTGCACGTCGAGGACCCCGTACGGCCGGCGGCGACCGGGCTGCTCGGGTGGCGGCGTACCGCCCTCGCCGACCGTGCGGGCTGGCGGGCCGTCGGCTGGGCCTTCGCCGCCCCGCTGCTCGCCCTGCCGGGCCTGGTCGCCGTGACCGTCGGCTATGTGTACGGGCTGCTCTTCGTGCTGCACCCCCTGCTGCGGCACGTCAACTACGTCACCGTGCACGAGAGCGACGGGAGCGAGCGGCACGTCTCGCTCGAATTCCTCGGCGTGCAGATGGACACCTGGCCGCGCTGGACGGTGGTCGTGCTGCTGGGCGTGCTGTTGCTGGCCGCTGCCCCCTGGCTGGTCCGCCGCGCCCTCGTGCCGTACTCCCTCGTGCTGCGCGCGCTGCTCGGCCCGGGGGCCGCCGACCGGCGCATCCGCACCCTGGAGGAGACCCGGGCGCAGGCCGTCGAGGACGCGGCGGCCACCCTGCGGCGGATCGAACGCGACCTGCACGACGGCACCCAGGTCCGCCTCGTCGGCCTCGGCATGCACCTCACGATGATTCACGAACTCGTCGCCGCGGGCGCGGACAAGGCGCAGGTGCTCGCCCTCGTCGAGACCGCCCGGGGCAACGCCAAGCAGGCCGTCGCCGACCTGCGCCACCTCGTCAAGGGCATCCACCCGCCGGTACTGGACCAGGGCCTGGACGCCGCGCTGGCCACCCTGGCCGCGGACTCCCCGCTGGCGGTGACCGTACGGGCGCAGATCGGCGCGCGGCCCTCCGCGGCCCTGGAGTCCATCGCCTACTTCTGCGCCGCCGAACTGCTGGCCAACGCCGCCAAGCACAGCGGAGGCAGCACCGTGGACGTCGAAGCGACCGTACGGGAGGGCCTGCTGCGGCTGGTGGTACGGGACGACGGGCGCGGGGGAGCGGTGGTCGGGGCGGGCAGCGGGCTGAGCGGACTGCTGGGCCGGATCAGGGCGGTGGACGGGACACTGGTGTGCGACAGCCCGGCCGGCGGCCCTACGGTGATCACCGTCGAGCTGCCCTGCCGTTAGCGACCACCCGAGGAGCCCGCCCGCCCATGCACCCGTCACCCGCCGCCCCGGGCCCGCGCATCGTCATCGCCGAGGACTCCGCACTGCTCAGGGACGGGCTCGTGCAACTGCTCGGGATGCGGGGCGTGGAGGTGGCCGCGGCGGTCGGCGACGCGCAGGGGCTGCTGGCGGCGGTGGCGGAACACCGTCCGGACGCGGCGGTGGTCGACGTACGGATGCCGCCCACGCAGACCGACGAGGGGCTGCGGGCGGCCGTGGAGATCCGGCGGACCTGGCCGGACGTCGGCGTGCTGATCTTCTCGCAGTACGTGGAGACGCGGTACGCGGCCGAACTGCTGGGCGGCGGCCGGGGCGGCGCGGGCGTCGGCTATCTGCTCAAGGAGCGGGTCGTCGACATCGGCGAGTTCGTGGACGCGATCGGCCGGGTGGCCGCGGGCGGCACCGCGCTCGACCCGGAGGTGGTGGCGCAGCTCTTCGGCGCCAGCCGGCGGCGGTCGGCACTGGACGGGCTGACCCCGCGCGAGCGCGAGGTGCTCGGGCTGATGGCGCAGGGGCTGACCAACCAGTCGATCGCGGACCGGTTCGTGGTGACCGAGCGGGCGGTCGAGAAGCACGTGGCGAACATCTTCGCCAAGCTGGGTCTCGCGGTGGAGGAGGGCGGGCACCGCAGGGTGCTGGCGGTCCTCAGGTATCTGGAGGGCTGAGGAGCCGACAAGGGCGCGCGGTCCGGGGAGGGGCGCGCGGGCCGGGGAGGGCCGAGCGGGCCCGGAGGGATGAGACGGCCCGGAGGGATGAGCGGGCCGGGAGCGGCGGGCGGGCCGGGAGAGGGAGGGAGCAGGCCCCCCCTCCCGGCGTGGTGTCCGGTCAGTCGATCTGCAGCTCGCCCATCGCGCTCCAGCCGTTCTGGCCCTCGATCGTCGTGCTGACGATCTCCGGCGTGCGGCGCAGCAGCGGGCGCATGGTCTCCATGGCGGCGCGGAAGTGGTCGGAGTCGACGTGCGCGGCGGCGGCGTCGTCCTGGAACGCCTCGACCAGGGTGAAGGAGGTGGCGTCCTCGACGCTGCGGGACCACTCGAACCACAGGTTGCCGGGCTCGGCGCGGGTGGCGGTGGTGAACGCCTCGACGTGCTGCATCCAGGAATCGGCGTACTCGGGCTTTACGGGGAACTTCACGACAATAAAGATCATTGCCTCATTCTAGGGCGGCCAGTTAACCGTCCTTCAGCCCTCCCTCAAGGCCACCTTAAGAATCCGGCCGCACGGCTCTGACCAGCGAATTCACCGTACCGGCTGCCCCTAGTCTGCCGCTTGTGACGATCGAGGCCAGCCCACCGCCGACGGACGCCTACCCCGCTCTGACGGCCTACCTTGCCCGCACGGAGTACGCGTCCCGCCCCGGTCCCGGCACGTCGTGGAGCGCCGGGACTAGGCCCGCGTTCCCCGCCGCACCGCCCGTGCCGTCGATGCCGCCCGCGCCCCCGGCACCTGCCGCACCGCCGGTGCCGCCCGCGCCCCCGGTGGCTGCCGTGCCGCCGGTGCCCGGCGTGCCGTCCGCCCCCTCCGCGCTGCCGCGGCTGCCGCCCCGTACCGTCCGGGGCGGCATCGTCGCCGGGGTCGGGGCCGTGTGTCTGCTGTGGGGGGTGCAGGCGGTGCCCTCGCTCCGGCTCGACGCGCTGTTCGCGTCCGGGGCGCACCTGACCGGGCTGCTCGCCGGGTACGGGGTGCTGGTCATGCTGTTCCTGATGGCGCGGGTGCCCGCCGTCGAGCACGGGGTCGGCGCCGACCTGCTGGCCCGCTGGCACGCGCTCGGCGGCCGGTACGTGCTGTCGCTGTGCGTCGCGCACGGCCTGCTCGCCCTGTTCGGGTACGCCGCGCACGCGGGCACGGACCTGCGCACCGCCGTCGTCGAACTGCTCGGCTACGGCGGCGTCCTGGCGGCCGTACTGGGCACCCTGCTGCTCGCCGCGGTGGGCGTCACCTCGGCGCGCGCCGCCCGCCGCAGGGTCCGGCACGAGACCTGGCGGGCCGTGCACCTGCTCGCGTACGCCGGGGCCGGGCTCGGCTTCGTGCACCAGCTCGCCGGACCCGACGTGGCGGCCCACCCGTTCGTGCTGTGGACGTGGTCGATGATGCACGCGACCGTCGCGGTGCTGCTGCTCTGGTACCGGGCGGTGGTGCCGGTGCGGCAGGCCTTGCAGCACAGCCTGCGGGTCCTGGAGGTGCGGGACGAGGCGCCCGGAGTGGTGTCGGTGGTGATGCAGGGCATCGGGCTCGACGCGCTGCGGGCGGAGCCGGGGCAGTTCTTCCGGTGGCGGTTCCTGCAACGCCGCATCTGGCACACCGCGCTGCCGTTCTCGCTGTCCGCGCCGGTCAGGGACGACACCATGCGGATCACCGTGAAGGCGGCGGGCGACCACACCCGGCGGCTGCGCCGGGTGCGGGTCGGCACCCGGGTGCTGGCGACCGGGCCGTTCGGCGCGATGACCGCGCACCGGCGCACCCGGCGCAAGGTGCTGCTGCTCGCGGGCGGCGTCGGGATCACCCCGATGCGGGCGCTCTTCGAGACCCTGCCGGGCGGCCCCGGCGAACTGACCCTGCTCTACCGGGCCAGGGACGCCGCCCAACTGGTGCTCAAGGAGGAACTGGAGGCGATCGCCCGCTCCCGGCGGGCCGCACTCCACTACCTGCTCGGCGCCTCGGACGCGGCGCACGGCCCCGGGCCGCTGCCGGACGGCGGGGCCTCCGCCCCGGGGCACGGGACACGTTCCGGCGGGGGAGACCCGCTGGCCCCGCAGGCGCTGCGCGCGCTGGTGCCCGACATCGCCGAGCACGACGTGTACCTGTGCGGGCCGCCCGGCATGGCGCGGGCGGCGACCGCCTCGCTGATCCGGGTGGGCGTGCCGGAGTCCCGCATCCACGCCGAGGTCTTCAGCTTCTAGCGCGCTCCCGGCACCGCCGCCCGCCGACCGCAGGCCCGCCCGCCGACCGCAGGCCCGCCCGCCGGCCGCCGCTCGCACGCCCTGCCCGCCGCCCGCACGCCTCGGCCGCCAACCGCGCGCCCCGCCCGTCGACCGTTCGCCCCCGTCCGCCGACCAGGCGCCCCGCCCGCCGATCGCCGCCCGCACGCCCCGTCCGCCAAACGCACGCCCCGTCCGCCGCTCGCCCCCGTCCGCCGACCAGGCGCGCTCCGTTCGCCGTCGGCGCCCCCGCCACCCCGGTCCGCAACGGCCTTCGCCCGCCCGGTCCGTTCCGCCCCCGCCCCGTCTACCCCAGGGACCCCGCACCCCATGGCTCGTCATCGCAGACCCGTCACCACGCGTACCTCCGCCGCCGTGGACCGGGCCCGTCGGCACGTCGCCGCCGGGCTCTTCGGCGCGAGCGCGCTCGCCGCGACGTTCCTGGCCGTGGCCGTCGAACCGGCCGCGCCGCCCGCCCCCGACCGGGCACCCGCCGCGGGCGGTTCCGATCTTGCTCAACTTTCCATCAAGTAAGTGGTCCAGGGCGGTTGTGCCTCGTACTGTCGTGCTCATGCCCGACATCTCGATCACCGCCGTCATCCTGCTGTGCCTCGCGGCGGCCGCCGCCGGATGGGTCGACGCGGTGGTCGGCGGCGGCGGGCTGCTGCTCCTGCCCGCCATGGTCATGGCCCTGCCGGCCGGTATGGCGAGCACCTTCGCGCTGGGCACGAACAAGGCGGTCGCGATCGTCGGCACCAGCGGCGCGGCACTCACCTATGTGCGCAAGGCGCCGATCGACGTCAGGATCGCGGTACGGATCGGGCTGGCGGCCCTCGCCGGATCGATGGCGGGCGCGTTCTTCGCCGCCGGCATCAGCAACGAGGTCATGCGGCCCATGATCATGGTGGTCCTCGTGGGCGTCGGCACCTTCGTGATCTTCCGGCCGAACTTCGGCACCGCACCGGCCACCGGCCCCGCCACCAAGCAGCGGATACTCGCCGCCGTCCTCCTCGCGGGCTGCGGCATCGGTTTCTACGACGGTCTCTTCGGGCCCGGCACCGGCACCTTCCTGGTGCTCGCGCTGACCGCGATCCTGCACTTCGACATGGTCACCGCCTCCGCCACCGCGAAGATCGTCAACGTGTGCACCAACGCCGGGGCGCTCGCCATGTTCGCCTACCAGGGGTACGTGCTCTGGCAGCTGGCGCTCCTGATGGCCGTGTTCAACCTGGCGGGCGGCATGTTCGGCGCGCGCACCGCCCTGAAGAAGGGCAGCGGATTCGTCCGGGTGGTGCTGCTGGTGGTCGTCTTCAGCCTCGTCGCCAAGCTGGCGTACGACCAGTGGGTGGCGGTCTGAGCGCGATCCGCCCCGGCCCGGCCGCCTCGGGCCGCGGCCCCGCGGTGGCGGGCGACGTCCCCGCGGTGGCGGGCGGCGGGCCCGCGGCCCGGTGGGCGGCGGCCACCGCCCGCACCCCCGTGAGGTGCGCGTACACCACCACGTTGCCCCGGTAGCCCCGTCCCTCGACGTAACCACCGCCACAGGTGATCACCCGCAGCTCCGGGCGGGCCGCCCTCCCGTAGACCTTCCGGTCCGGGAACCTCTCGGCGTCGTACACCTCGATCGCGTCGACGGTGAACAGCGCGGTCCGGCCGTCCTCGCGCAGCACCTCGACCGTGTGCCCCTTGCGCAGCGAACCGAGGCGGTAGAAGACCGCCGGGCCGCTCGCCGTGTCCACATGACCGGCCACGATCGCCGTCCCCCGGGCGCCCGGCGGGGTGCCGTCCCGGTACCAGCCCGCCAGGTTCGCATCCCCCTCCGGCGGTACGTCCAGCGCGCCCCCGGCGCCGAGACCGAGCCCCATCAGCGGGGTGTCCACCCGGATCTGCGGAATGCGCAGCCGCACCGGGGCGGACGGCGGGAGCGGGGCGGTGGCCGCGGGGCGTTCGGGGGGCCGGGTGCCCGAGCGGTCCGCGCGGCCGGCCGCGAACGCCTCGGCGGCCGTCGGCTGCGGCGGCGCCGTGCCGCTCGCCGCACCGTCCCTGATCAGCCACAGCCCGGTCAGCGCCGCGATGGCGAGCAGGGCGCACTGGGCGCGGAGCCGGGCGCGACCCCCGGTCCCGCCCGACGGGCCCGGCTGCTGCGCGAACGGGTTGCCGGGACGGATCCCGGGCTGCTCGGTCACAGGCATGAGGGCACTCCCACCGGTGTGCTCGTGCTGGCGCGCTTGGGCGTACGGCCCGTGTCCCCGCCCGGGACTCATGGTGTGGGGCGGGGACACGGGGCTGCGGCGGTTCAGCCGCGCTGCTGCGCCTCCCTCGCCCGGCGACGCAGCAGCAGCCAACCGCCGCCCACGGCGGACGCGGCCAGCACGGCCGCCCCTGCCGCGATCTCGGGGGTGCCGGGGCCGGACGTACCGCCGCCGACACCGGTACGCACGTGCCCGGAGGGAGTGGAGGGGGAACTGCTCCAGGAAGGGGAGGGCGTCGGGTGGCCGTCGTCCGGCGACCCCGCCGTCACCCACAGCTCGCCCGTCGCCGACTTCACTCCGTCCGCACAGGTCACGGTGACCGAGTACTCGCCCTTGGAGGTGTGGGACGGCACCGTGAACCTGCCCACCAGCACCTCCTTGTGCGTGGCCGTCTCCATCGTGAACTCGCCGACACCGAGCGCCGAGGCGTCCCCGGTGCCGCTGCCGCCCGCGCCGCACGCGGTGGTGCTGACGGCGACCTCCATGCCGGGCGAGACGGTCTGCGGGTTGAACTCCAGCGTCTGCCCGCCCTCGTTCTCCGCGTGCGCCACCCCGCCCGCCCCGCCGACCGCGAGCACGGCGGCAGCGGCGACCGCCGCGCCGGCCGTCCGGACGCGGGTGCGGGATCGGGCGGGGGTCTCGCGCATGGGTTCCTCCGGGGGCGTACCGCTCGTACTCGTCGTACCTCTGTCCCGAGGTAAGCGGCGTCCGGCCCCGCGCGCCTGCCGAGCGGGCGCCCGGCAGGCCGCCGAGAGGTGCCCCGTCACCCGTACGCCAGCCCGTTCCGGCAGGTCAGCGGTGGTGACGGAGGATCAGGAGGTCTACCGGGCCGAATGGGTGAGGGGCGGCCGGGAGACCGGGCGGCGGGCCGGCCGGGGGACCGGTCGCGGGGGCCCCGGGAAAGAAGTCCCGGGAGCGCTTGACCTCAATCATGCTTGAGGTTGGAGTCTTCTCGCCATGGACATCAAGAGCACCGCATCCGACGCCGCCCACCACGCCAACTCCCCGGCGGTCAGGCCCGTTCGGGTCGCCGTCATCGTCGCCAGCAACCGCGAGGGACGCTTCGCCCCGGTCATCTCGCAGTGGTTCCTCTCCCGGGCCGAGGACTTCGGCGGACTGGAGATCGACGTCGTCGACGTCGCCGACATCACCCTGCCGACCGCCCTCGCCTTCCGGCCCTCCGACGCCGTGCGGGCCGAACGCTCCCGGATCGGCGCGCGGTTGACCGCCGCCGACGCCTTCGTCGTCATCACCCCCGAGTACAACCACTCCTACCCCGCGGGCCTGAAGAACCTCATCGACTGGTACGGCACCGAATGGCACGCCAAGCCGGTCGGCTTCGTCTCCTACGGCGGCCTCTCCGGCGGTCTGCGCGCCGTCGAGCACCTGCGCCAGGTCTTCGCCGAACTGCACGCGGTGACCATCCGCGACACCGTCTCCTTCCACGGACCGTGGGGCCAGTTCGACGACGACGGCCGGCACACCGACCCCGACGAGTGCAACACCGCGGCCAAGTCCCTGCTGGACAAGCTGAGCTGGTGGGCGCTGGCCCTGCGGGACGCCAAGTCCGTCCGCCCGTTCGCGGCCTGAACCCCGACAGCTGAGGACCGGCATCCCCATGTCCGCACTCACCGGCCTGCTGCGCCCGCGGCTGCGCCCCTACCGACGGGCCATCGCCCTCGTGGTGGCCCTCCAGCTCGCGCAGATCGCCGCGACCCTCTTCCTGCCCACCCTCAACGCCGACATCATCAACCGCGGCGTCCTCACCGGGGACACCGGTTACGTCCTGTCCTCCGGCGGCGTCATGCTCGCCGTCACCCTGCTCCAGGTCCTCGCGTCCGCGGCCGCCGTCTACTTCGGCGCCCGCGTCGCGATGGGCGTCGGTCGGGACCTGCGGGCCGCCGTGTTCTCCCGGGTGCAGGACTTCTCCGTCCGGGAGGTCGGCCGGTTCGGCACCTCCTCCCTGATCACCCGCACCACCAACGACGTCCAGCAGGTGCAGACGGTCACCGTGCTCGCCCTGACCATGCTGGTCGCGGCCCCGCTGATGTGCGTCGGCGGGATCGCGATGGCGCTCTCCCAGGACGTGCCGCTGGCCCTGCTGATGCTTCTCTTCGTCCCCGTCCTCGGCGGCGCCATCGGGCTGATCGTCCGGCGCATGCCACCCCTGTACCGCTCCATGCAGAAGCGCATCGACACCGTGAACCGGATGATGCGCGAGCAGATCACCGGCATCCGCGTCATCCGCGCCTTCGTCCGCGACCGGCACGAGCAGCGGCGGTTCGCCGAGGCCAACGCCGACCTCGTGCGGGTCTCGCTGCGCACCGGCAGGCTGATGGCACTGCTGATGCCGACCGTCCTGCTGGTGTGGGAGCTGGCCACCATCGCCGTCCTGTGGGCCGGCGGAACGCGCATCGACTCCGGCACGCTCCAGGTCGGCTCGCTGATCGCGTTCCTCGGCTACCTGATGCAGATCCTGATGGCGGTGATGATGACCGCCTTCCTGATGATGCAGCTGCCGCGCTCGGAGGTCAGCGCGGAGCGCATCGGGGAGGTGCTCGGCACCGAGCCCGGCGTGCTGCCGCCCGCCGCCCCCGTCGCCCGCCTCCACGGGCGCGGCCGGCTCACCGTCCAGGGGGCGGGCTTCCGCTACCCGGGCGCCGAGGAACCCGTCCTGCGCGACGTCTCGCTCACCGCCCGCCCCGGCCGCACCACCGCCGTCATCGGCTCCACCGGAAGCGGCAAGACCACGCTGCTGAACCTGGTCCCGCGGCTCTTCGACACCACCGAGGGGCGGGTACTGGTCGGTGGAGTGGACGTCCGCGAGGTGGACCCCGCCCTGCTCGCCCGCACCGTCGCCCTCGTACCGCAGCAGGCGTACCTGTTCTCCGGCACCGTCGCCTCCAACCTGCGGTACGGAAACCCCGACGCGAGCGACGCCGAGCTGTGGCACGCGCTGGAGGTCGCCCAGGCCCGGGAGTTCGTCGAGGCGCTGGACGGGCGGCTGGACGCCACCGTCGCCCAGGGCGGCACCAACCTCTCCGGCGGACAGCGCCAGCGCCTCGCCATCGCACGGGCGCTGGTGGCCCGCCCCGGCATCTACCTCTTCGACGACTCCTTCTCCGCCCTCGACCACGCCACCGACGCCGCCCTGCGCGCCGCGCTCGCCGAGGAGACCGCCGACGCCACCGTCGTCATCGTCGCCCAGCGCGTCTCCACCATCCGCGACGCGAGCAGCATCGTCGTCCTCGACGAGGGCCGGGTCGTCGGCACCGGCACCCACACGGAACTCATGCGGGACAACCACACCTACCGGGAGATCGTCCTCTCCCAGCTGACCGAGGAGGAAGCCGCATGAGCACGACCACGGGGGACACCGCGAAGGAGGCCCCGGCCGCCGGGGAACCGGGCAAGCCGGTGCCCGCCCGCCGTGGACCGGCCCCGCAGCGCGGCCCCGGCACCGTCGCCGCCCCCGGTCTGGAACGCTCCCTCGACTTCCGCCGCTCCGCGCTGCGCCTGCTGCGGATGACCGCCCCTCAGAAGCACCTGCTGGCCGCCGTCCTGTGCGCGGGCATCCTGGCCGTCGCCCTCGCCGTCGTCTCCCCGAAGGTGCTCGGCGACGCCACCGACCTGGTGGTGACCGGTGCGAAGAGCCCCGAGGGCATCGACTTCGCGGCGGTCGCCCGGGTCCTGGCACTGGCCCTCGGGCTCACCGCGGGCGGCGCCCTCTTCACCTGGATCCAGGTGCGGATCGCCATGGTCGTCGTCCAGCGGCTCGCCTTCCGGCTCCGCGAACGCGCCCAGACCAAGCTGGCCCGGCTGCCGCTCTCCTACTTCGACCGCCAGCCGCGCGGCGAGGTCCTCTCCCGCACCACCAACGACATCGACAACGTCACCCAGACCATGCAGCAGGCCTCCGGCCAGATGGTCCGCTCGCTGCTCACCCTCGTCGGTGTGCTCGCGATGATGTTCTGGATCTCACCGCTGATGGCCCTGGTCACCCTGGTCACCGTGCCGCTCTCCGGGTACGCGGCGTACGCGATCGGCAGGCGCGCCCAGCCGGAGTTCGTCCAGCAGTGGGCGGTCACCGGACGGCTCAACGGGCACATCGAGGAGATGTACACCGGGCACGCCCTGGTGAAGGCCTTCGGCCGCCGGAAGGAGGCCGTCGCCACCTTCGACGCGCACAACGAGGAGCTGTACGGGGCCAGTTTCCGCGCCCAGTTCATCTCCGGCGTCATCCAGCCCGCGCTGAGCTTCGTCGGCAACCTCAACTACGTCCTGATCGCGGTGGTCGGCGGCCTGCGGGTGGCCGCCGGATCGCTCTCCATCGGCGAGATCCAGGCATTCGTCCAGTACTCGTACGAGTTCAACGGCCCCCTCACCCAGGCCGCCGCCATGGCGAACCTGCTCCAGTCGGGGGTGGCGTCCGCGGAGCGGGTCTTCGACCTCCTCGACGCACCGGAGGAACGGGCCGACGAGCCGGCCGGCGCGGAGCCGACGGGCGCGGAGCGGGCGTCCGCGGAGTCGGCGGGTGCGCGGCGCGAGCGCGTCGCGGGACGCGTCGTCTTCGAGGACGTCTCCTTCCGCTACGAGCCGGCCAGGCCCCTCATCGAAGGGCTCGACCTCACCGTCGAACCGGGCCAGACCGTCGCCATCGTCGGCCCCACCGGCGCGGGCAAGACGACCCTGGTCAACCTGCTGATGCGGTTCTACGAGGCAAGCGGCGGGCGCATCACCCTCGACGGCACCGACATCGCCGCCCTGCCCAGGGAGCGGCTGCGGGCCGCGACCGGCATGGTCCTCCAGGACACCTGGCTGTTCGGGGGCACGATCGCCGACAACATCGCGTACGGCGTGCCGGGCGAGGTCTCCCGGGAGCGGATCGTCGAGGCGGCCATGGCCACCCATGTGGACCGCTTCGTCAGGACGCTGCCCGACGGGTACGACACCGTGATCGACGAGGAGGGCGGCAACCTCAGCGCGGGAGAGAAGCAACTCGTCACCATCGCGCGGGCGTTCCTCACCGAACCGTCGATCCTGGTGCTCGACGAGGCGACCAGCTCCGTCGACACCCGCACCGAGGTGCTGATCCAGCGGGCGATGAACTCCCTGCGCCGGGGCCGGACCTCCTTCGTCATCGCGCACCGGCTCTCCACGATCCGCGACGCGGACGTGATCCTGGTGATGGACGCGGGCCGCATCGTGGAACAGGGCCGCCACGAGGAACTCCTCGCCGCGAACGGCCCCTACGCCCACCTCCACACCTCCCAATTCACCCCCACCCCCTGAACACCCCCTCATACGCCGAGCCCCACCCCCTTGTACGCCCCCGCCCCCTTCCCACCCACCCCCCCCGCCCCCTTGGGCGGCGGGGCCGCCCCCCGGGGGCGGAACGGGCGGGCAAGGGGGCGGCCCCCCGGCGGAGCCGAACCCCCCACCCCGGACGCCCCCGGCAGACCCGCACCCGTACGGCCCCGCCCCGCCCCCACCCCCTACCGCCCCACCCCACCCGCCTCGGGCAACGTCACCACCACCACAGCCCCACCCCCCTCTCCACCCTCACCCTCACCCGCACCCTCACCCCCCACCACGTTGAACAGCTCCACCTCACCCCCCACCACCCCCACCTGCCCAAACGCAATGGTCAGCCCCAGCCCCGTCCCGTTCCCCCGCTCCGCCGACCCCGTCCGGAACCGCTGCGGCCCCTCCACCAGCAACGCCTCGGGGAAACCGGGCCCGTGGTCGCGCACCACGACCCGCGCCCCCTCCACCCGCACCTCCACCGGGTCGCCCCCGTGCCGCCGCGCGTTGCCGATCAGACGCGTCAGGATCCGCTCCAGCCGCCGCGCGTCGGTGAGCACGTACGTCTCAAAGGCCCCCACCTTCACCTCGCACCCCAGCCGCCCCGCCGTGCTCGCCACCAGCGCCCCCAGCGGCTGCACCGCCAGATCCGGTTCCTCCGTACCCGCGTCCAGCCGCACCACCTCCAGCAGGTCCTCGGTCAGCGTGCGCAGCGCCGTCACCCGGTCCCGCACCAGTTCGGTCGGGCGGCCCGGCGGCAGCAGCTCGGCCGCCGTCTGGAGCCCGGTCAGCGGGGTGCGCAGCTCGTGCGCCACGTCCGCGGTGAACCGCTGCTCGGCCTCGATGCGCCGCTGGAGGGAGGAGGCCATGGTGTTCACGGCGGCGCCCAGCCCGGCGACCTCGTCCCCGGACGCCTGCGGGTGCCCGGAGCGGGTCCTGACCCGGGCGTCCAGCTCGCCGCCGCTGATCCGGCGGGCGGTGGCCGCCGCGTTGCGCAGCTCACGGCTGAGCCGGGACGCCAGCGCGGCCCCGCCGAGCGCGGCCAGGACGACGACCACCGCGCCCCAGACGACCAGGTTCCGGTCCAGTTCCCGGATCTCGGCCCGCTGGGCGTCCAGCGGCAGCCGCACCGACAGCACGCGCGCCCCGATCGGGCGGGCCGCCCACACGGCGGGGTGCTCGCCCGACAGGTCGAGATAGGTGTTGCGGTTGCCCGCGAGCGCGTCCGCGGCCAGCGGCGCGGGCAGCACCGAGGAGTCCAGCGAGGAGGCGGTGTCGGCGGGGTCGACGTGCCCGGTCAGCTCGTACAGCTGGCGCACCCGGTACAGCTCGGCGACGGCGGACTCGCGTGCGGTGTCGGCGACCTGCGAGGTACGGGCCTGGTGGATCACCCCGCCGATGGCGACCGCGACGACGGCGGCCCCGGCGGCGGGCAGCGCGGCGATCTTCCAGCGGAGGCTGAGTCCGGCGAGGAAGCGGCGCACCCGGCGTACCGCCCGGCGGATCACGGGGCGGCCCCGGGGGAGGCGGGCCCGGGTGTCGCGGCGGGGGGCCGTGCGGGCCGCGGCGCGACGGGCTGCGGGGTGCCGCCGCGGGGCGCCTGCGAGGGCCGTACGTCGGGACCGGCGGTGGCGCCCCCGTCCGTCCCGCCCTGCCGGTCGCCGTCCGTGGGGTAGTCGCGGACCTCGCTGACGGTGATCATCCGGGTGCCGTCCCAGCGGTAGCGGACGGTCTGCTCCCCGCCGTCGCTCTGGGAGCTGCGCACCACCAGGTCCGTCCCGACGGCCTCGACCACCGGGCGCAGCCCGCTGGTGTGCAGGATCGGCACGATCTGCCCGGTGCGCACCGTGTACACCGCGATCAGCACCCGCCCGCTCTCCAGGTCCACCGCGCTGATCATCTCGGGCCGCTCGTCGCCGGTCAGGTCGTGCAGCACGGGCGGGCGCACACCGGGCCTGCCCGGCCGGTCGACGGGCCCGCGCCGGGTGAGCCGCTTCATCCGCGGGTCGGCACGCAGCACCTCCAGCTGGTCCAGCGAGGCGAACCCGTCCGCGGGGACGGCGGGTGCGCCGGCCAGCGGTTCTGGCGCGGGCTGGAGCTCGGGGTCGGTGACGGCGTCGGACGGCGAGGTGGACTTCGGCGACCACTCGGGCCACAGCGTCTCGGGCAGCGGCTGGGCGCTGGCGGGCGGGGCGGGCTCGCTCTTCCCCAGGCCGGAGGGGGCGCCGCAGCCGGTGAGCAGCCCGGCGAGACCGAGCGCCACGAAGGCGCCCGACCTGCGCGCGCTGCTGTTCATGGATGCCGCCTGGGAGCCGGAACGAGGGGGGTGCCGTCGGTACCTCGACCTTAAGTACTACACATCACGGCAACCCAGACATTCTGTAACAGCCGCCCATCCGCCCTGCCCGGCGGCCCCCCGGCAGCCCCTCGGAGCCCTTCTTCCGCGCTTGCGTCGCACCCCCGTCCATCTTCGAACACGTACCCGTGCGACTCGCCCTAACGGGTGGCACGCGTTTGGCAGTTGCGCACTTCCGGTAGCAACCTGCCCTGCATGCACAGCTCCCACCTGAAGACCCTCGTCACCGCCGCAGCCCTGGCCGCCACCTTCTTCGCCCCCGCCGGCGAGTCCCGGGCCGCCGAGCCGCACGCCGCCGAGCCCCACTCTCCGGTGGCCGCCGTCCCCGACCACTCCCAGTGGGTGGGCCGGACCCTGGTCAGGGCGGGGGACCGGCCGCCCGCCGGCGTCCCGGCCGCCCGCCTCGTGCACGAGCGCGACCTGCCGAAGCCGTACCGGATCATCACCCCGGGCTCCTTCGTGACGCAGGAGTACAACCCGGACCGCCTCAACGTCCACGTCGACGACAGCGGCACCATCACCCGCGTCGACTTCGGCTGATCCCGCCGGCCCCGTCAGCCCTGTCGGCCCCGTTGACCCCGTCGGCCCCTCGGCCGTCCTCGCGCCCCGGCACCAGCCCCGCCGTCCACCCGCCGTCCACGGCCAGCTCCGCGCCCGTCGTGTAGCCGGCCGCGTCGGACAGCAGGAAGGCCACGGCGGCGGCGATCTCGTGCGGCACCCCCACCCGGCCCATGGGGGTGCCGGGGTACTTCCCCTCGCCCACCTCGATGCCCACGTGCGCCGTCATGTCGGTCCACGTCATCCCCGGGTGGACCGAGTTGACGCGGATCCTCGCCCCGGCCAGTTCCACCGCCCCGATCTTCGACAGCCCGCGCACACCCCACTTGGACGCCCCGTACCCGGCGGTCCTGGCCATTCCGGTGAGACCGGCGGCGGACGAGATGTTGACGATCGATCCGCCGCCGCCCGCGCGCATCACCGGCACCACTGCCTTCATCCCGAGGAAGACCCCCACCAGGTTCACCTCGACGATCTCCCGGAACCGTTCGGCGTCGGCCTCCGCCAGCAACTCCCCGCTGGAGATCCCGGCGTTGTTGACCAGCCCGTCCAGCCGCCCGAACTCCTCGACCGCGCACCTCACGGCCCCCGCCCAGCTCTCCTCGTCCCTCACGTCGTGCACCCGGAACCGGGCCGCCGCGTGGCCCAGTTCCGCGACCAGCCGCCGCCCCTCGTCCTCCCGCACGTCGCCGACGACGACCCGCCCGCCGCCGTCCACCACGGCCCGCGCCGTCGCCGCGCCCAGCCCCCGGGCACCCCCGGTGATCAGCACGACCTTTCCGTCCAGCCTGCCCGGCGTACCGCCCGCACCGGTCACCCGGAACCACCGCCTCCCACTCGTATGCCTGTCCGGCATACCTGAATCGGACGGCGGTCAGTGTGTCAGCGCCCCGCCCCGTCCGCCAACGCCTCGGTCACACCCTTTTCCCGCTCACCGAGAAAGTGCGGATCGGGCTTGAGCGCGGCGTCCAGCGCCGCCTTCGACGCGGCGAACACCTCCCGGGCGCCGCCGTAGTACCAGGTCGCGTCGTGCACGTCGTCGACGCCCACCCCGAAGCCCTCGACCCCGGCAGCGTCGCAGAGGGCGACGGCCCGCCGGATGTGGAAGCCCTGGCTGATCAGTACGGCCCGGTCGACCCCGAAGATCTTCTTGGCCCGGACGCACGAGTCCCAGGTGTCGAACCCGGCGTAGTCGCTCACGACGTGCTTGTCGGGCACCCCGTGCCGCACCAGGTAGCCGCGCATCGCGTCGGGCTCGTCGTAGTCCTCGCGCCCGTTGTCGCCGGTCACCAGCACCACACGCACCTTGCCCGCCCGGTACAGCTCCGCCGCCGCGTCCAGCCGCCGCGCCAGGTACGGGGTCGGCTCGCCGCCCCACAGCCCGGCCCCGAAGACGATCGCCACGTCCCGCTCCGGCGCCTGCGCCACGTCCCCGACCTGCCCGCCGGCCGCCGCGTACGTCCAGGTCGAGGGCAGCAGCGCCAGCACGCAGCCCGCCATCACGGCCTGCACGAGACGCCGCTTCCCGCGCCGCCCCCCGGGCAGCCTCGGCCGCTTCACCACGATGCGCCCCAGTCGCACGCCATCCCCCCGCCGGTACGGATCGACGCCGAACGAATCGATCTCCTGCCTCTTCGACGCTCCGGCGGGCCCGACAGTTCCTGGGAGCGGCACGGTGCGCCGCCGGGGCGGCCGGAAGCACGCCGAATCCCGGCCGAATTCCGGGCGCATGGCGGGCATTGCTCGGGGCACTCGTCTGCCTGGAGGTTGATAACCATGGTTCCCCTGCTTCTCGTACTTCTGCTGATCCTGATCCTTTTCGGCGCGGGATTCGCGGTCAAGATTCTCTGGTGGATCGCCATTGCGGTTCTGGTGCTCTGGCTGCTCGGATTCGTCGCCAGGTCCGGAGGCGGCGGTGGCCGCCGTGGCCGCTGGTACCGCTGGTAGAACGGCACAGGTCACAGGGCCGCACGACAGGGACGGGCGAGGGTGGTGCGCGGCACGGGTGGTCCGGGCGGATATTCCGCCCGGACCACCCGCATTTCCGCCGCACTCCGCTTTCACGGATTTACCCCGCACGCCACGGATCCTGCGGACTGCGCCCTCGGCGCCGCGGGCCGAAAAGGATCGGTTTCCCGCACGCGGAATTTCGCTGTCGCGAACGCCACCGGCCCCGCATACTTCGGGCATGACGACGGATCAGAACGCCACCCTGCGCGTGGGCGAGGGCGACAAGGAACTCGGCGACCGGCTGGACAAGGAGCTCACCGCCTTCAACAACGCGGCCACCGGCGCGCACGACGAGCGGGAACTGTCCGTGCGCGTCACCGACGACGCCGGGGAACTGGTCGGCGGGCTCACCGGCTGGACCTGGGGCGGCCTTGGCGGCGTGCACATGCTGTGGGTCCGCGAGGACGCCCGGCACGGGGGCTGGGGCACCAGGCTGATGCGGGCGGCCGAGGCGGAGGCGCTGCGGCGCGGCTGCGACCGCATGTCGGTCTCCTCCTTCACCTTCCAGGCGCCGGACTTCTACCGGGGACTGGGGTACCGGGAGGTCGGCAGGCTGCCCGGCATCCCCGGCGGGCACGAGGACGTGTACTTCCTCAAGAGGCTGGAACCGGAAGACGACAGCCCCGGGAACCGGGCACCCCGCACCCCCTGACCGGCCCGCAGCCGTCACCCCCCTGCAACGCCGGCGCAACGTCCGGCCGAGAACATTCCGTACATGACGCCTGAGTCGGCACCACCGCGAGAGAACGCCGCCCCGCCCCTCGACACCACCGCCGAACTCCTCACCCGCTTCACCGCGCAGCTCGCCGCCCAGCTCGGCCGGATCGCCCCCGACGGCAGCCGCCACGGGGGCGCCCGCAGCACACCGCCCGCACCCGCACCCGCCTGACCTGCACACGGCAGGTGGGGGCGGCTGTCGGCGGGTGCGGTTACGGTCGGACCCATGGAAAGCACCGCATACGACTCGGCCGCGACGCAGCGCTGGGACGCCGAGCCCGACAAACGGCCCGGCAGGACGGCGTTCCAGCGCGACCGCGCCCGGGTGCTGCACTCCGCGGCCCTGCGCAGGCTCGCCGGCAAGACGCAGGTCGTGACGCCCGGTTCGCGCAGCCGTATGTGGGACTCCAGCCCCCGCACCCGGCTCACCCACTCGCTGGAGTGCGCCCAGGTCGGCCGCGAGCTGGGCGCCGCCCTCGGCTGCGACCCCGACCTCGTCGAAGCCGCCTGCCTCTCGCACGACATGGGCCACCCGCCCTTCGGCCACAACGGCGAACAGGCACTCAACGACTTCGCCAAGGACTGCGGCGGCTTCGAGGGCAACGCCCAGTCGCTGCGCCTGCTCACCCGCCTCGAACCCAAGCGGTTCGTCCGCAGCGAGCGCACCGGCGAACCCGTCAGCGTCGGCCTCAACCTCACCAGGGCCGCCCTGGACGCCGCCACCAAGTACCCCTGGCCGCGCGGCGCTCACCCCACCGAACCCGACTCGGTGAAGTTCGGGGTCTACGAGGACGACCTCCCGGTGTTCCTGTGGGCGCGCGAGGGCGCCCCCGACTTCCGCAAGTGCTTCGAGGCCCAGGTCATGGACTGGTCCGACGACGTGGCCTACTCCGTGCACGACTTCGAGGACGGCCTGCACGCCGGTCACATCGACCCGCTGCTGCTGCTCGCCGAACCCGAGCGGCAGGAGATCTACCGGGTGGCGCGCGGCCGGTACGTGCCCGAGGACACCGACCCCGCCGAACTCGCGGCTGCCCTCGACCGGTTGACCGACCAGGACTGGTGGCCGCACGGCTACGACGGCACCGCCCTCGCCCAGGCCCGGCTCAAGGACGCCACCAGCCAGCTCATCGGCCGGTTCTGCCTCGCCGCCGAGAGCGCGACCAGGGCCGCGTACGGCAGCGGACGGCTCACCAGGTACGGGGCGGAACTGGTCGTGCCGCGCGGGACCCGCAACGAGTGCGCCGTCCTCAAGGCGGTCGCCGACCGCTACGTCATGCAGCGCGACGAGCAGGAGCGGCTCCGCGCCGACCAGCGCATCGTGATCGCCGAACTGGCGGAGGCACTGACGCTGCGCGCACCGGGGGAGGGCCTCGAACCGCAGTTCCGCGCCCTGTTCGACGCGGCCGAGGACGACCGTGCCCGCAAGCGCGTCCTGGTCGACCAGATCGCCGCCCTCACCGACGCCTCGGCCCGCTCCCTGCACGCACGGCTGACGGTGCGCCTCTGACAGATCCGGACCCGGAGCCCGGCCGCGGGCGGCGGGAGGGGCGGGCGGCCCGTGGAACGCCCGGACCGCCGGCTTTGGCGGCCGTCCCGGGCGCCTCGGTACGAACGGCCGCGGACGTCTCCCCCGCCGGACCCTCCGCGGCCGCCGCCACCCCAGGGTCGTGCCGATGTGTGCGAGTCGCGGGGCTTTCGTGCACAACGCAAAGGGAGCGTCCCCTTCCGGTGAACGCTCGTTACGCTCGTCAGGACGCCGGGCGAGGCGTGAACGGCGCGACTGCGGGAGAGGAAGGGGCCGGCGCGCGTGCTGCGTATCCACTTCGGCATCGAGGACCTCAACCGGGTGCGGGTCGCCGCCCGCCCCGACCCCCTCTGGGAACTCGTCCACGCCCTGCACCTCCTGCAGAACCGGCAGGCCGCCCTCGTCTTCGACCCGTGGCGCCGGGAGGTGCGCCAGGCGATCGTCCGCGAGAACCTCACCTCGACGGTGGCCGCACTGAGCAGGCTGTGCCCGTGGGCCGCCTACTTCCCCGACTTCCTCACGCCCGGCCGGGGCACCACCGAACTGCGGAGCGGCATCGACCAGGTGCTCTCCACCCCCCGGCACAGACTCGCGGCCGAACTGGGCCAGGTCTTCACCGCGGACCGCCCCGTACCGGCGGTGGCACGGCTGCTCGCCGAGGGCGACGTACCCACCCTGCTCCGGCTGGGGGAGGCCCTGCGGCGCTTCCACGACGTCGCGGTCGCCCCCTACCTCGGCGAGATACGCACCGCGGTGGCCGCGGACCGGCCCGCCCGCGCCGAAGCAGCCCTGGAGGGCGGCGCGGACGGCCTGCTCGCCAGCTACCAGCCCGAGCTGACCTGGCGCGAGGACGGCAGGCTGCTGGAGGCGGAGTACCCGGTGGACCGCGAACTCGTCCTGGCGGGACGCTCCCTGACCCTGATCCCGTCCTTCTTCTGCGTACGCCGCCCGGTGGCGCTCGCCGACCCCGAGCTGCCACCGGTGCTGGTCCACCCGCTGACGCCGCAGCCCGGCTGGCTGGTGCGCTCCCGGACGGCCGGGGACGGGGCGACGGCCGGGCTGCCGGTCGCCCAGCTGATCGGACACACCCGGGCCGCGGTGCTGGACGCCCTGGAGCGCCCGCTGACCACGACCGAGCTGGGCGCCGCGCTGCGCCTGTCCCTGTCGACGGCGAGCCGGCACGCGACCGTGCTCCGGGAGGCGGGCCTGGTGCACTCGCGGCGCCGCGGCTCCGCCGTCGTGCACCACCGGACCCCGCTGGGCGACGCACTCCTCGACGGCGACTCCACCGGCTTCCCCCGACCCCTCCCGGCCGCCCGCGCAACCCGCCCCGCCGAGGGCGCCCGCACAACCCCCTGAACGCCACCCCCCTCTTTCGCCCGCCGACCGGGTGCGGGACGCTCGCGGGGGACGGTGTGCGCGCGGACCTCGTACGCACCCCGTCCGGTGACAGCGCGCCGGAGCAGCGCGGCGGCAGCACAGGGCACAGTGGTGGAGGCATCAAGTGGTCGACGCAGATCAGACGTTCGTGATCGTCGGAGGAGGGCTGGCCGGGGCGAAAGCGGCCGAAACCCTTCGCTCCGAGGGGTTCACCGGCCGGGTGATCCTGATCGGGGACGAACGGGACCACCCCTACGAACGGCCGCCCCTGTCCAAGGGGTTCCTCACGGGCAAGGCAGCCCGGGAGAGCGTCTTCGTCCAGGAGACCGGCTGGTACGCGGCCAACGACGTCGAGCTGCACCTCGGCCAGAGCGTCGAGCGCCTCGACCGCGAGGCCAGGACCGTCCGGCTCGGCGACAGCACCCTCATCCGGTACGACAAGCTCCTGCTGGCCACCGGCTCCGAGCCGCGCCGCCTGGACATCCCCGGCACCGGACTCGCCGGGGTCCACCACCTGCGCCGCCTCGCCCACGCCGAACGGCTGCGCGGGGTCCTCGCCAGCCTCGGCCGCGACAACGGCCACCTGGTGATCGCCGGAGCGGGCTGGATCGGCCTGGAGATCGCCGCCGCCGCCCGCGGCTACGGGGCGGAGGTCACCGTCGTCGAGCCCGAGGCCACCCCCCTGCACGCGGTCCTCGGACCCGAGCTGGGCCAGCTCTTCACCGACCTGCACGCCGAGCACGGCGTCCGCTTCCACTTCGGCGCCCGCCTCACCGAGATCGTCGGCCAGGACGGCATGGTGCTGGCCGCCCGCACCGACGACGGCGAGGAGCACCCCGCCCACGACGTCCTCGCCGCCATCGGCGCCGCCCCCCGCACCGCCCTCGCCGAGTCCGCGGGGCTCGGCCTCGTCGACCGCGCCCACGGCGGCGGCATCGCCGTGGACTCCCGGATGCGCACCAGCGACCCGGACGTCTTCGCGGCGGGCGACGTCGCCGCCGTACCCCTGCACCTGCCCGGATCGCCGCTGCACGGGCAGCGGCTGCGCGTCGAGCACTGGGCCAACGCCCTCAACGGCGGACCGGCCGCCGCCCGGTCCATGCTCGGCGTCGGGGCACCGTACGACCGCATCCCGTACTTCTTCTCCGACCAGTACGACCTCGGCCTGGAGTACACGGGCTGGGCGCCGCCGGGGAGCTACGACCAGGTGGTGGTGCGGGGCGACGCGGGCAAGCGGCAGTTCGTGGCGTTCTGGCTGGCGGACGGGCGGGTGCTGGCCGGGATGAACGTCAATGTGTGGGACGTCACCGACCACGTCAAGCAGCTGATCCGCAGCGGCGGGCCGGTGGACCAGCACGCCCTCGCCGACCCCTCCGTACCCCTGGAGTCGCTGGTCACCACATGATCACCGGTGCCCGGCGGGCCTGATCGAGCGACCGGGGAGGCCGGACTGTCCGAGCCTCCCCGTACACTTCACGCGTGGCAGGCAGGATCAACGACGACGACGTGAAGGCGGTCCGGGAGGCGCTCCCGATCGACGCCGTCGTGTCCGAATACCTTTCGCTCCGCAACGCGGGCGGCGGCAACCTCAAGGGCCTGTGTCCCTTCCACGACGAGAAGTCGCCGTCCTTCCAGGTCAGTCCGAGCAAGGGTCTCTTCCACTGCTTCGGCTGCCAGGAGGGCGGCGACACGATCGCCTTCGTGATGAAGATCGACCACCTCACCTTCGCGGAGACGGTCGAGCGCCTCGCCGCTCAGGCGGGCATCACCCTGCGGTACGAGGAGGGCGGCTACAACCCCTCCACCCAGCGCGGCGAGCGCACCCGCCTCGTCGAGGCTCACAAGGCGGCGGCCGACTTCTACATCCAGCAGCTGGAGAGCCCGGAAGCGGAGATCGGCCGCAAGTTCCTCGCCGAGCGCGGCTTCGACCAGCAGGCCGCCGCCCACTTCGGCGTCGGCTACAGCCCGGCCGGCTGGGACCACCTCACCCGCTTCCTGCGCGGCAAGGGCTTCAGCGACAAGGAACTCATCACCTCCGGCCTCTCCCAGGACGGCCGCCGCGGCCCCATCGACCGCTTCCGCGGCCGGCTGATGTGGCCGATCCGCGACATGGGCGGCGAGGTCGTCGGCTTCGGCGCCCGCAGGCTCCGCGAGGACGGCACCGACAACGGGCCGAAGTACCTCAACACCCCCGAGACCCCGATCTACAAGAAGTCCCAGGTCCTGTACGGGATCGACCTGGCCAAGAAGGACATCGCCAAGGCCAGCAGGGCCGTCGTCGTCGAGGGCTACACCGACGTCATGGCCTGCCACCTGGCCGGGGTCACCACCGCCATCGCGACCTGCGGCACCGCCTTCGGCAACGACCACATCAAGATCCTCCGCAGGCTCCTGATGGACAACGGCTCGGCCCGCGTGATCTTCACCTTCGACGGCGACGCGGCCGGCCAGAAGGCCGCGCTGCGCGCCTTCGAGGACGACCAGAAGTTCGCCGCCGAGACGTACATCGCCATCGCCCCCGACAACATGGACCCCTGCGACCTGCGCCTGGTCAAGGGCGACGAGGCGGTCGTCGACCTCACCCAGCCGCGCACCCCGCTCTTCGAGTTCGCGCTGCGCCAGATCGTCGCCCGCTACGACCTGGAGACCCCGGCCGGCCGCGCCGCCGCCCTCGACGAGGCGGGCCCGGTTGTCGCCCGCATCAAGAACAGCGCCTCCCAGCACGAGGTCGCCGTCCAGCTCGCGGGCATGCTCGGCATCCTGGACACCCAGTTCGTGGTCAAGCGGATCGCACAGCTCGCCCGGTGGGCGAAGGACAAGGGCGGCCGGGGCCCCACCGCCCCGCAGCAGCGGCAGCAGGGCTACGACGCCGGACCGGCCGCCCCCGCCGTCCGCGGCCCCGCCCTCAACCTGCGCAACGCCGTCCACAAGACCGAGCGCGAACTGCTCAAGCTCGCCCTCCAGCGGCCCGACCTCATCTCCCCGGCCTTCGACGCCTACGGAGCCGACGAGTTCACCGCCCCGCCGTACGCCGACGTCCGCCGGACCATCGAGGAGGCGGGCGGCGCGGAGCAGGGCGTGCACGCCGCCGCCGACTACCTCGCCAAGGTCCGCGAGGCCGCGGTGGACGACCAGGTCAGGGCCATGGTCACCGAGCTGGCCGTGGAGCCGATCCTGCGCCGGACGGTCGACGAGGTGTACGCGGGCGAGCAGCTGGTGGCGGTCCGCCTGCGGGCCGTCGACCGCCGCATCCTCGAAGTGCAGGGCTCCCTGGCCCGCGCGGGCAGCCACGGCGACCCGGCCACCCTGGCCGCCGTGCAGAACGAGCTCTGGGTCCTCCAGCAGTACGGCCAGTCCCTGCGCAACCACGGCGCCACCGCCCTCTGACGCCCGCCACGGGTCCGTACCGCCGCACCCCGGTGCGGCGCTCCCACCCCGCCCGGGAATCGCCGCGGTAACCGCCCGGTCACGGACCGGACTCAAAAAGTCACCGCACGCCCCTCGCGGCGGCCATGTGTCGCACCCCACACTGGTTGCGGTGCCTGAGGCCCCGAACCGGCAGCGTTCACCCTGGAGGTCGCCCCCGTGCAGACCCAGACCCTGACCGATCCGGTCGCGGCCGTTCCCGCACAGAGCCGCGCCGAGCGCCATCCGGAAACCGCCGCCCCCGCGGGGACCGCGGAGTCCACGGAGTCCACCGGGTCCACCGAGGACATGGCGGAGGAACCGGGCCAGGCCCGGCCGGGCCGGGAGGCGGACCCCGAGCGGCCCGGGGGCGAACACCAGGACCTGCCCGTCCCGCCCGATCCCCCCGACCCGCCCGAACGCCCGCAGCGCGCCGCCGAGTCCGCCGGCCCCTCCTCCGACCTCTTCCGCCAGTACCTGCGGGAGATCGGCCGCATCCCGCTCCTCACCGCCGCCGAGGAGGTCGAACTCGCACGCAGCGTCGAGGCCGGGCTCTTCGCCGAGGAGAAGCTCGCCCGCTCCACCGACCTCGACTCCCAGCTCGCCCTGGACCTCGACAGGCTGGTCGTACGGGGCCGGATGGCCAAGCGGCGCCTCATCGAGGCGAACCTGCGCCTCGTCGTCTCGGTGGCGAAGCGGTACGTGGGACGCGGGCTGACCATGCTCGACCTGGTCCAGGAGGGAAACCTCGGCCTGATCCGGGCCGTCGAGAAGTTCGACTACGCCCGCGGCTACAAGTTCTCGACGTACGCGACCTGGTGGATACGCCAGGCCATGTCCCGGGCCCTGGCCGACCAGGCCCGCACCATCCGCGTCCCGGTGCACGTCGTCGAGCTCATCAACCGGGTCGTGCGCGTGCAGCGCCGGATGCTCCAGGAGCGCGGCAGCGAGCCGACCGCGGACGAGGTGGCCGCCCAGCTCGACCTCACCCCGGAACGGGTCGGGGAGGTCCTGCGCCTGGCCCAGGAGCCCGTCTCGCTGCACGCACCCGTGGGCGAGGAGGACGACGTGGCCCTCGGCGACCTCATCGAGGACGGCGACGCCGCGTCACCCGTGGAGTCCGCCGCCTTCCTGCTGCTGCGCGAACACCTCGAAGTGGTCCTCTCCACCCTCGGCGAACGCGAACGCAAGGTGGTCCAGCTCCGCTACGGCCTGGTCGACGGCCGGCCGCGCACCCTGGAGGAGATCGGCCGCATCTTCGGCGTCACCCGCGAACGCATCCGCCAGATCGAGTCCAAGACCCTCAACAAACTCCGCGACCACGCCTTCGCCGACCAACTCCGCGGCTACCTCGACTAACCCCGTCCGCCCCTGTCCACCCCCGTCCCCTCGGTCGGCGGGGCCGCCCGCCGAGCCCCCTTGGGCGGCGGGGCCGCCCCCCGGGGGCGGAACGGGCGGGCAAGGGGGCGGCCCCCGGCGGAGCCGAACCCTCCAGCCCCGCCCGGCCCCCGCCCCGTACCCCCCACTCCACCCACTCCACCCCCTCCGCCTACTCCACCTCCACCACCGCCTGAGCGAACTGCGCCGCATACAGCCGCGCATACGCCCCACCCGCCGCCAGCAACTCCTCGTGCGTCCCCTGCTCCACGATCGACCCGCTCTCCATCACCAGAATCACGTCCGCGTCGCGGATCGTCGACAGCCGGTGGGCGATCACGAACGACGTCCGCCCGTGCGCGAGCCGCGCCATCGCCTTCTGGATCAGCACCTCGGTCCGCGTGTCCACCGAGCTCGTCGCCTCGTCGAGGATCAGGATCACCGGGTCCGACAGGAACGCGCGGGCGATCGTGATCAGCTGCTTCTCGCCCGCGCTGACCCCCGTCCCGTCGTCGTCGATGACCGTGTCGTACCCCTCGGGCAGCGTCCGCACGAAGCGGTCGGCGTGCGCGGCGCGGGCCGCGGCCTCGACCTGCTCCCGCGTCACCTCCCCGCTCGCCCCGTACGCGATGTTGTCGGCGATCGTGCCCCCGAACAGCCAGGTGTCCTGGAGCACCATCCCCACCCCGGCCCGCAGCTCCTCGCGCGACATCTTCGCGATGTCCGCCCCGTCCACGGTGATGCGGCCACCGGTCACCTCGTAGAACCGCATCAGCAGGTTGACCAGCGTGGTCTTGCCGGCGCCGGTCGGGCCGACGATGGCGACCGTCTGGGCGGGGGAGACCCGCAGCGACAGGTCCTCGATGAGGGGCTTGTCCTCCTCGTAGCGGAAGGAGACGCTTTCGAACTCCACCGCGCCGCGCGGCACGTCGGGGTCCGTCACCGGCAGCTCCGCCGTCGCCGCGTCGGGCTCCTGCTCGTCGGCGTCCAGCAGCTCGAAGACCCGCTCCGCGGAGGCGACCGCCGACTGGACCAGGTTGGCCATCGACGCGATCTGCGTGAGCGGCATCGAGAACTGCCGCGAGTACTGGATGAAGGCCTGCACGTCACCGATGGACAGGCTGCCGGAGGCCACCCGCAGCCCGCCGACGACCGCCACCAGCACGTAGTTGAGGTTGGAGACGCACATCATCAGCGGCTGCATGATCCCGCTGTTGAACTGCGCCCGGAAGCCGGCCTCGTAGAGCTTGTCGTTCTGCTCCTTGAAGGCCGCCGCCGACTCGTCCTGCCGGCCGAAGACCTTCACCAGCGAGTGGCCGGTGTACATCTCCTCGATGTGCGCGTTGAGCGTGCCCGTGGTTTTCCACTGCTGCACGAACTGCGGCTGCGAGCGCTTGCCGACCTTCGCCGCCACCACCGCCGCCAGCGGCACCGTGACCAGCGCGACCACCGCGAGCAGCGGCGAGATCCAGAACATGATGACCAGCACGCCCACCACGGTGAGCACCGAGTTGATGAGCTGGCCCATCGTCTGCTGCATCGTCTGGCCGATGTTGTCGATGTCGTTGGTGGTGCGCGAGAGCACCTCACCGCGCTTGGCCCGGTCGAAGTACGACAGCGGGAGGCGGGAGAGCTTCGCCTGCACGTCCTGGCGCATCCGGTACACCGTCCGGTTGACCGCCAGGTTCACCATCCGCGTCGAGACGAGCATCAGCAGCCCGGCGCCGACGTACACCGCGAGCACGATCAGCAGGACGCGGCCGACCGCCCCGAAGTCGATGCCCTGACCGGGGGTGAAGTCGACCCCGGTGAGCATGTCCGCGAAACCGTTGTCGCCCTTGTTCCGCAGGCCCTCGATGACCTGCTCCTTGGTGGCTCCCGCGGGCATCTGGCGGCCGACTATCCCGCCGAACAGCAGGTCCGTCGCCGAGCCGAGGATCTTCGGGCCGATCACCGACAGCCCGACGCTGAAGACGAGTGCCACGAACAGAACCCACAGCGCCGCCTTCTCCGGTGCGAGTTGCCGCACCAGCCGCTTCGCCGACTCCTTGAAGTGCGCGGACTTCTCGGTCGGCGGTCCCATCATGCGTCCAGCGGGCCCGCTCATGCGGCCTCAGCCTCCGTCAGCTGGGAGAGCACGATCTCCCGGTAGGTCTCATTGGTGTCCATCAGCTCGTGGTGCCGTCCGGTGCCCACGACCCGGCCCTCGTCGAGCACGACGATCCGGTCGGCGTCCCGGATGGTCGACACCCGCTGGGCGACGATCAGCACCGTCGCCTCGGCCGTCTCCCGGCCCAGCGCGGCGCGCAGGGCCGCGTCGGTGGCGTAGTCCAGCGCGGAGAACGAGTCGTCGAAGAGGTAGATCTCCGGGCGCTGCACCAGCGTCCGCGCGATCGACAGACGCTGCCGCTGACCGCCGGACACGTTCGTGCCGCCCTGCGAGATCGGGGCGTCGAGCCCGCCCTCCAGACGCTCCACGAAGTCCTTGGCCTGCGCGGTCTCCAGGGCGTGCCACAGCTCCTCGTCGGTGGCGTCCGGATTGCCGTAGCGCAGATTGGTGGCGACCGTTCCGGAGAAGAGGTACGGCTTCTGCGGGACGAGCGACACGGTCCTGGCGAGCAGCGCCGGATCCAGGGTCCGTACGTCCACCCCGTCGACCAGCACCTCGCCGCCGGTCGCGTCGAACAGCCGGGGCACCAGCCCCAGCAGCGTCGACTTGCCGCTGCCGGTCGAGCCGATGATCGCGGTGGTCTCGCCCGGCCTGGCCTCGATCCGGATGTTCCTGAGCACCGACTCCTCGGCGCCCGGGTAGCTGAACTCGACGTCCCGCAGCTCCAGCTGGCCGTGCCTGCGCAGCTCGGTGACCGGGGCGAGCGGCGGCACCACGCTGGAGCGCGTACCGAGGACCTCCTCGATGCGCTCCGCACACACCTCGGCGCGCGGCACCATCATGAACATGAAGGTGGCCATCATCACGGACATCACGATCTGCATCAGGTACGCGAGGAACGCGGTCAGCGCACCGATCTCCATGCCGCCGCTGTCGATCCGGTGGGCACCGAACCAGACCACCGCGACGCTGGAGACGTTCACCACCGTCATCACGATGGGGAACATCAGCGCCATCAGCCGGCCGGTGGCCAGCGACACCTCGGTGAGGTCCTCGTTGGACTTCCTGAAGCGGGACTTCTCGTAGTCGTCCTTGACGAACGCCCGGATGACCCGGTTGCCGGTGATCTGCTCGCGCAGCACCCGGTTCACGTTGTCCAGCCGCTCCTGCATCGACCGGAACAGCGGACGCATCTTCCGCACGATCAGCGAGACGGCGATGCCGAGCACCGGCACCACCGCGAGCAGCACCGCCGACAGCGGAACGTCCTGCCCGAGCGCCATCACGATGCCGCCGACGCACATGATGGGCGCGGCGACCACCAGCGTGAAGCTCATCAGGACCAGCATCTGCACCTGCTGGACGTCGTTGGTCGTCCGGGTGATCAGCGACGGGGCCCCGAACTGCCCGACCTCGCGCGCGGAGAAGCTCTGCACCCGCTCGAAGACCGCGGCCCGGATGTCCCGCCCGAGGGCGGCGGCGGTCCTGGCCCCGTAGAAGACGGCGCCTATGTTGCAGACCACCTGGACGAGGCTCACACCGATCATGAGCGCGCCGAACGTCAGGATGTATCCGGTGTCCCCCTTGACGACACCGTTGTCGATGATGTCGGCGTTGAGGGTGGGCAGATAGAGGGAGGCGCTGGTCTGCAGCAGTTGCAGCAGCACCAGCAGCACCATGGGTTTCTTGTACGGGCCGAGGTGGGCCCGCAGAAGCTTGAGAAGCACGCGCTGTCTTTCGTCGGGCGGCGGCGGAAGCCCCCGGGGACGCGGATGTCCCCAAGGACAGGGATCGGCCCCCATCCTCCGCCAACCACCGCTCCCGCGCCCAAGGGATTAACCCAAACCCAGGTCAAGACCGGCCCAGCTGCGGCCCTAGTGGACCGGACCGAAAGCCTCCGGGTGGATCTGGTCGCGGGCCGCCGTGTACTGCTGCCGCAGCGCCTTGCCGACGGGCAGTTCCTCGCCCGGCTCCAGCACCTGTGCCACCGCTCCCTGCCAGGCCGGCGGGGTGTGCGGGGCGAGGGTGCCCTGCGCGACCCCGAGCGCCCACGCCGCCTGCCGGGCCGCGCCCAGTGCCGCGTACTGCGCGGGCTGGGGCACGACCACCTGGGTGCCGAGCAGCATCGGCGCCATCGCCTGCACGGCCGCGAGTTCGGCCGCCGCCCCCAGCAGGAACACCCGCCGCACCTGCACACCGCGGCCCCGCAGCACGTCCAGGGCGTCTGCCAGCGAGCAGAGCATCCCCTCGAAGGCCGCCCTCGCCAGGTGCTCCGGCTTCATCGACTCCCGGCGCAGCCCGCACAGCGTGCCCGCGGTGTGCGGCAGCCACGGGGTGCGCTCGCCCTCCAGGTACGGCAGCAGGACGAGACCGGAGGCGCCCGGGGTGGACTTGAGCGCCAGCGCGGACAGTTCCTCCAGGCTCTCCACGCCGAGCATCTCGGCGGTGCCCCGCAGCGCCCGTACGGCGTTGGACGTGTGCACGACGGGCAGGTGCATACCGGTCGCGTCGGCGAACGAGGTGATCATCCCGCTGGAGTCGGCAAGCGCCTCGTGGTGCACCGCCATCACCGAGCCCGAGGCGCCCAGCGAGACCACCGCGTCACCGACCCCGACGCCGAGCCCGAAGGCGGCGGCCATGGTCTCGCCGGTCCCGGCCGAGATCAGCAGCCCCTCCGGGGTGGTCCCCGCGGTGTCCGACGGGCCGAGCACCTCCGGCAGCGCGGCCCGGTGGCCCAGCGCCAGCTCCACCAGGTCGGGCCGGTAGGTGCCGGTGGCCGCCGACCAGTACCCGGTGGCCGAGGCGGCTCCCCGGTCGGTGGTGCGGTGCGCGGGGCGGCCCAGCAACTGCCACACCAGCCAGTCGTGCGGCTGCATCACCATGGCGATCTGCTGCGCGTTCTGCGGCTCGTGGCGCCTGAGCCAGGCCAGCTTCGCCAGCGGCAGCGGCGCCGTGGGCACCGTCCCGACGGCCTCGGCCCACGCCTGCTTGCCGCCGAACGCCTCCACCAGGTCGGCGGCGGCGACCTGGGCCCGCTTGTCGTTGCCGAGCATGGCCGCCCGCACCGGGTTGCCCGCCGGGTCCAGGGGGACCAGACAGTGCTGCTGGGCGGCCACCCCGATCGCCTGGACGTCGTCCAGCACCCCGTCCGCCGCGGCCTCGCCGAGCGAGAGCAGCCAGGCCTGCGGATCGGCCTCGGTGGCCTTCTCCTCGATCGGATGAGGGGCGTACCCCTCGCGCAGTACCGCGCCCGTGTCGGTATCGCAGACGACGACGTGTGTGAAACCGGAGGAACTGTCCAACCCCGCGACTATGCCCATGGACACGATTCTGCCGCACTCCGCCGGGGCGGAACGCGGCAGCCGTGACTGTGGGGGCCGGGCCGGCGAGGGCCCGTCGGGGGGCGTCAGGTGTTGCTGGTTCCCCAGTCGTCCTCGCCGCTCTGCCCGCGCTCCCTGAGCGACCGCACCCGCTGGGCCACCGAGTCGGGCACCCGGCCGCCGACCTTGTCGCCCACCTTGTCGGTGACCGCGTGCATCGCCTTGCCGGCGAACTCGCGACCGCTCTGCGCCGCCGACTCCGCGGTGTTCCGCACGGCCGGGTTCTGCGAGATCCGCCGGGCGGACTTCCTGATCTGCTCGTACCGCTCGCGCCCGGCCCGGGTGCCGAGCACGTATCCGAGGGCCAGTCCGGCGACGAACGTGAGCCGGTAGCGCATGGCTGCCACCCTTCTCCTGCAACGGTGTCGGTGTGCGATCCGCCTACCCGTCCTGCCCGCAGATCATCCCGGGGCATACCGATTGGCGGAGCACCCCCCTGCTTGCGCTAATGTATGTCTCGCAGCGACCGCACGCCCCCGGGGAGACCGGGTGGGGGTGCATTCGATGCAACGCAGCAATCCCCTGTAGCTCAATTGGCAGAGCAGCCGGCTGTTAACCGGCAGGTTACTGGTTCGAGTCCAGTCGGGGGAGCGCGGTCCCCTGTAGCTCAATTGGCAGAGCATTCGGCTGTTAACCGGAGGGTTACTGGTTCGAGTCCAGTCGGGGGAGCAGAAAAAAGGAGGGCCTCTTCGGGGGCCCTCCTTTTTGCTCCGCGGGGCGTTCCGCTTCGCCACTTTGGTGTGGTGTGCGGCACGTTCGGGAACCGTCCGGGCAGCACTGCGGTCCTCATGGTCATGCGTTGCCGACCATCCGAGGCAGGAGATCGTATGACCGGCTATGCTGCGGCAGACGGCGCGCACATTTGTACGCGCCACGCCGAGTGGGGGCGGTAGCTCAGCCGGTTAGAGCAGCGGACTCATAATCCGTCGGCCGTGGGTTCGAGTCCCACCCGCCCCACTTCGGCAAGCTACGCAGAAACGTTCTGACCTGGGTGCAGGCCAGAACGAGACGCTCGTGGCAGGCCCCTCCGCGCAGCGGTACGCGGCCCTCATCGAGGACCGGGCGCCGTACGGGCCGGACTCAGCGGATCTGGTCCGGGGTGACCGTCAGCCAGTTCCGGTCGGCCGTGACCTTCTGGCCCAGTTCCTTCTGGCGCTCGGCGCCCGCCGTCTTCATCGCCTCCAGCTCCTTGAGGTAGCTGTCCTTGCGGTTGACCCACACGCGCACCCCGCCGTGCTCCACATCGGTCGAGCGGAACAGCATCGGGCCGTCGCTCTTCGGGGTGTCACCGGCCGCCAGCACGGGCTTCTGCCACGGGTCGATGTAGGTGCTGATCGCGGCGGGCTTGCCCTCGTACCAGGTGGCCGGGGCCCACAGGGTCGGGGTCAGTTCGCGCTCCGCGAGCCCGCGCGGGTCGTAGCGGCCCGCCGCGATCTCCTTGCGGGCGCTGGTGACGTCGCCCGTGCGGCGGTCCTTCAGGAGGGCGGAGACGCCCAGCACGTTCTCCGGCTTCACCCCGTAGCCGTAACGGGGGTCGGCCACCACCATCCGGACCAGGTCCTCGCTCGCCGCGCTCACCACGTACACCTCGATGCCGTGCGCGGTGAGGGTGCGGTAGAGCTCCTGCATGCCGGTGGAGAGCTGCGGCGGCTTCGCGCCGCCGGGCAGCGGGCCCCGGTGCGCGAGGAGTTCGTCGACGTACCCCTTGAGCTGTTTGAGGGTGAAGCCGGAGAAGATCTGCGCGGCCCACGGGTAGGAGACCTGGTCGTCGATCTCGCAGAGCCTGGCGTAGTACTCGGTGAGGGTCTCCCGGTGGTCCGCGGTGTCCTTGAAGGGGACGACCTTCAGCGACGGGTCCATGGTGTCGCGGGTCAGGACGCCCTTCTGCTCCAGGAAGGGCAGCAGGGACTCCTCCAGGTCGTTGCGGTACGTGGTGTTGTCCGCGTCGAAGACCGCGTACGCGCCCTTGTGCTGGTGGGCGGTGATGGTCCGGGCGAGCTGCTCGGCCACGGGCGCGGGCCAGTGGCCCAGTTCGGCCGCGACCGCGCGCTGTTCGCGCGGTGTGCTGTCCGCGGCCGTCGCCGCGGTGTCCGGCCACAGGGCGGTGGCGGCGACGACGGCGCAGGTGAGCGCTCCCACCGTGCCGAGCAGGACGGACTTCGTGCGCATCGGGCGTACCGGGTGACTGTTCACGGCGCGCAAGCGTAGGACGACCTGCGGGAATTGCCCATGAGCGAACTCATGGAGTGGGGCTGCGGAGCCGGGGTAGCCCTGAGGGCCCGGCGTGGCGGTACCGGCCCGTTCGGCGTCCGCACGACTCTTTTCGGCGGGTTCCCGCCGGGTCTAGGCTGGTCGCGCCACGCGGTACCCGGCATGTGACGTCTGCCGAGGGAGCGTGCGACGACATGGGGGCCTTGTCATGGTCGTTCTGATGGGTGTGGTGCTGGTCGTCCTTTTCGCGATGGGGTTCTCGCAGCCCGTGTGGTGGCTGATCGGGGGCGTCGTGCTCTACGCCTTCCTCCGCTACGGGAACGGAATCCGCCACGTCTCCGGTCCCGGGGGCTACGAGGAGTACCGCATGCGGCGCGAGCAGCGGGACAAGTGGGACCGGCGCTACCGGCGGCAGCACCGGGGACAGCGGATCACACCGGACCGGCCGGTCGACCGCTGAGCACCGGCGCGGTGCCGGACACCGGCCGGCCGCTGGACGGAGCCGTGGCCGGCGTCCGGGCCCGCGCGGGGCACCGGGGCGGTTTCGGATCTTCGTTTGGTTTATGAGACAACTGAACTGACTATTCCGGTTCTGCGCGGCTCGGGGCCCGGTGGTCGGTCCGGCTGTCTGCGTTGAAAGGTGAACTCCATGGTCCTCTCCCTCCTCCGGCGTGCGCGGGCGAAGGCCGGTTCGGCAGGCGGGGGCGGCGGGCTGGTGCTGCCGGTGCCCCGGGGCGCGGGCACGGTCGGCTGCGAGGTGGTGGACCCCGTCGGGCAGAAGCTCGGCGGCGCGGAGATCACGGTCACCGCGAAGGCCGACGGTCGCGTCGTCGCCAAGGGCACCACGGACCTCTTCGGCCTGTTCACCGCGGCGCTGCCGGCCGGTGAGTACGGGCTGCTGATGACCGCCGAGGGGATGAGCCCCGCCAGCTGGACCTTCTACATCGAGGCGGGCGAGGCGCTGTCCATGGGCCGCGTCGAGATGGAGGTGGCGCAGCAGCTGGAGCCGCCGTCCCCCGGCATGTGGACGATCGACCCGCCGCACACCGCGATCCGCTTCATCGCCAAGCACGTCGGCATGGCCAATGTGCACGGCCGGTTCCAGAAGTTCGAGGGCGGCGTCCGCGTCGCGGAGAACCCGGAGGACTCGGAGGTACGGGTACGGATCGAGGCGGCCAGCCTCACCACCGGCAACAAGACGCGCGACGCGCACCTGTGCTCGGCGGACTTCCTGGACGTGGAGAACTACCCGTACATCGACTTCGTGAGCGAGCGGTTCGTCTACCGGGGCGGCAACGCCTGGTCCGTCCAGGGTGCGCTGACCCTGCACGGGGTGAGCCGCTCGGTGGCGCTGGAGACGTCGTACCTCGGCGCGGTCAACGGCGGGTACGGGGAGGAACTGCGGTGCGCGGCCCGCGCGAGGGCCGAACTGCACCGCGAGGACTACACGTTGAACTGGCGGAACATGCTGGCCCGGGGCATCGCCATCGTGGGGCCCACGGTCCGCCTGGAGATGGACGTGCAGACGATGTTCCAGGGCCCGGACACCCCGACGCCGCCGGAGTAGGCGCGGGGGAGGGCGGGGGACGGGGGCGCCGGGAATCCCCCCCGGAGCCCCGTCACCCCGAGAGACCCGGGCCGGCCGGGGTCAGTCCAGTTGGCCGCGGAGCCATTCCACCACCGCTCCCACATGCGCCGCCGCCGCACTGCGGGCCGCCTCCGGGTCGCGGGCGGCCAGGGCGTCGTAGATGCGCCGGTGCTCCTCGCGGGACTGGACGAAGGCGCCCACCTCCTGGTGGCCCCGGCGGACCCTGGCGCGGAAGGTGCGGGACGACAGGCCCTCCACGATCGCGGCGAGCGCCTCGTTCCCGGCGGCCTGGGTGACGGTGCGGTGGAAGGCCATGTCCGCCGCGAGGAACTCCTCCGGGTCGTCGGTGCCGTTCATGGCCTCCAACCGCGTCCGCAGGTCCGCCAGTTGGTCCTCGTCGATGCGGGCCGCCGCCAGCGCCGCCGCGGAGGACTCCAGGATGCGCCGTACTTCGAGGAACTCCAGCAGCCGCGACGTAGGTGAAATTTCAGCCACTACGCCGAAGGTGTCGAGGAGGTCCACCGCCTCCAAATTGGTGACGTAGACGCCCGATCCGTGCCGGGATTCCAGGATTCCGAGCACCGTGAGGGCCCGGATCGCCTCCCGCATCGAGCTGCGCGATATGCCCAGCCGGACGGCCAAATCCCGCTCTGTGGGGAGGCGTTGGCCAGAGGTGAGCTGGCCACCTGTGATCATTGACTTGATCGCCTCGATCGCGCGGTGGGTCACCGTCCCCTTGGCGGGGGCGAGTTCGGCTTCGCGCGCGGAGTTGCTCTCGGGGCTGCTCATCGCCATGGGGTCCCTCCGGGCGTGGTCGATTGAGCCGAGTCTAGCCGGGCGTCAAGGGCGAGTCATCGGACCAATCTGGTCACTTTCTTGGGAAAAACGGCCCTGAGGGGTGTTGAAGGCCCCGAGAGGTCTGATAAATATTCTGCGCGGCCTGATGGGGATCACCGGACGGACGACTTCTCACCAACAGGCCTGCGTTCACGGACCTTTGGCTGTGGAGCTCCGTCTGGGCACCTCGCGCGACACCTCCCGGCGGAGCTCTCCGGGTGGCCTCGCGGGGGACCCCGTCCGGCATCCCCCAAGCATTCCGTTTCGACGAGGAGCCGTCAGATGACCGGCAGGACAGCGGGTAGCAGGGCGAAGGTACGTGCGATGGGCTTGGTGGCCCTCGCGGCGGGCGCCTCCCTGGCACTCACCGCGTGCGGCAGCACCAAGGACGGGGCCTCGGGTGCGGCCGGCGGGGAGGGCAAGGTCGGGGTGATCCTGCCCCTGCTGACCTCGCCGTTCTGGCAGTCGTACAACGACTACGTGCCGAAGAAGGCCAAGGAGGAGGGCGTCGAGGCACTGAAGACGGTCAACTCCAACAGCGACCCGGCGCAGCAGATCACCGACATCAACAACCAGCTCAACCAGGGCGTGAAGGGCCTCGTGGTCGCCCCTCTCGACAGCGCCGCGATAGCCGCCGGCCTCGACCAGGCCGAGCGCAAGGGCGTGCCGGTCGTCGCCGTCGACGTGGCCCCCGAAAAGGGCAAGGTCGCCATGATCGTGCGCGCGAACAACATCGCGTACGGCCAGAAGGCCTGCGACTTCCTGGGCTCGAAGGTCAAGTCCGGCAAGGTCGTCCAGATCATGGGCGACCTCGCCTCGGTGAACGGCCGCGAGCGCTCCCAGGCGTTCCGCGAGTGCGCCAAGAAGAAGTACCCGGACCTGAAGGTCCTGGAGATCCCCGCGAAGTGGGAGTCGGACACGGCGGCCTCCAAGCTGGACACGCTGCTCAACTCCAACCCCGACATCAAGGGCATCTACATGCAGGCCGGCGGCGTCTACCTCGCCCCCACCCTGCAGACCCTGAAGAGCAAGAACCTGCTCAAGCCGGCCGGTGACCCCAAGCACATCGCGATCGTCTCCAACGACGGCATCAAGCTGGAGCTGGACGCCATCCGCAAGGGCGACATCGACGCGACGGTCTCCCAGCCCGCCGACACCTACGCCAAGTACGGCATGTACTACGTGAAGAAGGCGATGGCCGGCGAGACCTTCAAGGTCGGCCCCACCGACCACGGCTCCAACATCATCAAGCACCCCAACGGTCTGCTGGAGGACCAGCTGCCCGCGCCGCTGGTCACCAAGGAGAACGTGGACGACCCCAAGCTCTGGGGCAACTCCTCCAAGTGAACGCCGTGACCCGAACCGACGCCTCGGCGCGACCGCTGGTCGAGGCGTCCGGGATCACCAAGCGGTACGGTCCCACGACCGCGCTCCAGGACGGCCGGCTGACCGTGCTGCCGGGAGAATCGCACGCCCTGGTGGGACGCAACGGGGCGGGCAAGTCGACCCTGGTCACCGTGCTCACCGGGCTCCAGGCCCCCGACTCGGGGACGGTCCGCTTCGACGGCGAGCCGGCCCCCGCGCTGGCGGACCGGGACGCCTGGCGGCGCAAGGTCGCCTGCGTGTACCAGAAGCCGACCGTCGTGCCCGAACTGTCGGTCGCCGAGAACCTGTTCATCCACCGGCAGCCCACCGGCTTCGGCGGAATGATCAACTGGAAGAAGCTGCGGTCCGACGCCGCGGAACTGCTCGACACCTGGGACGTGCGCGTCGACCCCGACGCGCGCACCGCCGACCTCAAGGTCGAGGACCGGCAGATGGTGGAGATCGCGCGGGCACTGTCCTTCGGGGCACGGTTCATCGTCCTCGACGAGCCGACCGCCCAGCTCGACAACAAGGAGATCGAGCGCCTCTTCGCCCGCATGCGGGCGTTGCAGGAGTCCGGGGTGACCTTCCTGTTCATCTCGCACCACCTCCAGGAGGTGTACGAGGTCTGCCAGGCGGTCACCGTGCTGCGCGACGCCCGCTGGATCACCACCGCACCGGTCTCCGAACTGCCGCGCGCCGCCCTGGTCGAGGCCATGGCGGGCGAGGCGGTCACCGCTGGCGAGAGCGCCGCCAGGGCCCAGGTGCCCACCGACGCGCCGATCCGGCTGGAAGTGACGGGGCTGTCCTCGGCCACGTACCACGACATCGGTCTCACGGTGCGCGAGGGCGAGGTCGTCGGCCTCGCCGGCACCAGCGGCAGCGGCAAGATCGAACTGGCCGAGACGCTGGCCGGACTGTACGAACCCGAGCAGGGCACCGCCTGGCTCGACGGCCGCAGGCTGCCCTTCGGCGACGTGCCCGCGGCCCTCAAGGCGGGCGTCGGCTGCGTTCCGCGCGACCGGCACGACCAGGGCCTGGTCTCCGGCATGAGCATCGGCGACAACGCCACGATGAGCGTGCTCGGCAGCCTCGGCTCGTACGGCTTCGTCGGTACGGAGAAGAAGCGCACGGTCGGCGAGGAGCTGATCCGGCGCCTCGACATCCACGCCGAGGGCCCGCACCAGCCCGTCTCCGACCTGTCCGGCGGCAACGCCCAGAAGGTCGTGATGGCGCGGGCGCTGGCCTCCGACCCACGGCTCCTCGTCCTCATCAACCCGACCGCGGGCGTGGACGTGAAGTCCAAGGAATCACTGCTCGCGCGCATGGACAACGCGCGCGAGGACGGCACGGCGGTACTCGTCGTGTCCGACGAGATCGACGATCTGCGGCGCTGCGACCGGGTCCTGGTGCTCTTCCACGGGCGCGTCGTCGCCGATCATGCGGCCGGCTGGAACGACCACGAGCTGATCGCATCCATTGAAGGAGTAGACCGTGGCTGAGACGACAGCCCCGCAGGCCGCGGGCCCCCGGCTCGACAAGCAGAGCCCCGGCGCCGCTGCTTCGCACCGCAAGAAGTCCCTGCTGCTCAGCAGAGCCCGCGAACTCGCCCTCGTGCCCGCGCTGGTGGTGCTCGTGGTGGTCGGAGCGATCACCAACGACACCTTCTTCACCCAGGGCAACATCATCTCCATCCTGGGAGCCTCCGCGGCACTCGCCATGGTGGTGCTGGCCGAGGCGCTGGTGCTGATCACCGGCAAGTTCGACCTGTCGCTGGAGTCCGTGGTCGGCATCGCGCCCGCGGTGGGCGCACTGCTGGTGCTGCCCGCGCTCCAGGCCGGGTTCGGCACCGAACTGCCCATCGGGGTCGGCCTGCTGGCGATGCTGCTGGTGGGCGCGCTGATCGGCGCCTGCAACGGGCTGCTCGTCGTCAAGCTCAAGCTGAACGCGTTCATCGTGACGCTGGCGATGCTGATCGTGCTGCGCGGCCTGCTGGTCGGCGCGACCGAGGGCAAGACGCTGTTCGGCATGCCGGACGCCTTCTTCGCCCTGGCCACCTCCACGTTCCTCGGGATACCCCTGTCCGTGTGGGTCGCGGCCGTCTCCTTCGGCATCGCCGGGCTGGTACTGAAGTACCACCGGGTGGGCCGGGCGCTGTACGCGATCGGCGGCAACCCGGCGGCGGCCCGCGCGGCCGGCATCCGGGTCGACCGGGTGATGCTCGGGGTGTTCGTCACCGCGGGTGTGCTCGCGGCGCTCGGCGGTCTCATGCAGACCGGCTACGTCGGGGCGATCAACGCCAACCAGGGCCAGAACATGATCTTCACCGTGTTCGCGGCGGCCGTCATCGGCGGCATCAGCCTGGACGGCGGCAAGGGCAGCATGTTCGGGGCACTGACCGGTGTGCTGCTGCTGGGCGTGGTGAAGAACCTGCTGACGCTGGCGCAGGTGCCCTCGTTCTGGATCGACGCGATCTACGGGGCGATCATCCTGATCGCGCTCATGATCGCCCGTGTGACCACCGGCCGGGCGCAGGACTGAGGTCCGCTCCGGCTGCCGACCGGGTCCCGCCTTCCGGCCGGGTCCGCTTCCCGCGGGAGTCCGGCTCCCGCGCGGGCCCCGCTCACGGCGGGGGCCCGTCACCTGGCGGGGGTCCCGCTCCTGGCGGGGATCCGCCGCGCGGGGTGGTTCCCCACCCCGCCCCTTCCCGAAACCGGGGCGCTGCCCCGGACTCCGAACCCCCGGGCCTCCCCGGGCCCGCGGCGCGGTTTCGCGTGCCCCGACGGGGCGCCGCCCCGGGCCCGCCCGTTCGTTGTGGCCCCTCGCGCCACGCGGCGGAGCCGCACCTCGCGACAGCCCCGCGCCCCTGGGGGCGCACCCCATCCGTACCGGCAATGAAAGTGGTGTCAACGGACATGAAATTTCAGCGACTTGGTGATGCGGGGAGCGAGCGGCCCGCGCTGCTCGGTGGCGACGGGCAGGTCTACGACCTGGCCCCGGTCACGGGCGACATCGACGGGGCCTTTCTCTCCGGCGGTGGCGTGGAGCGGGCACGGGCCGCCTACGACGCGGGGGAGCTGCCCCTGCTCGAAGGGGCCGCCCGGATGCGGGTGGGGGCGCCCGTCGCCCGGCCCGGCAAGGTGGTCTGCATCGGCCTCAACTACCGGGACCACGCACAGGAGACCGGGGCCGCCATCCCGCCCCGCCCCGTGGTGTTCATGAAGGACCCCGGCACCGTCGTCGGCCCGTACGACGAGGTGCTCGTCCCGCGCGGCTCCACCCGCACCGACTGGGAGGTGGAGCTCGGCGTCGTCATCGGCAGCCGGGCCCGCTACCTGGACGGACCCGTCGAGGCGCTCGCCTGCATCGGCGGGTACGCGGTCAGCCACGACGTCTCCGAGCGCGAGTTCCAGCTCGACTTCTCCTCGCAGTGGGACCTCGGCAAGTCCTGCGAGACCTTCAACCCCTTCGGCCCCTGGCTCGTCACCGCCGACGAGATCGCCGACCCGCAGGACCTGCGGCTGCGGCTCGACGTCAACGGCGAACGCCGGCAGGACGGCCACACCAAGGACATGATCTTCCAGGTCGCCGAGATCATCGCCTACCTGAGCCGCCACATGGTCCTCGAACCCGGTGACGTCATCAACACGGGAACCCCGGCCGGCGTCGCCCTGGGTCTGCCCGGAAACCCCTATCTGCGTGCCGGTGACACCGTGGAGCTGTCCATCGACGGCCTCGGCAGTCAGCGCCAGACCTTCGCCCAGGCGTGAAAGGCCCAGTCACGTGACCACCACCGCGAGAAGTACCGCCACGCCCGCCACGGGCGCGGTCATCACCGACGTCGTCACCCACGACATCCGCTTCCCCACCTCGCGCGAGCTCGACGGCTCGGACGCGATGAACCCCGACCCCGACTACTCGGCCGCCTACCTCGTGCTGCGCACCGACGCCGGGGACGGCATCGAGGGGCACGGCTTCACCTTCACCATCGGCCGTGGCAACGATGTCCAGGTCGCCGCCATCGACGCCCTGAAGCCGCACCTGCTAGGCCGCTCGGTCGACGAACTCGCCGCCGATCCCGGCACGTTGGGTCGCGCCCTGACCGGGGACAGCCAACTGCGCTGGCTCGGGCCCGAGAAGGGCGTGATGCACATGGCGATCGGGGCGGTGGTCAACGCCGCCTGGGACCTCGCCGCCAAGCGCGCGGGCCTGCCGCTGTGGAAGTTCCTCGCCGACGCGGAGCCCGAGTGGCTGGTCGAACAGGTCGACTTCCGCTACATCGCCGACGCCCTCACCCCCGCCGAGGCACTGGAACTGCTGCGCGCCGGACGCGTCGGGGCGGCCGGCCGCGAGGCCGTGCTGCGCGAGCGCGGCTACCCCGGCTACACCACCTCGCCGGGCTGGCTCGGCTACTCCGACGAGAAGCTGACCCGGCTCGCCCGGCAGGCCGTCGCCGACGGCTTCACCCAGATCAAGCTGAAGGTGGGCGCCGATCTGGCCGACGACGTACGCCGGATGAGGGCCGCCCGCGCGGCTGTCGGGCCGGACATCCGCATCGCCATCGACGCCAACCAGCGCTGGAACGTCGGAGAGGCCATCGAGTGGACGAGGGCGCTGGCCGCCTTCGACCCGTACTGGATCGAGGAGCCCACCAGCCCCGACGACATCCTCGGCCACGCCACCGTGCGCGCCGCCGTCGGCCCGGACATCAAGGTCGCCACCGGCGAGCACGTGCAGAACCGCATCGTCTTCAAGCAGCTCCTCCAGGCCGGTGCCGTGGACGTCGTGCAGATCGACGCGGCCCGGGTCGGCGGCGTCTCCGAGAACCTGGCGATCCTGCTGCTGGCCGCGAAGTTCGGCGTGCCGGTCTGCCCGCACGCGGGCGGCGTCGGACTGTGCGAACTGGTCCAGCACCTGTCGATGTTCGACTTCGTGGCGCTCAGCGGCACCACCGAGGACCGCGTCATCGAGTACGTCGACCACCTGCACGACCACTTCGAGACCCCGGTGGTGATGCGCGACGGGCACTACACCGCCCCCACCGCCCCCGGTTTCTCGGCCACCATGCACCCCGGCTCGATCGCCGAGTACCGCTACCCCGACGGCCGGTTCTGGACCGCCGACCGTGCGCGCGGCGCAGCCGACATCCCCGAGGAGGCAGTCGTATGAGTGAACTGGCCGGACTGAAGGCCCTGGTCACGGGCGGTGCCTCCGGCATCGGCCTGGCCACCGCCGAACTCCTCGCCCGGCGCGGCGCCCGGGTCGCCGTACTGGACCTCGACCCGTCGGGAGCCGGCGAGCCCCTGCTCGGGTTCACGGCGGACGTCTGCGACGACGCCTCGGTACGGGCGGGCGTCGCCGCCGCCGTGGCCGCCCTCGGCGGTCTCGACATCCTCGTCAACAACGCGGGCATCGGCGCGGCCGGCACCGTCGAGGACAACGACGACGCGCAGTGGCACCGGGTGCTGGACGTCAACGTCCTCGGCATGGTCCGGGTGACCCGGGCCGCCCTGCCCGCGCTGCGCGACTCCGCGCACGCGGCGATCGTCAACACCTGCTCCATCGCCGCCACCGCCGGGCTGCCGCAGCGCGCCCTCTACAGCGCCAGCAAGGGCGCCGTCCTGTCGCTGACGCTGGCGATGGCCGCCGACCACGTCCGCGAGGGCATCCGCGTCAACTGCGTCAACCCGGGCACCGCCGACACCCCGTGGGTCGGCCGGCTCCTCGACGCCGCCGCCGACCCCGACGCCGAGCGCGCCGCGCTCAACGCCCGCCAGCCGATGGGCCGGCTGGTCAGCGCCTTTGAAGTGGCCGCCGCCATCGCCTACCTGGCGAGCCCGGCCGCCGCCTCGGTCACCGGCACCTCGCTGGCCGTGGACGGCGGCATGCAGGGCCTGCGGCTGCGCCCGGAGGGGCAGTAGTGGGCGGCGGGCAGGGCGCCCACGACGGCGCCGCCCGAGCCGCGGGCCGCACCGGCCCCGACGTCCCCGGCCGCGCCGCACGGCCCGCGGGCCGCACCGGCATCGCCGCAACGGACCGCGCTCCGGTCGGCGGCGTGTCCGTCAGCAGGCTGGGCTTCGGGGCCGCCACCCTGGGCAACCTCTTCGCCCCCGTCACCGACGAGGACGCGCACGCCGCCGTCGAGACCGCCTGGGACCGCGGCGTCCGCTACTTCGACACCGCACCCCACTACGGCCTCGGGCTGTCCGAGCGCCGGCTCGGCGAGGCGCTGCGCGCGCACCCCCGCGACTCCTACACCCTGTCCACGAAGGTCGGCCGGATCCTCGAACCGGCCGACACCGGCGGCACGGACACCGGCTTCGCGGTCCCCGCGACGCACCGCCGGGTCTGGGACTTCAGCGCGGACGGCGTACGCCGCTCCCTCGAAGCCAGCCTGGAGAGGCTCGGCCTCGACCGGGTCGACGTGGTCTACCTCCACGACGCCGACGAATGCGGCGACGGCGGCACGCAGGCACTGCGCGAGGCGTACCCGGCGCTGGAGCGGCTGCGCGCCGAGGGCGTCGTCGGCGCCATCGGCGCCGGTATGAACCAGGTGCCGCCGCTGGAGCGGTACCTGCGCGAGACCGACGCCGACGTGGTGCTGTGCGCCGGCCGGCTGAGCCTGCTCGACCAGCGCGCCGCGCACTCGCTGCTCCCGGAGGCGGCACGGCGGGGCCGGGCCGTGGTCGTCGGCGGGGTCTTCAACTCCGGCCTGCTCGCCGACCCGCAGCCCGGCGCCACCTTCGACTACCGGGCCGCCTCCGTCGACCTGCTCGGCCGCGCCCTGCGGATCAAGGCGGTCGCCGAGGGCCACGGAGTCCCGCTGCGGGCCGCGGCCCTGCACTTCCCCTTCCGGTACGAGGCCGTGGCGAGCGTGCTCGTCGGCATGCGGACCGCGGCCGAGGCGGCGGACGCCGCGGCCATGCTCGACGTGGCGGTCCCCGACGAACTGTGGGACGAGCTGCGCGCCGAGGGCCTGCTCGGGGAAGCGGACGGGTGAGCGCCGGGGAGCCGGCACCGCCCCGGCTGGTGGACGCGCACCACCACGTCTGGGACCTGTCGGTACGCGACCAGGACTGGATCACCGGCCCCCGGCTCGCCCCGCTGCGGCGCGACTTCCTCGTCGGCGAACTGGAGGCGGAGGCCGCGGCGGCGGGCGTGAGCGCCTCCGTGCTCGTCCAGACGGTCACCGTCGCCGAGGAGACCCCGGAGTTCCTGGCCCTGGCCCGGGCGCACCCGCTGATCGCCGGGGTCGTCGGCTGGAGCGACCTGACGGCGCCGGACGTCGCCGACCGGCTGGCCGCGCTGGGGGACCTGCCCGGCGGTTCGCACCTGGTCGGCATCCGCCACCAGGTGCAGGGCGAGCGCGACCCGCGGTGGCTGCTGCGGCCCGACGTGCACCGGGGGCTGTCGGCGGTCGCCGGGGCGGGCCTGGTCTACGACCTGGTGATCACCCCCGAGCAGCTCCCGGCCGCGGCCGAGGCCGCCGCCGCGCACCCCGGACTCACCTTCGTGCTGGACCACTTGGGCAAGCCGCCGATCGCCGCCGGCACCCTGGAACCCTGGGCCGCCGCGGTCCGCGGGCTGGCCGCCCTGCCGAACACGGTCTGCAAGCTGTCCGGGATGGTCGTCGAGGCGGACTGGCGGCGCTGGGCGGTGACGGACCTGCGCCCGTACGCGCAGACCGTGCTCGACGCCTTCGGGCCGGGGCGGCTGATGTACGGCTCGGACTGGCCGGTGTGCCGGCTGGCGTCGTCGTACGAGGAGGTGCTGGCAGTGGCCCGCTATCTGATGGCCGGACTGTCGCCGCACGAGCGCGCGGAGGTCTTCGGGGGAGTGGCGGACCGGGTGTACGGCCTGCGACGGGACTGAGGTGCGGGGCCGGGCAGGTGGGGCGGGGCCGTACGGCAGCTCGGCCCGACCGGCCCGGCGCTACAGCGGGGACTGCCAGGTCACCGTGGTTCCGGCGCCCTTCCGGTGGGGCGCCCCCGGGCCGAAGCCGCTGCCGTCCTCGCCCTCCACCACCCCGTCGTCCCACACCGTCAGCCGCACGCCGGGCCGCTCCTCGCTGAGTACGGCCGTCGCGTCGACCCGTACTTTCACCGACGTGACCCCGGCCCGGCGGTGCGCCGCCGCCAGTGCCCCGCGCAGGGCGGCCACCAGCTGCTTGTCCACCGGGGGGCCGACCAGCGCGTCCACCGCGCCCTCGAACTGCACCGAGGGTGTCAGGCCCAGGAGCGTCGCCGCGCCCGCCGTCTCCCGCAGCACCTTGCCGCGCACCGTCGTCGGCGCGTCCGCGGGCGGCTGCTGGAGGGCGAAGATCGCGGTCCGCACCTCCTGGATCGTCGAGTCCAGCTCGTCGACCGCCCGGCCGAGCAGTTCGTCCATCCCCTCGGCCGCCGCGGACCCGGCGGCCTGTGCCCTGCGCCGGGTCGACTCCAGCATCATCTCCGTCGCGAACAGCCGCTGCACCACCAGGTCGTGCAGGTCCCGCGCGATCCGGTCGCGGTCCTCGAACACGGCGAGCCGCTCCCGCGCGTCGCGGCTGTCGGCCAGCACCATCGCCAGCGCCGCGTGCGACGCGAACTGCGAGGCCAGCAGCCGTTCCACCCCGGTGTACGGGGTGGCCCCGCGCCGCCGGGGCAGGGCCAGCGTGCCGATGAGCTTGCCGCCGCTCTGCAACGGCAGCAGCATGCTCGGCCCGAACCGCACCCGCACCACCGTCGTCATCCGCGGATCGGTCGCCGAGTCGTCCACGAACACCGGCTCCCCGCCCAGGAGCTGCTCCAGCACGTCGCTGCCGGGGGCGATCGAGATGCCGAGGAAGTCGGCCGCGTCGTCCTCGGGGCCGGTGGCCGCGGTGACGATCTCCATGCCGCCGGACTCCATCGGCTGGAGGATGATCCCGGCCGCCGCGCGCGCCAGCGACCTGGCCTTCTCGGCGACCGTCAGCAGCGGATCGCACGCCGCCTGGCCGTGCAGCAGGGCGGTGGTGACGGCGGCGGCGCCCTCGATCCAGTGCTCCCGCAGCCGCGCCGTCTCGTACAGCCGGGCGTTGCCGATGGCGATGCCGGCCTGCGCGGCGAGCACCCGCAGCAGTTCCAGGTCGTCCGGGGTGAAGGGGGTGCCGTCGCGCTTGTCCGTCAGATAGAGGTTGCCGAAGACCTTGCGGTCCACCCGGACGGGGACCCCCACGAAGGAGCTCATGGGGGGATGGCCGGGCGGCATCCCCGCCGACCTGATGTCCGCGTCGATCCTCGGCACGAGCAGCGGGCGCTGCTCCTGGACCAGGATGCCGAGCAGCCCGCTGTGCCCGTCGGGCAGCCTGCCGATCCGCTTCCTGGTCTCCTCGTCGATGCCCGCGGTGTACAGCTCCGTGATCCTGGTGTGCTCGGCGTCGATCACGCCCAGCGCCCCGTACCGGGCACCGGTCAGTTCGATCGCCGAGTCCACGATGTGCTGGAGGGTGACCCGCAGCTCCAGGTCCGTGCCGACGCTGATGACGGCGTCGAGCAGCAGGGGAAGGCCGGGGGAGGTGTGTCCCTCGTCGTGCATCGGCTCTCGGAGTCCTTCCGCGGTGTGTGCCGCTCAGCCGGTCATCGGGTCCAGGGCCATCGGTTCGATCTGTCCCTCCAGCATGGCCCCGAGGCCCAGCACCGCGCAGACGTCCGGCCGCTCGGCGATCCGTACCGGCATGCCCGTGGAGTCGCGCAGCATCTGGTCCAGGCCCGGCAGCAGCGCGCTTCCGCCGACCATCATGATTCCGGTGTCCGCGAGGTCGGCCACCAGGTCGGGCGGGCAGACCCGCAGGATCCGGCCGATGCCGTCGAGGACGGAGGTCAGCGGGGTGTGGATGGCGCGCCGTACGGCCGCCGTGTCCACCAGTACGGAGCGGGCCAGGCCGGTGGCGACGTCCCGGCCGTGGATCTCGGTGGCGGCAGGGCCGCCCGCCGCGATGCCGGTGCCGCTGAGGGCGAGCTGGAGCGGGCGCACCGACTGCGAGGGCAGCATCAGCTCGTGGGCCTGGCGCAGGTGCTGGATGACGGCGTGGTCGATGGCGTTGCCGCCGACCGGGATCCGTTCGGCGGCGACGATCGAGCCGAGCGAGAGGACGGCGATCTGTGTGGTGGCCGCCCCGCACACCATGATCATCGAGGCTTCCGGCTGCTCGACCGGCAGCCCGCAGCCGACGGCCGCCGCGATCAGGGTGTCCACCAGCTCGACCCGGCTGGCGCCGATCCCCACGAGCGTCTCGACGGTGGCGCGCTGGGCGAGCGGGTCCGCGTCGTGCGGGGTGCTGGCGGCGGCCCGCAGCCGGGGCTTGCGGCGCAGCTGGCGGCGGAGCTTGTCGCCGAGCAGCTGGCGGAGCATGCGCTGCGCCATCTCGATGTCGACGACGGTGCCGCCGGAGACGGGGCGCACCACCCGGATGTAGTCGGGGGTCCGGCCGGTCATCTGCTCGGCGAACGCGCCGACCGCGATGAGCGCTCCGGTACGGATGTTGACGGCGGCACAGCTCGGCTCGTCCACCACGAGACCGAGTCCCTTCACGAACACCCGGGTCCTGGCGGCCCCCAGATCGACGGCGACATGGCAACGGCGCAACTGCTCAAGGCTGACGGTCATAGTGGCATCGTGCGGGGGGCCGTGTCCGGCCGCGCGCTGAGCTGCGCCGCTCGGGCTAAGCGCGCTGACGCGGCGCCAGAACGTCAGGTTACGAGGCGTCAGTGACCTGTTCGCCGTCCACCGTGAGCACCCGTTGCAGCAGTCCCCAGGCGAATTCCGCCACCCGCCGCTCGCCGCCCGGCAGCGTCACCTCCAGGTGCGCCCGGTGCGGTGTGCCGCCGTCGCGCATCGTCACCGGGGCGAAGGCCCGCGCCACCTCGTCCACCGTCGCCGACCACGGCCGCAGGTCCCCGGCCGTGGCCAGTACGGGGCCCGGGGCGCCCGGTGCCCGCACCAGCCACTCGTTCCACACCCGCCCGTCGGGGCCGCACATCACCTCGAACCGCAGGTCCGGCCAGAGCGGCAGCGGCCACAGCAGCGCCTCGCACTCCAGATCGCCGATCCGGCGCCGCAGCACCGTCTGCGGCGGCCCGAGCACCGCGTGGTAGCGCTGCACCGCGTCGCCGGCCCGGGGCGAGCGCACCCGCGCCTGCCAGCGCCTGTTCACCTCCCGCATCGCGGAGACCGAGACGCCCAGGGCGGTCCTGGCGTCCTCCACCAGGCCCGGCTGGTGGTCGGCCATCCGGCGCAGCAGCACCAGCTGGAAGTCCCGCGGCCCGAAGCCACCGCCTGCGACACCCGTCATGATCCACCCCACTTACTTGACAATCTCAAACATTGAGGAGCAAGGTTCTTCCAGATCATAAAGTTTTAGGTCCGTCGATCCGGAGGCCGCACACCCATGACGACTCTTCCCACCACCGGCCGCGCCTGGCACCTCGTCCGCCGTCCGCACGGCTGGCCCGTGCCCGAGGACTTCGCACTGGTCGAGTTCCCGGTGACCGAGCCCGCCGAGGGCCGGATCCTGGTCCGCAACCTCCACCTCTCCGTCGACCCCTACATGCGCGGCCGGATGAACGACGTGAAGTCGTACATTCCCGCCTTCGAGCTGGACAAGCCGATGACCGGCGGCGCGGTCGGCGAGGTCATCGCCTCCAACGACGAGCGGTTCGCGGTCGGCGACCACGTCCTGCACGACCTCGGCTGGCGCGACTACGCCGACCTCAAGGCCGACTACGCCACCAGGGTCAGCGCCGAGCTCGCCCCGCTGTCCACCTACCTCGGCGTCCTCGGCATGCCGGGCCTCACCGCCTACGCGGGCCTCTTCGAGGTGGCCTCCTTCAAGCCGGGCGACGCGGTCTTCGTCTCCGGCGCGGCCGGCGCCGTCGGCAGCCAGGTCGGCCAGATGGCCAAGCTCAGGGGCGCCTCCCGGGTGATCGGCTCGGCGGGCTCCGCCGACAAGATCAAGCTGCTCACCGAGGAGTACGGCTTCGACGCCGCCTTCGACTACAAGGACGAGGCCCCGGTCGCCCAGCAGCTGCGCGAGGCCGCCCCCCAGGGCATCGACGTCTACTTCGACAACGTCGGCGGCGAGCACCTCGAAGCGGCGATCTCCTCGCTCAACGTGCACGGCCGCGCCACCCTGTGCGGTGCCATCTCCGGCTACAACGACACCGAGCCGACCCCCGGCCCGCGCAACATGATGATGATCATCGGCAAGCGGCTGCGCCTCACTGGCGTCCTGGTCGCCGACCACGCCGACCTGCAGCAGCAGTTCGTCGAAGAGGTCTCCGGCTGGATCCGCTCCGGCGAGCTGAAGTACTCCGAGACCGTCGTCGAGGGCCTGGAGAACAACGTCGAGGCCTTCCTCGGCATGCTGCGCGGAGCGAACACCGGCAAGATGATCGTTTCCCTCGGCGCGTGAGCCCGCACCCGACCCGATAGGCTCGCCCACAGCCGCCGTGATCCGTGGGCGCGAGTCGCGGCGAACCAAGCAGGAGGATTCACCCGTATGTCCATCCAGAAGATCGACGTCAAGTACACCGCCGTCGCCACCGCCGAGAACGGCCGGGACGGCCGCGTCGCCACCGACGACGGCAAGCTCGACGTGGTCGTCAACCCGCCCAAGGAGATGGGCGGAAGCGGCGCCGGCACCAACCCGGAGCAGCTCTTCGCCGCCGGTTACAGCGCCTGCTTCCAGGGCGCGCTCGGCGTCGTCGCCCGCAAGGAGAAGGCCGACATCTCCGGCTCCACGGTGACCGCGAAGGTCGGCATCGGCCAGAACGAGGAGGGCGGCTTCGGCCTGGAGGTCGCCATCTCGGCCACCATCCCGAACGTGGACGAGGCCACCGCCAGGTCCCTGGTGGAGAAGGCGCACCAGGTGTGCCCGTACTCCAACGCCACCCGCGGCAACATCAAGGTCGAGCTCTCCGTCGCCTGACCCGCACCGCGCACACGGCGAGGGGCCGTCCCGGATCGCTCCGGGGCGGCCCCTCGCCCGTGCCGGGGGCCCGGCTGCGGGCCCGGCCGTCAGGCGGACGCAGCCCGCACCACGGCCCGCACCAGGTGCACGTTCTCCGGGGCCGCGCCGCCCGGGTAGGCGAAGCGGCGGCGGTTGTAGCCGTAGGCGATCCGGTTGCGCGGGTCGGCGAAGGCCACCGAGCCCGCCGCGCCGCTGTGACCGATCGAGCCGTGGCCGAGCACCGGGTACTTCTCCTCGGAGAACGCCTGGAAGCCCAGCCCGAACGCCGAGCGCTGCCCGCCGACCAGGTCGATGCCCTCGGAGTGGACCTGGCCGAACTCCGCGAGGGTGTCCGGGGTCAGCAGCGGCCCGGCCGAACCGGGGCCGTCGCCCAGGACCGCCAGGTACATCCCGGCCAGCCCGCGCGCGGAGGCGATCCCGCCGTAGGAGGCGGGCGACGCCTTGCGGCTCGCGGCCGAGTTGGCGGTCGCCACCAGGTCGGTGGGCTCCTTGCCGTTCAGGTTGAAGGCGATGCCGCCCAGGCTGTGCGCGCCGCTCGGGTTCGCCGCCTGCTCGGCCTGCTGCGCCGGGGTCGGCGTCATCGGCAGCGTCTCCAGGAAGCGCGACGTGGCTCCGTCGGGCTCGCCCAGGTAGAAGTCCAGGCCGAACGGGGCCCGCACCCGCTCCTCGTACCACTCCTGGATCGTGCGGCCGGTGACCCGCCGCACCACTTCGCCGGTCAGCGCGCCGATCACGTACGCGTGGTAGCCGAAGGCGGTGCCGGGCCGCCAGTACGGGCGCTGTGCGGCCAGCCGCTCCGCCATCAGCCGGTCGTCGACCACCTCTTCGGCGCTGAACCCGGTGTCCGCGCCGACCACCCCGGCACGGTGGGCGAGCAGGTCGCGCAGGGTCAGCCGGTCCTTGCCGTGCACCCCGAACTCCGGCCAGTACGAGGCCACCGCCCGGTCCAGGTCGAGCACGCCGTCCTGCACCAGCAGCGCCACCACCAGATGGGCGGCGCCCTTGGTGGAGGAGTAGACGGGGGTCAGCGAGTCCGGTCCGATGTGCGGGCCGCCCCACAGGTCCACCACCTTCTCGCCGCGCACGTGCACGGTGAGCTGGGCGGCGTGGTCGGGGCCCTCGTCCGGGTTGGCGAGGACGGCCGCGAACTCCTCGCGGACGTCCTCGTACCCGGTGGCGACGGTGCCGTGGACGGCGGTGTCCGCGGCGGCGGTTTCCTTGCTCTCGGTCTCGCTCATCGCTCGATCAGCTCCCCTGTGCTGTAGCGGTCGTGGTGCGACCACCCGGGTCTCCCGTGTGGTGTGCGGCCACCCGGGTGTCCCGTGTGGTGCGTGCACAGGTGATCAAGCCGCCGCCGCGGCGCACTATTCCGTCCCCGCGCCCCGGTTCATCCGCCCGTTACGTACAGCGCCCGCGCGATCTGCGCGAACGCGCCCTTGGGGTGCGCCCGGAACAGCGGCTCGGTGCCGAACAGGACGACGTCCGCGCCCTTCGCCGAGGTGCCGCTGACGACCGAGGCCCGGCCCGCCGCGTCCTTCGGGCCGCCGGTGCCGTCCTCGCCCGCGCGCCAGTGCCCGGAGACCAGCGGGTTGCCGCCCGCCCTCCCGTACGACTGGTCGGTGCGCACGCCCCTGCCGAGGTCGGTGAACCACATCGGGGTGAAGACGAAGGTGTGCGCGGGAGCCCCGGCGGTCACCGGGCTGCTGCCCGAACTGTCCACCCGGACCACGCCGTTGGCGTCCGCGTTGCCCTGGACGCCGCGGGCCGCGATCAGCCCGGTGTCCGCGTTGAGCCGGGCGCCGTCGCCGCCGAGCCCGACCAGGCCGTGACCGGAGCCGAGGAAGCCGTTCAGGGCGGCCTTCGCCGCCGCGTTCAGCTCGCCGTACGCCAGGTCCGCCGACACGTACAGGGTGTCGACCGACTTCCAGTCGAAGCCCTTGTTCAGCACGTCCGTCGACACGGGCGTCACCGCGAAGCCCATCTCCCGCAGCGAGAACAGCTCACCGGGGGTCACCGCGGCGGCGACCCTGGTGGGGCGGATCGGCTCGACGCCCTTGACGCGGGTGGCGTGGAAGGCCACCCCCAGCCGGTCCGCCAGCCGCGCGGCCTTCCACCGCGCCGAACCCGGCACCACGGCCGTCCCGTCGGCGGCCCGGGTCACCTTCACCCCGTCGGCCAGCAGCGAGTTGAGGGCGGCGACCTCCTTCGGGTCGTCCAGCCGCAGCCGCAGATCGCCCCACGGGGCGACGTACCCGGTCGGCGAGGCGGCGTGCACCGGCCGCCCCGGCACGTCGGGACGTCCCTCGGTCACCTTGTCGACGTCCGCGCCCCACAGCAGCCCGAGGCTCCACCCCGAGATGTCGTACATCGCGGAGACGTCCGCGCTGATGTCCCGCCCGTCGGCCAGGATCACATTGGCGAGACCGCGCTTGGGCTGGCGCATGTCGACGACGTACGACCCCGCCGGGTAGTGCTTCCCGCCGAGCCGGAAGGCGCGCGAGGCCCGCTCCACCCGCACGTCGTTGGCGACCAGGTGGTCGACGAGCCGGGCCGCCGCCACGTCCGAGCGCTGCCCGGAACCCACCGGAACGACGTACGCGCGCGGGAACTTCGTCGTGTAGACGTCCTCCGGGCCGATCCCCGGGACGCCGGGCACCGTCTCCTCGGAGACCGGGATCTGCGCGGCGCCGACCGAGCCGCGGCGGAACGTCTCGATCTGGTCGGCGATCACCGACGTGCGGTTCTTGGCCGTGTAGTCGAGGGACGCCCTGATGGCCGCGCCCGCGACGGCCGTGTTGACCGCCGAGCGCCGGCGCAGCTCCGCGACCGGCTGGGTGTCGTACTCCTCGTTGTTGACCTGCAACGGGATCTCGATGGTGTGCGTGGCGACGGCGCCCTGGAAGGGCATGTACTGCGGGGTGAAAATGGGCGGCCAGTCGTCCCAGCCCTCCTTCTGGTCCCTGAAGGGGATCACGGCCGGTTCGACGCCGTCCTTGGCGGGCGTGTAGCCGAGCCCGTTGACGGCCGCCTCCATGCCCAGCGCGTTCGCGTAGGAGTTCTTCAGGAAGAGGTCGTACTCGTAGTTCTCGCCGTGCGGGGGAGTGGTCGGCTCGATCAGCGTCCCGTTGACGTAACCGTGCATGTCGAGCATGACGGCGGGCTGCTTGTCGATGGCGATGCGGCGGATCGCGCGCGCCTCGGGCTGGGTGGCGGTGATGAAGTCCCGGTTGATGTCGAAGCCGTTGGCGTTCGCCCGGGTGCCCGCTATTCGGCCGTCGGGGTTGGCGGTGATGTTGAGGTAGATCCGGTTCTGCGCGAGCAGCCCGGCGGTCCTGGCGTCGTTGGCCTTGGCCAGCTGCGCGATCAGCTTGAGGGAGGCGTCGGTGCCCTCCCACTCGTTGCCGTGGATGTTGTTGTTGATGAACACGGGCGTCTTGTACGTCTCCTTGATCCGCCGGTCCTTCGCGGCGGAAGCGGGCGAGTTCTCGATCTTCTCGCGCATCCGCTCCTGCTCGCGCGCCTGCCCCGCGCTCTCCGGCGCGGTCACGGTGACCAGGTACAGATCGTGCCCGCCGGCCGACTTCCCGGCGATCTCCACGCTGACCCGGTCGCCCAGCTTCTGCAGCGAGTTCAGCGCGGGGGCGATGGCGTGGTAGGGGGTCAGGCCCAGCTTGATCGACTTGTCGGCGGGGTTCGGCGCGGGCACCGGCAGCACGGTGCGGCGCGGATAGCCGAGGTCGTGCCGCAGCCCCGCTCCGGTGCCGGCGTCCAGCGCCCGCGCGGCCGATCCGGCGGAGCCCCGGGCGGCCGGCGCGTCCTTCAACTCCTCGGCGGCGGAGACCCCTTCGCGGGCCCGCGGCCCGTCGTCGCGCGCACCGGCCCCGGGGCCGGGTCCGGCGACCGCCGGAGCGGGCGCGAGCAGCACGGCGGAGGCCAGTGCGGCGACGCCGACGAGGAGCGGTCTGGGAATGCGGTTCGTGGTGGGACCCATGCGCGTACGTACCTCCGGAGGCCGGGGGAAGACAGATACGCGAAGGTCTATCGCCCCGAACCCCGCTCCACAAGGGGGAGTTGGGGCCCGAGTGGCGGTGCGGAGCCATGCGGTCGTCCGGGTGGGGTGCGCCGCCGCCTAGGCTGGGGGCATGAGTGATCTGGGGGCGGGATTCAAGTACCTGGCCAGGGGCCAGCAGTGGATGGCGCTGCACGGGCGCAGCTACGGGCTCGGGCTGCTGCCCGGACTCGTCACGCTCGTGCTGTACGCCGCCGCGCTGACCGGACTGGTCGTGGGGTCGGGCGACCTCGTCACCTGGGCGACGCCGTTCGCCGACGAGTGGGGCGAGACCTGGCAGAGCGTGTTCCGCGGGCTGCTGCGGGTGTCGCTGTTCGCGCTCGCCCTCTTCCTGGCGGTCGTCACCTTCACCGCCGTCACGCTCCTGATCGGCCAGCCCTTCTACGAGGAGCTGTCCGAGCGGGTGGACCGGTCGAGGTCGCCGGACGGCACCGTCCCCGAGTCCGGTCTGCCGCTGATGCGCGAACTGTGGATCTCCGCCAGGGACAGCGTCCGGGTGCTGCTGCGCGTGCTGCTGTGCGGCGTCGTGCTGTTCGCCTGCGGGTTCATCCCGGTGGTCGGCCAGACGGTGGTGCCCGTCCTCGGCTTCTGCGTCTCGGGGTTCTTCCTCGCGGAGGAGCTGACCGCGGTCGCCCTCCAGCGCCGGAACGTCGAGTTCAAGAAGCGGCTGGCGCTGCTGCGCCGCAGGCGGGCGCTGGTCCTGGGCTTCGGGGTGCCGCTCACGCTGGCGTTCCTGGTGCCGTTCGTGGCGGTGTTCCTGATGCCGGGGGCGGTGGCCGGAGCGACGCTGATGGTCCGGGACATGCTGGACGAACCCTCGGTGGACACCGACCGCGCCCCGCTGCCCGCCGCCTGAGCGGGGACCGCGCCCCGCGCCGGGACGCCCGAGCGGGACCCGTACCGCCCGCCGCCCGAGCGGGCCCCGTACCGCCCACAGCCCCTCGGGCAGGGGGAAGTCCCTTGATCGGCAACGGCGTTGCGGGGACCATCGGCGCATGACCGAACTCCTCGCCGTCGCCCTGATCACCGTCCTCGCCGTCATCAGTCCGGGCGCCGACTTCGCCATGGTGGTCCGCAACAGTTACCTCTACGGCCGCACCACCGGCCTGCTCGGCGCGGCGGGGGTGGCCGCCGGCGTCCTGGTCCACGTCACGTACACCATGCTCGGCGTCGGCCTGCTGATCGCCTCCTCCACCGCCCTGTTCACCGCGATCAAGCTGCTCGGCGCCGCGTACCTCGTCTACATCGGCCTGCGCACCTTCTTCGCCAAGGCCGACCTCGCCGTCGACCTGGAGCACCGGCGCGAGCTGACCCCGCTGGGGGCGATGCGCGCCGGGTTCCTCACCAACGTCCTCAACCCCAAGACGACGCTCTTCGTCGTCTCCACCTTCACGCAGGTCGTCGGCCCGGACACGGCGCTCTGGCAGCAGGCCGGGTACGGGCTGTTCATGTCGGTGGCGCACCTGGGGTGGTTCGCGCTGGTGGCGCTGTTCTTCTCGGACGGCCGGCTGCGGGCGGCGATGCTGCGCCGCCAGAAGGCCCTCAACCGGGGCATCGGCTCGGTGCTGGTGGGGCTCGGCGTGACCCTCGGGCTGGCACGCTGAGCCCCACCGGGCGGACCTCCGCGGCTACTTTCCGGCCGCGGCGGTCCGGATGATCTCGCGGATCTGCGCGACGATGTCCGCCCGGTTCCGCTCGTAGACCGGGTCGGTGATCTCCGTGGTGTTCGCCCTGTCGAACTCCAGCACCGGGGTGTGCACATGGCCGCCGGGGATCGTCAGCCCCAGCCGGTCGCGCAGCAGCGTCGCCCGGTAGGCGATCTCGTTGGAGAGGTAGTCGCCGCCGCCCCCGGCCCGCGCCCGCGACCCGTCGGTCGGCCCGTCGGGGCGCACCACGGGAGCGGTGCCGCCCGCCGGGATCTCCGTCACGGTGGTGTTGTCGTACACCGGGAACCGGCCGGTGGGCGTCTCGACGATCCTCTTGTACGGGAGCGAGGTGCGCGTCCACTGCGGCTGGGACGCGGGGTCCTCCACCGGTACGAGCCCGGTGCGGCCGACGTTGAGGTTGTCGCCGAAGCCGCCGCGCCAGGCGCCGTTGGTGCGCTCGATGTCGATCCGGCCGGCCCGCCCCTGGCTGACCGTGGTGAACGCGTCGACGTACGGCAGGTGGCGGCGCAGCGCCCGCTCGACGGTGCCCGCCGCGAAGTCGTCCCAGCGGACCGGGAACACGGCGGTCTCGATCCGTACCCGCCGGCCGTCGGCGGTGCGCACGACGGTGCCGTCCAGAGCGAGGGCGGTGGCGCCCGACGGGTTGCCGATGCGGATGTCGCGGTCCAGGGTGAACGGGTCGAAGCCGGTCATCAGGACGCGCCCCGTCCGGTGCCCCGGGGAGCCGGCCGCGCGCGCGGCGGGGATGTCGAGGTCCTCCTGGCCGCGGGAGGTGCGCTCCAGACGGTCCAGGAGGGTGCTCCTGGCCCGGTTGGACACCGCGAACCCCGGCTGCCAGCCGCGCAGTTCGCGGGTCATCGCCAGCCGCGCCCAGTACAGCGGCCGGTCGTCCGCCCGGTCCAGGTTGCCGCCGGCCGGGCCCCGCCCCTGCACCCGGTCCACGGCCCGCCGCCACAGCCCCTCGCCGTGCCGCACCACCGCACGCTCCGCCTCCCGGTACGACCCGGCGCCCCGCAACGCGCGCGCGAACCCGGGCCCCACCGCGTCGAATCCGCTCCGCCGCAGGATCTCCCGCGGGACGGCACCGTCGAGGCGGGCCTCCTCGACGGTGCCGGCGGGCGCCGCCTTCGCGGGCGGCGCCGCCTTCGCCGCAACGGGGTTCGCCGTCGTCATGACAGCCGTACCGACAAGCGCCGAGAGCGCCAGCACACCGAGTCGTCGCACACCGCGTCCTTCCGTGGGGCCCCCGGGGTTTCCGGGAGTGGGGCGCCCTCAGTATCGAAGAGGGGCCCGTGGTGCGGAAGGGGACGGCCGGTCAGGACCCCTCCTCCGTCCGGCCGCCCCGCAGCAGCCCCAGGAAGTCGCGGAACGCCCGCGGCATGTCCACCGCGTCGGGGTCGTGCAGCCACTGGAACTGGAGCCCGTCCAGCACCGCCACCACCAGGGGCGCCGCCTGCTCCGGGGTCAGCCCGCCGGGCAGCCGCGTCCCGAACTCGGCGCGCAGCGCGAACGCCATGCCCTCCCGCACGGCCGCGTACCGGTGGGTGAAGAAGTCCCGGGCGGGATGCCCGTCGGTGACGCTCTCGCCCAGCAGCGCCGAGAAGGTCTGCACGATGCCCGGCCGCATCGCGTTGTACTCCACCAGGGAGTCCAGCAGGTCCAGCCGCCAGGAGTCCCGGCTCAGCCCGGCCCCCTGGGTGTCCCACTGGTCGCGCTCCTCCAGGACCGCGACCAGCAGCGCCTCCTTGGTGGGGAAGTAGTGCAGCAGGCCCTGCTGGGTGAGGTGCACGCGCTCGGCGACCGAGGCGAGCGAAGCGCCCCGGTAGCCGCGCTCGGCGATCACTTCGAAGGCCGCGCGCAGGATCTCCGCGCGCCGCTCCTCGCTCCTGGCCCTGGCCATCGTCGTACCCCGTTCGCTGATCGTGCCCGGTCAGGACGGTACGCCATATCAAAAGTCACGAATGAATAACGAAGCCTACCGAATTACAGGTGAACGGAGTAACCATGGGGTGAACAGCAGATCTCAACGAGGAGGTACGGCCGTGGCAGGCGAGCCCACCACCCAGTCCCCGACCACCCGGCAGGGCGAGCGGCTGCGCGAGGAGGCCGTCGAGGCCGCGCTCGGCAAGCTCGACCTCGACGCGAAGACCCGGCTGCTGGCCGGCCGGGACATGTGGACGCTGCCCGCGCTCCCCGAGATCGGCCTGCGCCCGCTGGTGATGTCCGACGGCCCGATCGGCGTCCGCGGGGTGCGCTGGACCGCCGACGACCCGTCGATCGCCCTCCCGTCGCCCACCGCGCTCGCCGCCGCCTGGGACCCGGAGCTGGCCCGCCGGGCCGGCCGGCTGCTGGCCCAGGAGGCCCGCCGCAAGAACGTCCACGTCCTCCTCGCGCCGACCGTCAACCTGCACCGCTCGCCGCTCGGCGGCCGGCACTTCGAGTGCTACTCCGAGGACCCGTACCTCACCGGCGAGATCGGCTCCGGGTACGTCGCCGGGGTCCAGGACGGCGGCGTCGGCACCACCGTCAAGCACTTCGTCGGCAACGACGCGGAGACCGACCGCTTCACCGTCGACAGCGTCATCGCCCCGCGCCCGCTGCGCGAGCTCTACCTCGCCCCCTTCGAGGCCATCGTCACCAACGCCCACCCCTGGGGCATCATGACCGCCTACAACCGGGTCAACGGCACCACCATGACCGAGCACCGCCACCTGGTGAACGAGGTGCTGCGCGGCGAGTGGGGCTTCGACGGCGCCAACGTCTCCGACTGGATGGCCGCCCGCTCCACCAAGGGCGACATCGAGGGCGGTCTCGACGTCGCCATGCCCGGCCCGCGCACCGTGTACGGGGAGGCGCTCGCCGGCGCGGTCCGCGCCGGCGAGATCGACGAGGCACTGGTCGACGACGCGGTGCGCAACGTGCTGCGGCTCGCCGCCCGCGTCGGCATCCTGGACGGCGCCCCGGCCGCCGTCACCGACCTGCCCGCCGCGCTCGACGGCCAGGCGGTGGCCCGCGAGGTCGCCCACCGCGGCGCCGTCCTCGTCAAGAACGACGGCGCGGCCCTCCCGCTGGACCCCGCCGCCCTCCGCTCCCTCGCCCTCAGCGGCGCGGCGGCCAGGGACGCCCGGGTGCTCGGCGGCGGCTCCGCCACCGTCTTCCCCGAGCGCGTCGTCGCCCCCCTCGACGGACTGCTCGTCGCCCTCCCCGAGGGCGTCGTCTCCTACCGGGTCGGCGCCGACCCGAGCGACGAACTCGCCGTCGCCGACAAGGGCTTCGCCCTGCGCGCCGTCTGCCGCGCCGAGGACGGCACGGTCCTCGGCGAGGGCTCCCTGCCAGGCGGGCAGGTCCAGTGGATCGGCGACGACCTCCCGGCCGGCGTCACCCACGAGGCGCTGCACTCCATCGAGGTCGTCGGCACCTTCACGGCGCGCGAGAGCGGCGAGCACGCCTTCGGCACCCGCGGCATCGGCCACTTCGCGCTGTCCCTCGCGGACGTGTGCGTGTACGACGACGTCCAGGGCATGAGCGCCGCCGCCGACCCCTTCGAGGCGTTCTTCGGCGCCCCGACCGAGCGCGGCCGGCGCGTCCTGGAAGCGGGCGAGACCATCGCCGTCTCACTGCGCCACACCGTCCTGAAGAACACCGGCTCGCCCCTCACCGCGATCATGTTCTCGCTCACCCACCTCGGCCCGCGGCAGGACGAGGACGCCCTGATCGCCGAGGCCGTCGAGGCGGCGCGCGGGGCGGACGCGGCGGTCGTGGTGGTCGCCACCACCGACCGGGTGGAGTCCGAGGGCTTCGACCGCACGGACCTCGCCCTCCCCGGCCGCCAGAACGACCTGGTGCGCGAGGTGGCCGCGGTCAACCCCCGCACGATCGTGATCGTCAACTCCGGCTCCCCGGTCGAACTGCCCTGGCGCGACGAGGTCGCCGCCGTCCTCCTCAGCTGGTTCCCCGGCCAGGAGGGCGGGGCCGCGCTCGCCGACGTGCTGCTCGGCGCGCAGGAGCCGGGCGGCCGGCTGCCGACCACCTGGCCGGTCTCCTTCGCGGACGCGCCGGTCACCCGGGTGACCCCGCAGGACGGCCGGCTCCCGTACACCGAGGGCGTCTTCATCGGCTACCGGGCCTGGGACAGGGCGGGCACGGCCCCCGCGTACCCCTTCGGCCACGGCCTCGGCTACACGACGTGGAGCTACGAGTCCCTGGAACTGGACGGCAGGACCGCCCGGGTCCGGCTGCGCAACACGGGCGGGCGGACCGGGCGCGAGGTGGTCCAGATCTATCTGGCACCGGTCGCCGACGAGGTGGAGCGGCCGGCCAGGTGGCTGGCCGGGTTCGCGAGCGTACGGGCCGGGGCGGGGGAGAGCGCCGAGGTGACGATCGACCTGCCGCGCCGCGCGTTCGAGATCTGGGACGAGACGGCGCACGCGTGGCGCCTGGTCCCGGGCCGCTACGAGGTGAGCGCCGCCCACTCCCTCACCGACCCCCGCCTCACCGCAACCCTGGACGTCCGCGGCTGAGCCACGGTTCCCCGCGCCCCCTCGCGGGCGCGGGGAACCGCGCGAGCGACGCACCCCCGAGGGGGGAACTCAGCGGGGGCCGGCCCCCGTGATCCCCCGATGGGCCAGCTCCGCCAGCCGCCCCTGCCCGTCCACGCTCGGGTGGAACCAGTCCCACTGGCTCAGCTGCGCCCCGCCGAAGGCGAACCCGAAGACCGCCCCGCCGTCGTACCGGCACCACCGGTCCTTGGCGCACACCTCCCGCAGCACCCCGTTGTACGCCACCACCCGTTCCCGCACCGCGTCCCGCCGCGCCACCGCCCGCTCGTCCGTCGCGTCCGCGTCACCGAGCATCGAGGGGCACACCCCGAGCGCCCACACCTGCTTGCCGAGCGGGTTGTTCCGGCCCTCGGACCACAGCCGCTTCAGGTCGGGGACGCTCGCCACGTACACCTGCGTCCTCGGCAGCCGCGTGCGGAGCGTGCGCAGCGACTCCTCGAAGGAGGCGCGGAAGTCCGCCACCGGCGTCATCGCCGCCACCGAACTGCGGCAGGCGTCGTTCGCGCCGGTCATCACCGTGACCAGCTCCGGCCGGTGCTCCGCCGCCCGGGACATCTGCTGCGGCAGATCGGCCATCCGGGAGCCGGACACCGCAAGGTTCCAGCTGCGCCGCTCCGCCTCGCGCGGGCCCAGCAGGCGCCGTGCCAGGCTGTTGACCGCCGGGTTCGTCCCGGTCGCCCAGGACACCTCCGGGCAGTCCGCCAGTACCGAACACGCGTCGAACCCACGTGTTATCGAATCCCCGACGGCAACGAGCGAGGACGGCGAGCGGTCCCACGTGGGGGTGGGCGTGGGCCGGGGCGTCGGGGTGGCGGCCGGGCTCCGGGGGCCGCCCGCCCGTGCCCCCGAGGGGTCGTCGTCCGTGCCGCCGCCCCCGCACCCGGCCACCGTGAGCAGTGCGCCTGCCATCAGTCCGGCTGCCGCGGTCCGTGCCCGGCGGCGTACCCGCGACGCTCCCCGGCTGCTGTTGCGCATGGCCCCGCTTCCCTCCTCGCGACGGTGTGCGTCGTTGCGTAAAGGCCTCGAAAAGATCCGGAAAACCCCGGATAACCCCGGCGATTCCCCGCCCCCGGACCGACAGTACGGCACACCCCGGCGCACCCGGCACGGTAGCTTTTCCCCCACGGCACCAGTGCAAAGCCACAGCAACACCACCGCCGGTACCCGGCCCATCCCGTACCGGTAAATTACATGACGTCACATACTGTCCCTTTTCAGGAGATTCACTCCCGATGCTGTTTACTGTTGACAACCTCGGGAGCCGGCCGGGCGTGTCACCTCGACCGCACGGCCAGGGAGCACGAGGCCGCTGGTGAAGGCGAACCTCGACCCACACAGCAGGAGGTCCCGGTGACGACACGTGGAGTTCTCTACGTCCACTCCGCACCGCGCGCGATGTGCCCCCATGTCGAATGGGCGGTGGGTTCCGTGCTCGGTGTGCGAGTCGGTCTCGACTGGATCAGGCAGCCGGCCGCGCCGGGCACCTGGAGATCCGAATTCTCCTGGCAGGGCAGAGCGGGTACGGCGTCCAAGCTGGCGTCCTCGCTGCGCGGCTGGGACATGCTCCGCTTCGAGGTGACGGCCGAGCCCTGTCCCACCGCCGAGGGCGAGCGCTACAGCTCCACGCCGCAACTCGGCATCTTCCACGCCGTGACCGGCATGCACGGCGACATCCTCATCCCCGAGGACCGGCTGCGGGCCGCCCTCGCCCGCTCGGTGCGCGGCGAGAGCGACCTGGAGGCGGAGGTCTCCCGGCTGCTCGGCAAGCCGTGGGACGACGAACTGGAACCCTTCCGGTACGCCGGCGAGGGCGCCCCGGTGCGCTGGCTCCACCAGGTCGTCTGAGGTCGCCGTCCGCCCGTGGCCCCCGGTACGCCCGAAGGCCCCGCCCCCCTGCGAGAGGGAGCGGGGCCTTCGGGCGTACACGTGCGGAAGATCCGCGGCGCGGCCGGCTCAGACCGTGCGGAACGCCAGCACCACGTTGTGGCCGCCGAAGCCGAACGAGTTGTTCAGCGCGGCGATCGTGCCGTCGGCGGGCAGCGAGCGCGGCTTGTCGCGGACGATGTCCGCCTCCGCCGCCTCCGGGTCCAGGTCGTCCACGTTGATGGTCGGCGGGGCCGTGCGGTGGTACAGGGCCAGCACGGTCGCGACGGTCTCGATGCCGCCCGCACCGCCCAGCAGGTGACCGGTCATCGACTTCGTCGCGGACACCGCGACGTGGTCGAGGTCGTCGCCCAGGACCTTGCGGAGCGCCTTGATCTCGGCGACGTCGCCCTGCGGGGTGGACGTGGCGTGCGCGTTGAGGTGCGCGATCTCGGACGGGGCCAGGCCCGTGGCGTCCAGCAGTTGCTGGAGGGCGGCGGCGATGCCGCGGCCGGTCGGCTCGGGCTGCGCGATGTGGTGCGCGTCCGAGGACAGGCCCTGGCCGACGGCCTCGCAGTAGACCCGCGCGCCGCGTGCGGCGGCGTGCTCCGCCGACTCCAGGACGACGATGCCGGCGCCCTCGCCGAGGACGAAGCCGTCCCGGGCGGTGTCGTAGGGGCGCGAGGCCTTCTCGGGCTCGTCGTTGTTCTTCGACATCGCCATCATGTTGGCGAACGCGGCGACCGGCAGCGGGTGGATGGTCGCCTCGGTGCCACCGGCGATGACGACGTCGGCGCGGCCGGAGCGGATCATCTCGATCGCGTAGCCCACCGCCTCGGCGCCGGACGCGCACGCGCTGACCACGGAGTGCACGCCCGCCTGGGCGCCCATCTCCAGGCCGACGTTGGCGGACGGGCCGTTGGGCATGAGCATCGGAACGGTGTGCGGGGAGACGCGGCGTACGCCCTTCTCCTTCAGCACGTCGTACTGGTCGAGCAGGGTGGTGATGCCGCCGATGCCCGAGGAGATGACCGCGCCCAGACGCTCGGGGGCGATGACGGGGGTCCCGTCGGCGGCGGTCTCCTCACCGGCCTTCGCGGTGAAGCCCGCGTCGGCCCAGGCCTCGCGCGCGGCGATGACCGCGAACTGCGCCGAACGGTCCAGCTTGCGGGCCAGCGGGCGCGGCAGCACCTCGGAGGGGTCCACGGCCGCCTGTGCGGCAATGCGTACCGGAAGCTCGGCGAAGCGCTCGCCCTCCAGGGGGCTCACGCCGGACCGGCCTGCCAGCAGACCTTCCCAGGTCGATGCGGCGTCGCCACCCAGCGGGGTTGTTGCGCCGATACCGGTGACGACCACGGTGCGATTGGTCGGGCTCACAGGAATTCTTTCTCCACGTGTAGAGGGGGAAGTTTTTCACGGCGCCACCGCCGGGTGGCGACACAGAACAGCAGGGGCTGGGTCAGCCCTGGTGCTCCAGGATGTACTTGGCGGCGTCGCCGACAGTCTTGAGGTTCTTGACGTCCTCGTCCGGGATCTTCACGTCGAAGCGCTCTTCGGCGGCGACGACGACCTCGACCATGGACAGCGAGTCGACGTCCAGGTCGTCGGTGAAGGACTTGTCCAGCTGGACGTCCTCGGTGGGGATGCCGGCGATCTCGTTGACGATCTCGGCGAGACCTTCGACGATCTGCTCCTGAGTGGCGGCCATGATGGCGCTCCTTCGGTGTAAGTGAATCGGGGGTGCAGAGAGCGGGCGTTGTCCGGATGTATCCGAAGCAAATGCCCTAGGGGAGGGTAACGACCGTCGCGGCGTACACGAGACCCGCCCCGAAGCCGATGACGAGGGCGGTGTCGCCGCTCTTCGCCTGTCCGGTCGCCAGGAGCCGCTCCATTGCGAGCGGGATCGAGGCGGCCGAGGTGTTGCCGGTGGTTTCGACGTCACGGGCGACCGTGACGTGCTCCGGCAGCTTGAGAGTCTTCACCATCGAGTCGATGATCCGCATGTTGGCCTGGTGCGGAATGAAGACGTCCAGGTCGTCCGCAGAGATCCCGGCCGCGTCCAGCGCCTGCTGGGCGACCTTCGCCATCTCGAAGACGGCCCAGCGGAACACCGCCTGGCCCTCCTGCGTGATGGCCGGGAACTTGACCTCGCCGTTGCTGTCGAGCGGCAGGTGCGAGACGTCGCCGACGCGGAACTTGTCCCACGCCACCGTCTGCTTGATCGTCTCGGACTTGTCGCCCTCCGAGCCCCACACGGTCGGACCGATGTGCGGTTCCTGGGCGGGCCCGACGACGACCGCGCCCGCACCGTCGCCGAACAGGAAGGCCGTCGCGCGGTCCTCCAGGTCGGTGAGGTCGCTGAGCCGCTCCACGCCGATCACGAGGACGTACTCGGCGCTGCCCTCGACGATCATGCCCTTGGCCAGCGTCAGTCCGTATCCGAAGCCGGCGCATCCGGCGGAGATGTCGAAGGCCGCGGGCTTGTCGGCGCCGATCCGGTGCGCGATCTCGGTCGCGACGGCGGGGGTCTGCTTGAAGTGCGAGACGGTGGAGACGATGACCCCGCCGACCTGCTCGGGGCTGATCCCCGCGTCGGCGATGGCCTTGCCGGCCGCCTCGATCGACATCATCGCCACGGTCTCCTCGTCGGAGGCCCAGTGGCGGGTGGCGATGCCGGAGCGCGAGCGGATCCACTCGTCGGAGGAGTCGATCCTTTCGAGGATCACCTCGTTGGGCACGACCCGGGTGGGGCGGTAGCCGCCGACACCGAGGATGCGCGCGTACGGGGCGCCCTTGCTGGGCTTGATCTTCGACATCTGCTCGCTCCTTACGCGCCCGCGTGCTCGGCGAGGAGCGCGCGGGCCGCGTCGAGGTCGTCGGGGGTCTTGAGCGCCAGGTTCCTGACCCCCGGGAGGGCCCGCTTGGAGAGGCCCGTGAGGGTGCCCCCCGGGCAGACCTCGATGAGAGCTTCCGCGCCCAGCTCCTGGAAGGTCTCCATGCACAGGTCCCAGCGGACCGGGTTGGAGACCTGGTTCACCAGGCGCGAGACGATCTCGGAACCGGTGGCGACCGTACGGCCGTCCGCGTTCGAGACGTAGGTGAGGGCCGGGTCCGACACCACCAGGTCCTGGGCGGCCTTGCCGAGTTCGGCGACCGCCGGGGCCATGTGCTCGGTGTGGAACGCGCCGGCCACCTTCAGGGCGACGACCCGGCGCACCCCCTCCGGCTTGTCCGCCTCCAGCGCCGCGAGCTGCTCGGCCGTACCGGCGGCGACGATCTGGCCGGCGCCGTTCACGTTCGCCGGGGTCAGACCGAGCTTGCGCAGGTGCGCGATCGTCACCTCGGGGTCGCCGCCGAGCAGGGCGGCCATCCCGGTCTCGGTGACGGCGGCGGCCTCGGCCATGCCGAGACCGCGGGTGCGTACGAAACGCAGCGCGGCGTCGTCGGCGAGCACACCGGCGAACACGGCGGCGGTGATCTCACCGACGCTGTGCCCGGCGACGGCGCCGACCGTGGAGATGTCGCCGAGCGCGGATGCCGAGAGGAGACCGGCGGCGACCAGCAGGGGCTGGGCGACGGCGGTGTCACGGATGGCGTCCGCGTCGGCCTTCGTGCCGTAGTGGACGAGGTCGAGCCCGATGGCGTCGGACCAGGCCGCGATGCGGTCGGCCGCGCCGGGGAGTTCGAGCCAGGGAGTCAGGAAGCCGGGCGTCTGAGCGCCTTGGCCGGGAGCGACGAGTACGAGCACCCTCACACTCTCTCTTGTGGGCGGCGTCTTCTGCCCGTGGGGACTGGGACGAAGAACCGTCGGGGGAATTGTTTGTATCCGACAAAAGTCTAGGACGGCGAATCGCCGTCGGCCAGACGCCCCAGGATCAGGGCGATGCGGAGCGTGAACGCCGATCGGACGTCGGAGGGTGACCAGCCGGTGACGTCTGTCACACGTCGGAGCCGGTAGCGCACGGTATTGGGGTGTACGAAGAGCATCCGGGCCGCCCCTTCGAGACTGCTCGCCTGTTCGAGGTAGACGCTCAAGGTCTCCAGGAGCGCGGAACCAGCCTCCTCCAGCGGTCTGTAGATCTCCTCTACTAGCTGCTCACGCGCGGCGGGGTCGGACGCGATGGCCCGCTCCGGCAGCAGATCGTCGGCGAGCACCGGCCGGGGGGCGTCCTGCCACGCGGTGCACGCCTTGAGACCGGCCGCGGCGGCCTGGGCGGACTTCGTCGCCGCGAGCAGGTCCGGCACCACGGGACCGGCGACCACCGGCCCGGCCGCGTACGGGCCGATGAGGGACTTCGCCACGTGCAGCGGGTTGTCGCTGCCGCCCGCGATGACGACGAGCCGCGTGCCCAGCACACCGGTCAGCACCTGGAGCTTGGCGTGCCGGGCGGCCCGCCGGATCGCCTCCACGGTCAGCTCGGAGTCCCCGTCGGGGGCGGTGCCCAGCACCACGCACACGTGCTCCGGCGAGTTCCAGCCGAGCGCCGCGGCCCGCGAGACCGCGCCCTCGTCGGCCTCCCCGGACAGCACCGCGTTCACCACCAGCGACTCCAGCCGCGCGTCCCAGGCACCCCGGGCCTCCGCGGCCTGCGCGTACACCTGGGCGGTCGCGAAGGCGATCTCCCGGGCGTACACCAGCAGCGCCTCGCGCAGCACCGACTCGTCGCCGGGCGCGGCGACCTCCTCGATCGCCGACTCCATGACCTCGATGGTCGTGCGGACCATCTCCACGGTCTGGCGCAGCGTGATCGCCCGGGTCAGCTCGCGCGGCGCCGTGCCGAACACGTCGGTCGAGATCGCCTGCGGGGTCTCCGGGTGGCGGAACCACTCCGTGAAGGCGGCGATGCCCGCCTGCGCGACCAGACCGATCCACGACCGGTTCTCCGGCGGCATCGCCCGGTACCAGGGCAGGGTCTCGTCCATCCGCGCGATGGCGCTCGCGGCGAGGCTGCCGGAGGACTGCTCCAGCCGCTTGAGGGTCGCGGTGTGCGGGTGGGAGGCGCGCTTGGCGGGCCCGTCCGCGGACCCTTCTACGGGCGCGGACGGCTCGGGCTGCGGCGCTGACTGCTGCGCGGGATCGGATCGGGGCACGGTGACAAGACTGCCTTATCCGGCGGGCGGCACCGTCTGCCGGGGCTACCGTGGTCCCCGTGATCTCCCTGCACCGCGCCGCCGACCGCTACCGGGGCGGCGACCTCGCCGCCGGCATCGAGTCCCTGCACGCCCTGTCCTTCGGGCACTTCTACGACCCGGACAATCTGCGCTTCGGCCCCGTCCTCGCCTGCAACGAGGAACGCCTGGCCCCCGGCGCCGGATTCGACGAACACCCGCACAGCCACACCGAGATCGTCACCTGGGTCGTCGAGGGCGAGCTGACCCACCGCGACTCCACCGGCCGGCGGACGCTCGTGCGCCCCGGCGACGTGCAGTACCTCGGCGCGGGCGACGGCGTGCGCCACGAGGAGCGCAACGAGGGCCCCGGGCCGCTGGTGTTCGTGCAGATGTGGCTGGCCCCGCTGACCCCCGGCGGCGAGGCCGCCTACGACGTGGCGCGCGCCGTCGCCGCCCGCTACGAGCTGCCGGGCGCTGGCGCGGTGCTGCACGTCGCACGCCCGGCGGCCGGGCAGCGGGTGCCGCTGCCGCCGCACTGCTACGTCCATGTCGTACGGGGCGAACTCGCGCTCGGCGCCCGGGAGCTGGGCCCCGGCGACTCGGTGCGGGCCGCGCGGGAGAGCGGGCACGCCCTGGTCGCCGCCGGGGACGCCGAGGTGCTGGTGTGGGAGTTCGCCGAGCGCCCGGACCGGTAGGCGGCCGGTCCGGCGGACGGCCCGGTCAGTAGCTGGAGTCCGGCTCCTCGGCGTTGCGCCACAGCGTGAAGTCGAGGGTCACGTAGTCGCTGGGGTCGGAGGAGCCCGACTTGGCCTTCAGCGTCACCAGGGCGATGTGCCCCGACTTGGTGTGCACGCAGAACTGCGTGCCGGGGCCCGCCTGTCCGAGCGTGACGCGCTCGGTGAACCGGGTCTCGGCGCGGCAGGTCTTCAGCGAACCCTGCTGGGAGTTGTTCAGCAGCACCACCTGCGCGCTGCTGCTGCCGAGGTAGCGCTCGTCGCTCCAGTAGTAGAAGTCGGCGTCGTCCTCGTAGCCGGCGTCGCCGGAGTGGACCGGCTTGAGCGGCGAGTCGGCGAACCGCACGTAGTAGTCGTTGGGGACGTTCACGCCCTTGTACGTCACGGGCTTGGGGTCGGGGCGCGGCGTGCCGCCCTTGCCGGAGGCGGCGGCGCCCGGCTTGTTGTTCTGGGAACTGGTGGCCACGCCCGCGAGCAGCGCGGCGCAGCCCCCGACCGGCAGCAGCACCGCCGCGATCACGATCAGCGCGATTGCCCCGCCGCTCATCTTCTTCTTCGGCGGCGGCTGCGGCAGCCACCCCGGCCCCGGCTGCACCGGGTAGGGCGCCGCGTGCAGACTGTGCGGCTGCTGGGCCTGGGTGGGGTACGTGGGGTGGGCGGCGCCAGGACCGGGATGGGTGGCCGGGCCGGACGGCTGCATTCCGGGGTAGGTGCCCGGGTACGGCGGCGGGGTCGGCACAGCCGCGGCCTGCGGGGCGGGAGCGCCCGGCGGCGGGGTCGGGGCGGCGGCCCGCGGGGCGGCGGTGACCGGGGGCGGGGTCGCTTCCGCGGTCCGCGTCGGGGCGTGGTGCACCCCACCGGGGCCGGCCCCGGGAGCCCGGGCCGCCGCTTCCCCGGCAACCGCCCCTTCCTCCGCACCGGCCGCGTCGCGGCCCTTGTCCGCCTCCGTCGTCGTGCGCATCGCCGCCCAGGCGCGGGTCCGCCGGTCGATGTCCTCGGTCATCGCCTCGGGCAGCCAACTGCCCTGCTGGCTCAGCGGTTCCGGGGAGGCGGCCCGGCACAGCTCGATGATCTCCGCCGGGTCGGGCCGCTCGGCCGGGTCCTTGGCCAGGCAGCGCGCCAGGAAGCCCAGCTCCTCGGGCAGCCCGGTCAGGTCCGGCTCCTCGTGCACGATCCGGTAGAGCACCGCGTGCGAGTTGCCCTCGCCGTGCGCGGTCGCGCCCAGCGCCGCGTACACGCCGACCTGGCCGAGCGTGAAGACGTCGGAGGCGGGCCCGATCTCCCTGCCCGCCGCCTGCTCCGGCGACATGAACGCGGGCGTACCCACCGTGACGCCGGTCCCGGTGAGGGCGGTCGCGTCCGCCGCGCGCGCGATCCCGAAGTCGATCACCTTCGGCCCGTCGGCGCCCAGCAGCACGTTCGCGGGCTTCAGGTCCCGGTGCACGATGCCCGCCGCGTGGATGACCTTCAGCGCCTCGGCCATCCCGGCGAGCAGCCGCAGCACGGCGGGCACCGGCAGTCTGCCGTGCTCGGAGACGGCGACGGCCAGCGAGGGGCCCGGCACGTAGGCGGTGGCCAGCCAGGGCCGGCTGTCCTCGGTGTCGAAGTCGATCACGGGCGCGGTGTACAGCCCCTGCACGCGCTGCGCCGCCTGCACCTCAAGACGGAACCGCTGCCGGAACCCGGCGTCGTCGCCGAGCTCGGGGCGGATCACCTTGACGGCGATCGGATGCCCGCCCGGCGTGTACGACAGGTACACCTGCCCCATGCCGCCCGCACCGAGCCGGGCCGCGATGCGGTAACTGGAGACCGTACGGGGGTCCTTGTCCTCCAGCGGGTGGAACTGTCCGCCCGTACTGCCCTGCCGCATGCGCTTTCCCGCCCGTCGAACCGTGTGCAACCGTGTCGCTCTCGTCGGGTGGGAGGGTAGCCCAACGCGACGGGGGTCCTACGCTTCCTCCTCATGACCCACACCCGCACACCTGCGCCGCGCCGCTTCCTCGTCCTGCACGACTACGGCATGGGCGGCTGCTGGTGGTGGATCCTGGCGCGGTCCGAGCGCGAGGTGCTGGAGACATTCGCCTGGGTCGAAGTGGTCGACGACCCGCGGACGGTGGCCCGCTTCGAGACGGACGAGGACACCGAGGTGGTCGACATCGACGCTCCGCGGATGCCCCCGGGACTCGACACGCTGCGCGCGGAGCGGGCCGCCCAGCGCGACCACCCGGACTTCGGCGCGCTCGCCGGCCGGGACGTGGTGCACCTGCGGCGCCGCTGGGACGAGGACGACGAGGAACCGGTCGACTATCTGATGGAGATCGGCCCCGACGGCCGCCGCAGCCGCCAGGTGGAGGTGGCCGAGGACGGCACCGCCGTGCGCAGCACCCCCGACGACTGGGACTTCAACCCCCCGGTCGTCGACCTCTACGCCCCCGCGTCGGCGGCCCAGGAGATCGGCCCGGCCGAGTTCGAGGAGCACTGGGCACGGGCCCGGCCGATGACGGAGGCCGACCGCTAGGGCGGGGTCAGACCGCGCGGGCCTCCGCAAGCACCGCGTCCACGAAGGGGGGCCAGACCTCGGCCGCCCAGGGGCCGAAGGGGCGGTCGGTGAGGGCGACGGCGGCGAGGCCCGCGTCCGGGTCGACGAGGAGGAAGGTGCCCGACTGGCCGAAGTGGCCGAAGGCGCGGGGGGAGGAGGAAGAGCCGGTCCAGTGGGGGGACTTGGAGTCGCGGATCTCGAAGCCGAGGCCCCAGTCGTTGGGGTTCTGGTGGCCGAAGCCGGGCAGGACGCCCTTGGTGCCGGGGTAGTGCACGGTGAGGGTGGCCTCGGCGACCGTACGGGGGTCCAGCAGGCGCGGGGCCTGGAGTTCGGCGGCGAACCGCAGGAGGTCGCCGACGGTGGACACGCCGTCCCGGGCGGGGGAGGCGGCGCCTTCGAGCGAGGTGGCGGCCATGCCGAGGGGTTCCAGGACGGCCTGGCGCAGGTAGTCCGGGAAGGGGATCTCGGTGGCCTTCGTGAGGTGGTCGCCCAGGGCCTCGAAGCCCGCGTTGGAGTAGAGGCGGCGGGTGCCCGGCTCGGAGGTGACCCGCATCTCGTCGTACGCCAGACCGCTGGTGTGGGCGAGCAGGTGGCGGACGGTGGCACCGGGCGGGCCGGCCGGCTCGTCCAGCTCGATCGCACCCTCCTCGTACGCCACCAGGGCCGCGTACGCGGCGAGCGGCTTGGTGACGGAGGCGAGCGGGAAGCGGTGGTCCGCCGGGCCGTGCGACCCGAGGACGGTGCCGTCCGCCCGTACGACGGCTGCGGCGGCCGTGGGCACCGGCCAGGACTCGATCATCGTCACGCTCTGCATGACGTCGAGCCTAACCGGAGCCCGAACGGGCCCCCGGGCGGCAGGGGCTAGAAGAGGTCCAGCCGCATCGCCGGGTCCGGGCGGCGGGTGAAGCCGAGCGACGTGTACAGCGGCTCCGCCTCCGCCGACGCCCCCAGGTCCACCTGCCGCACGCCCCGCTCGCGGAACCAGTCCAGCAGCGCCTCGGTGCAGGCGCGGGCCCCGCCCGCGCGCCGGGCGTCCGGGGCGGTGACCACCCCGAAGACGTGGCCGCGGTTGCCGAGCGGGGACACCGGGTTGCCGATGCGGTAGTCGACCGTGCCGGCGGCCATCGTGCCCAGTCTGCCCGCCAGCGAGGGGTGCTCGGCGACGAAGACGGCGAAGTCGCCGTCCTGGTCCGCGAGCCTCTTGCGCAGCTCGGGGAGGGAGGCGTTCTGCCAGTCGGCCGCGGTGGGCCCGCGGCCCATCGACTCCAGCATCATCTGGCGCAGCCGCAGCACTTCCGCCGCGTCGTCGGCGTGCGCGCGCCGTACCGTTCCGTGATCCATGCGGCGCAGGTTACGCGGCGCCCGGCAAAGTTCTCCCGGGTTTTCCTTGCTTGGAGTGCACTCCAAGGTTCTAGCGTGGAGGACATGACGGTGATCGACAGCAGTCCCGTACAGAGCGCACAGGCCGAGGCGAAGCCCGCGAGGGGCACCTGCGAGACGGTCGGCGGACACCCGCTGCCCGAGGGCCGCGACCACTACACGATCAGTGAGGTGGCCGCGGTCACCGGGCTCACCGCGCACACCCTGCGCTGGTACGAGCGGATCGGGCTGATGCCGCACGTGGACCGCTCGCACACCGGGCAGCGCCGGTTCCGCAACCGGGACCTGGACTGGCTCGCGCTGGTCGGCAAGCTGCGACTGACCGGGATGCCGGTCGCCGACATGGTGCGCTACGCGGAACTGGTCCGCGCCGGAACGCACACCTTCGAGGAGCGGCAGGAACTGCTGGAGGCGACCCGCCGGGACGTGACGGCCCGGATCGCGGAGCTCCAGGACACCCTGGCCGTGCTCGACTACAAGATCAATGTTTATGCGGATGCCCGTCGGGCGTCGGAGAGGTTCTGACTTTTTCATGAGCACCCACAGCGACCGCCCCACTCTCGCCACCACCCGCCTCGGCGGTCCCGCCGGCCCCGAGGTCGGCATCCAGGGCCTCGGCTGCATGGGCATGAGCTTCGCGTACGGGCCCACCGACGCCGCCGAGGCACGGGCCACCCTGGAGCGGGCCCTCGAACTGGGCGTCACCATGTACGACACCGCGGACGCCTACGGGGACGGCGAGAACGAGCGGTTCCTCGCCCCCTTCGTCGCCGCGCACCGGAACGAGATCACCCTCGCCACGAAGTTCGCGCTGGCCGTGGACCCCGAGGACAACACCAAGCGGTTCATCAGCAACGACCCCGCCTACATCCGCAAGTGCGTCGACGACAGCCTCGGCAGGCTCGGCGTCGACGTCATCGACCTCTACTACATGCACCGGCGCGACGTGAACGTCCCCCTGGAGGAGACCGTCGGCGTGATGGCCGAACTGGTCGCGGCGGGCAAGGTCAAGCAGCTCGGGCTGAGCGAGGTCACCGGCGACGAACTGCGCGCCGCGCAGGCCGTGCACCCGATCGCCGCGGTCCAGTCGGAGTGGTCGCTGTTCAGCCGGGACATCGAGGCGGGCGTGGTGCCCGCGGTCGCGGAGAGCGGGGCGACCCTCGTCGCGTACTCGCCGCTCGGCCGCGGCTTCCTCACCGGGTCCTTCGCGAGCGCCGAGAAGGACCTCACCGAGGGCGACTTCCGCCGTCACCACCCCCGCTTCAACGGGGACAACGCGCAGGCCAACGCCGCGCTGCTGGAGCCGGTCCGGGAGATCGCCCGCACCCGGGGCGTCACCGCCGGCCAGGTCGCGCTGGCCTGGGTGCAGCAGCAGGCGCAGGTGCACGGGGTGTCGGTGGTCCCGATCCCGGGGACCCGCAGGCGCACCCGGGTGGAGGAGAACACGGCGGCCACCCGGATGGTGCTGAGCGCCGAGGAACTGGCGCTGCTGGAGCCGATCGCCGGACAGGTGGCCGGGACCCGCTACGCGGACATGTCCTTCGCCTCGGCCGGCCGGGAGTAACGGGAGCAACCGGCGGCGCGGAGCCGGGCCGGGGCGGACCTCCGCCCCGGCCCGGCGGCTCACGCCAGGCCCAGGGCGAAGGCGGTGAAGCCCGCGGCGAGCAGGCCCGCGAGCGCCCGCCGGTCCCGCGTCGTGGCACGGGCGTTCCTGCCCGGGTTCTCGAAGACGTGCGTGAACTTGGCGATCACGGCCAGCAGCACCGCGAACAGCGGCATCCAGGCGAGCCGGGCCAGGATCCACCCCGGAGTGTCGGGGGCGGCGGTCAGGCCCGGGATCGTACCGAGGTACGAGCCGGGGACCGCGGCGGCCAGCATCGCGGTCTGGTGCCAGCACAGGATCGTCATCGCGCACAGGTTGACGACGACCACCGGGGCCCAGAGCGCGGGACGCCGCAGCAGCTTCGCGATCCTCTCGCGCAGCAGGATCGCCGCACCGCTCTGGGCCGCGGCCAGGGCGAGCACCAGCAGCGACGGCGGGTGCGAGTTGGTGCGGTCCTGGCCGGGTACGCCGACCATCGACGCCGGGTAGTGGAACGCGAGGAGCAGCACGGCGAAGAGCACGGTGCCGCCGATCAGCAGCACCCGCGCGGCGCGCCGGGACAGCTTCTTCTCACCCCAGGCGACGCCCAGTTGGTAGGCGAAGAGCCAGCCGGGGAGCAGGTTGAGCAGGCTCAGCCAGGACGGCACGGCGTCCGCGTACGGGCCGTACCGCAGGAAGTCGACGACCGCGACGGAAGCGATCAGGGGCGCCGCCGACCAGGCGCCGGCCCGGCGGGCGGCACGGATGCACAGCGGGGTGAGCGCGGTGATCGCCGCGTACACCCCGACGAACCACAGCGGCTGTACGACGAGTTTGGCACCGGTGCGCAGGGTGGCCTCCGGGACGCCGAGGCCGTACAGCAGCGGAACGAGCAGCGCCCAGACGGCCGTCACACCGAGGACCGGACGGCCCAGGCGCACCAGGCGGCCCTTCAGCCACTCGGCGGGGCTGCCCTGGTGCCGGTGGAAGGACAGGACGGACGCGTAGCCGCCGACCAGGAAGAAGATGCCCAGCATCTGGAGGAACCAGCTGGCCGGGGCGAGGGCGGCGAAGGAGGAGAGCGGGCTGGCGTTGTGCAGCGAGCCCGCCTCGGCGTCGACGGTGAAACCGCCGAGCAGCCAGTGGCCGGTGGGCACCGCGAGCAGCGCCAGGGCCCGCAGCCCGTCGACGGCGCGGTCGCGGTGCGCGGGAGTACGGGCGTCGATCCTGGCGGCCAGCGCCGCGATTCCCCGGGGGCCGGACGCGGTTCGGGCGGCCGGGGCGGTGGCGGGGCGGGGGTCCGGGCGAAGGGCCGGACGGGGGGCCGGGGGCGTGAGGGTGCTCATCGGGCGGTTCCTTCGGTGATCGCGGCGAAGGCGCGGAGGGAGTCGGTACCGGGGGCGAAGTAGCCGGTGTGGCCGTGGGCGGTGGTGGCCGGCACGGGGCGGGCGCCGAAGTCCGCGCCCGTGGGGTCGGCGCCGTGGCCCAGCCCCAGGAAGCGGACGTTGGGGATGTTGCCGATCCAGTCGGTGGCGTCCCTGGCGGCCCAGACGCGGGCGCCGGTGCGCAGTTCGGCGACGCTGTCCGCGTGCATCCCGGGGGAGGCGAGGGCGACCAGGTCGGCGGCGTCCAGCCGGGGTGCGGCCAGCCCGCAGACGACCGAGCCGTAGCTGTGGCAGAAGACCGCGGGGTCCGGCGCGCCCACCGCGTCGAGCCCGTCCGTCAGCCGGACCAGCCGCTCGGCCCCCGCCTCGGCGAGCGACCCGGTCGCGGCGTCGATGCCGATGCCGACGGGGGTGGTGTAGCCGGCCCAGGCGATGACGGCGGTGTCCGGCCCGGTCTCTCCGCGCAGGCTCCGCGCCATCCCGGCCGGGGTGCCGTACGGGTCCTTCGCCCGGTCGTACGTCGAGGCGTCGATGTCCGAACCCGGTACGACGACCGCCACGTGCGCCGCCCGCCCCAGGTCCCCGTACACCTCGGCGACCTGCCCGCGCCCGCGGGGGTCGAAGGCGAGGATCTGCCGGCCGGGGGAGAGCAGCCGGGGGAAGCGGCCGTCGGCGCGCAGGGCGCGCCGGTTGGCCGCGTACCGCAGGGCGACCGGGGCGCCGTCGAGGTTCCCGACGACGAGCGGGTGACGGCGCGCCAGCGCGTCGCGCCGTTCAGCGCTCAGCCCCGCGAAGAACCGGTTCACCTGGGCCGGGGTGCCGGCCGCGGGGTCGGGCAGTCCCTCCGCGCGCCAGGCGTCGGTGCCGGGCGGTGGCCCGGTGATCGCGGTCTGGGCGTCGGCGGACGCCCAGCCGGCGGTTCCGCCGACCATGGCCACCGCGAAGGCCACGGCGGCCAACGTCCTCCTGAACCGGCGCATCGCCCCGCCCCACTTCCTGTCCCTGCCGCACGTTGCCGTCGTGATCGACGGCTTGACGTGGAGCAAGGTAGGAAGACGGTGGGTCCCCGGGCGTCACACCACGGGGCCAACTCCGGGGTGATACCGCAGTACTGGAGGTTTTCCGCACCCCAAAAGGTAGTGCTGCCCCCACCCCCCCCGCCGTCCCCTTGGGCGGCGGGGCCGCCCCCCGGGGGGCGGAACGGGCGGGCAAGGGGGCGGCCCCCGGCGGAGCCGCACCCCTCAGCCCCTGCCCAGCCCCGCCCCCTACCCCCTCAACGCATCCGCCACCTCACCCCGCGTCCCCCGGCGACACCAACCCCGACTCGTAGGCGAAGATCACCGCCTGCGCCCGGTCCCGCAGCCCCAGCTTCGCCAGCACCCGCCCGATGTGCGTCTTCACCGTCTGTTCGGCCAGGACCAGGTGGTCGGCGATCTCCTGGTTGGACAGCCCCCGGGCGATCAGCTCCAGCACCTCCGTCTCGCGCGGCGTCAGCCCGTTCAGCCGCAGCGACGGGTTGCGCCGGGGAGCGGGCCGCTGCGCGGCGAAGTCCGCGATCAACCGCCGCGTCACCGACGGCGCCAGCAGCGCCTCGCCCGCAGCCACCACCCGTACCGCCGCGATCAGGTCGGCGGGCGGCGCGTCCTTCAGCAGGAACCCGGACGCGCCCGCCCGCAGCGCCTCGTACACGTAGTCGTCCACGTCGAAGGTGGTCAGCATCAGCACCTTCGGCAGGTGCACCACCCCCGGCGGCGGGTTCAGGATCTCCCGCGCGGCGGCCAGGCCGTCCATCTCCGGCATCCGTACGTCCATCAGCACCACGTCCGGATGCGTGGACCTGCTGACCTCCACCCCCTGCCGTCCGTCCGGCGCCTCGCCCACCACGTCGATGTCGGCCTGCGCCGACAGCAGTGCGGCGAATCCGGCCCGCACCATGGCCTGGTCGTCGACGATGATCACGCGGATGGTCATGGCGCGGGGGAGTCCTTCTCTGTCGCATCGGGTGGAGTGCTGGAACCGGGGGAACCGGGGGAGCCGGGGACATCGGGCGAAGCGTCCGGGGCGGCCGCAGGCACCTGTTCCGAGGAGCCGGCACCACCGGCCGGACCGACGGCATCGGCCTCACCAGCGCCTGCCGCCGCCCCCGCCAACGGCAGCCGCGCCGCCACCCGGAACCCCCCGTCCGGCAACGGCCCGGTGTCCAGGGTGCCGCCGGTCAACCGTACGCGCTCGCGCATCCCGACCAGGCCGTGTCCGCCGGCCCCCTTCGCCTCCACGCGCGAAGTCGGCTCGGGGGCGGGCCCGTTGACCACCAGCACGAGCAGATCCGTGTCCTCCGCGCGCACCGACACCCGGGTCACCGCGCCCGGCGCGTGCCGCACCACATTGGCCAGGGCCTCCTGCACGATCCGGTACGCCGACAGGTCCACCGCCTGCGGCACCGCCGTCCGGCCCTCGCCCGTGACCAGCTCCGTCGCCATCGACAACTCGGCCGGCACCCCGGCCCGTACGGTGGCCTCCACCAGCTGCTGCACCTTGTCGAGACCGGGCTGCGGCGCCCGTTCGCCCTCGGTGCCCTCGCTGCGCAGCACCACCAGCAGCCGCCGCATCTCGGTCAGCGACTCCCGCGCGCTGGCGGCGATCGAGGCGAACTCCTCCTCCGCCTCCGGCGGCAGTCCGCCGATCCGGTACGGGGCCGAGTCGGCCTGCACCGTGATCATGGACATGTGGTGGGCGACCACGTCGTGCAACTCGCGGGCGATCCTGGTCCGTTCCTCCAGCAGCTGCCGCTGTGCCCGTTCGGCGACGCTGATGTTCTCCTGCTCCGCCAGCTTGCGCTGGGCCTCGCCGCGTTCGCGCAGCGCACCGCCGATCACCAGCACCGCGCCGCTCAGCACGATGGTCAGCACGTTGGTGCCGTCGCTGGCCTCCGGCTGCAGCTGGCCCAGCGTGATGCCGGCCACCGCGGTGGCGATCCAGACCCCGATCAGGGCCTGGCGCCGCTCCCGCAGCGCCAGCGCGAACAGCAGGAACAGCGACCCGACGATCGTGGGCGCCGGCCACGGCCAGATCGCGTTGCCCCGCGCCCCGTCGAGGAGGAAGAGACTGCCGATCACCCCGGCCGGGAAGACGATCCACCAGGCCTGCAACGGCCGGTGCGCGATCAGCAGCAGCGGCACCGACTGCGCCACCGCGAGGGCCCCGGCGATGCCCCCGGGCACGTGGTAGTCGTTGGCCAGCACCTGCACGGTGACCGGCAGCAGCGTGACCATCAGCGCGACCACCACGGCGTACGGCAGCAGCCGCTCCCACCGCTTGGGCGCGTCCGCGAGCAGCGGCGTCGGCGGGTGCGAGGGGTGGCTGACGGCGTACGCGAGGGAGCGCAGCTGGCGCATCCCGGCGGCGAACAGCCCGTCCACCGGCGGCGCACCGGCCGGTGCGGCGAAGGGGCGCGGCGGGTGGTCGGGGCGCCGCGGGGGGCGGGAGGGCGGAGTCGGTTCTCTCATGGCTCTCTCAGCGTAGGCAGCGCACCTGTCGTCCCACGTCATACCGGGGTCCGGAGCTCGCCCTCATACCGCGGTACTACCCCGCGTCCCGGCACCGCCCCGGCGACCCGGGAGTCCCGTGCGGCCCGGGAGTCCCGTGCGGCCCGGCAGCGTCATGCGTCCCGGCGGCCCGGGGCGCCACCGGCCTCCCGGGCGTCCCTAGAGCTCCGCGAGCAGTTCCGCCTTCTTCGCGGAGAACTCCTCGTCGGTCACCAGTCCCGCCCGGTGCAGGTCCCCGAGGTGGCGGATGCGCTCGGCGATGTCCGCGGGCTCCGGGCGGCCCGTGCCCACCCCGGCGTCCACCGCGACCCGCTCCCGGCCGGCGTCCACCGCCGGCACCGTGCTCCGTACCGCGGCCAGCACCGCGGCGGCGAACGGCAGCGACTCGTGCACCGGCCCGTAGCCCAGACCGAACACCACCGCCGCCGGGTCCTGGTCCGCCTGGCCGGGACCGCCGTCCTGGGGCGCCGCGTCCCGCCGCAGCAGCCGCAGATGGCCGTCGAAGACATCGGGGGAGCGCCACTCGACCCCGCTCAGCGAGGCCACCGGGAAGTTCTGGTCGCCGACCTTCCACTTCGCCGACGACGCACCGGTCCAGAACCACCGGAACGCCACCTGCGTCCCGTCGAAGCTGGCCTTCCCGTCGTACGCCTTGAACTGGAGCGGCCCCTGCGGCGGCGCCACCAGGAAACGCTCCACCGGCTCCGCGGCCACCGCCCCGCGCACCCGGCCCCGCAGTTCGTCCGCGTAGTACTCCGCCAGCACCTCGCGCTCCGCGGGCAGCACCAGCCGGTAGGGGTCGCAGCTCTCCTTGAGCTGTCCGGCGGCTGCCTCCATCAGCGGATCGGCGCCGGGTCTGGGCACCGCGTGCAGCACCACGGTGCCTCGCTTGCCCGGGGTCAGCGTCACGTCGGCCAACGCCTCGTGCGGGATGCGGCGCTCGCCGAGCGCGGAGAGCAGCTTCGGCGTACGTATCCCCCGTTCGAAGCGGATGAGCACGGAGTCGCTGTCGAACTCCCAGGTGGCATGAATTCCGGCCAGCACATCACCCATGCGGCTCATCGTATGCGGCGTCCGGCCGGACGTCGCCCCTCGGCGGCCACCGTGATTTCCGGCTTTCTACGCGCGTTGGACACCTCAGAGGGCCTCGTCACCGGCATCACCGCTCTTCAGGATTCCCGTCCGGCAGGTGTCGCCGCCACCCGCGCAGCTCACCGCGGTGTAGCTGCCGACGCCGATCCGCGCGAAGTTGCCGATGCTCACCGTGCCGGGTTCGAAGTACCCGGTGTGCCCGACGGCGTCGGACGCCGACAGCACCCGCGCCCCGAACTCCGGCGAGACCGGGTCCGCGCCGTGCCCGATGCCGCCGACCTCCAGGTACGGCACGTCCTGGATCCAGTCGTCGGCGTCCCGCATCGCCCACACCCGGGCGCCCGTGCCCAGGTCGGCCGCGGTGTCCGCCCGCATGCCGGGGCTGCCCGAGACCGCTATGTCGGTGACCCGCTCCGGCAGCTTCTTGGCGGCCACCCCGCACACCACCGACCCGTAGCTGTGGCAGAACAGCGACACCGGTACGGAGCCGGCGCCGGGCAGCGCCCCGGTCATCGCGACCAGCCGCCGCGCCCCCGCCTGCGCGGGCGCCCCGACCATCGCGTCCATGCCGAGTCCGACCGGCGCGGTGTAGTCGGCCCAGGCGATCACGGCGACCCGCTTGCCGGGGGCGGCCTCGCGCTCGGCGGCGTACAGCGACTTCGCCATGCCGACCGGGGAGGAGTACTTGCGGTAGGTCCGTTCGAAGTTCACGACGTTGGTGTCCACGCCGGGCACCACCACCGAGATGCGCTGGGCCCGCTCCAGGTCGCCGAAGACCTCCGCGACCCGCCCGCCGCCGTCCGGGTCGAAGGCCAGTATGTTGCGGCCCTCGCGCAGCAGTGCCGCGAAGCGGTGCATCCGTCGGTCGGCGTCCTGCTGGCCGGCCCGGGAGACCCGGGGGTTGTCCATGCGTCTGCTCTCGACCTTCTGGGCCTGGCCGAGTGCCCGCCGGTTCGCGGCGAAGCGCAGGGGCAGGGGAGCGCCGTTGAGGTTGCCGACCACCAGCGGGTGGTCCCGGACGAGCCGGCCGCGCTGGCCGGCGTCCAGCCCGTCGAAGAAGCTCGCCACGCGCTGCGGCGGGCCCTGCGGGTCGGGCAGCTCACGGCCCTCGAAGCGGCCGTGCCAGGCGGCGAAGGCCTCCTTCAGGGACACGTCGTTGTCCCGCTGGTGGTGGATCGCGGTCCAGCCGGTGATCGCGAGCATCACGAACACCACGGCCAGGGCGAGCAGAGCCCGCCATGCGGTGAGGGAGGGGGAGGAGTCGAAGGAAGTCACTGCGGGACACCCTAGGAGAAGCAACGGGGCCCGTGCGTATTCCGTGACGCGTATCACGTTTCGATAAAGGTGTGGAGGTCAGCCGGTGTATGCGGCAGTTATCCGCCCGGAACCGGCGGGTCCGTGGGGTGGCGCCAGGGGCGCTCCCGGCGGGCCCCGACGAGGCGCTCCGCCCGCCCCCGGCGGGTCCTCAACGAGGCGCTCCGCCCGCCCCCGCAGGGGCTCCGCCCGTCCCCGCAGGCGCTCCGGTGCCGTCGTCGGTCCCCCGCCAGTCCCCGGCCAGGGCCGGCCCCAGCAGGTCGAGGCAGCGCGCGGTCATCTCGCGTATGGCGGCCAGACTCGCGTCCTGGCGCCGTCCCCACATCCGTCCGGTGAGCCGCATCACCCCGCCGAACGCGGCCACCATGATCCGGGGCCGGGGGTCCGCGTCGACGTCGAGCCCCTCCCGCTCGGCGATGACGCGCGCCATCGCGTCCTCCAGCTCCGTCGAGCGGCGCAGATGGACCGCGAGCAGCGCGGGCGTGGACTCGATCATCAGATACGTGCGCATGTGCAGCTCGATCGGGATGACCGCCTCGATGGCCTCGCCGACCGAGTCCCACGCCCACATCACCGCGTTGCGCAGCGCCGTCAGGGGGGCCTCCTCGGCGGGCCGCTCGCGGACCGCCGCGAGGAAGCGCTCCTCCACCATCGACACGACGGTGAAGGCCACGTCCTCCTTGGAGGCGAAGTAGCGGAAGAAGGTGCGCTGCGAGACCTCGACGGCGTCCGCGATCTCGTCGACCGTCGTCCGCTCGTACCCCTGGGTGGTGAACAGCTCCAGGGCGACCCGCAGCAGCGAGTCGCGGGTGCGCCGCTTCTTGCGCTCGCGCAGTCCGCACACCCGCTCGCGCCCTGTCCGGTCGCTCGTACGGCGTCCGGTCGGCCCCGGGGCTTCCAACTGGTCCGCCATCGCTCCTTGGTCCTGTTTCTCCGATTTGGGCTGCTCAGCTTACCTGTGAGCTACGTGACAGTTACTGGCTTGTGAATTGGTTCGTCAAGTGTCAGCGACTGTCACTAATCTGAGCAGCATGACTGCACAGACCACGCTCGACAAGGTGCCGCCGGGCCCCGACCCCGCACCGCAGAAGGCCAAGGGGCTTCGCGGCCACCCGTGGCTGACGCTCTTCTCCGTGGCCATCGGCGTCATGATGGTCGCCCTCGACGGCACCATCGTCGCCATCGCCAACCCCGCCATCCAGCACGACCTCAAGGCATCCCTGGCCGACGTCCAGTGGATCACCAACGGCTATCTGCTCGCCCTCGCGGTCGCGCTGATCACTGCGGGCAAGCTCGGTGACCGCTTCGGCCACCGGCAGACCTTCCTGATAGGCATCGCGGGCTTCGCCGCCTCCTCGGCCGCCATCGGCTTCTCCAAGGAGATCGGCCTGGTCATCGCCTTCCGCGTGCTCCAGGGCCTGTTCGGCGCGCTGCTCATGCCGGCCGCGCTCGGCCTGCTGCGCGCCACCTTCCCCGCCGAGAAGCTGAACATGGCGATCGGCATCTGGGGCATGGTCATCGGCGCCTCCACCGCGGGCGGCCCGATCGTCGGCGGTCTCCTCGTCGAGCACGTCAGCTGGCAGTCGGTCTTCTTCATCAACGTGCCGGTCGGCATCGTGGCCCTGCTCTTCGGCCTGTTCATCCTGCTCGACCACCGTGCGGAGAAGGCGCCCAGGTCCTTCGACATCCCCGGCATCCTGCTGCTCTCCGGGGCGATGGGCGCACTGATCTACGGCATCATCAAGGCCGGTGAGTCCTGGGGCTGGGACGGTGCCAACACCTGGGCGTGCATGGGCGGTTCCGTCGTCCTCTTCGCCCTGTTCGCCTTCTGGGAGACCAAGGCCAAGGAACCGCTGATCCCGCTGGCGATGTTCCGCTCCGTACCGCTGTCCGCCGGTGTGGTCCTGATGGTCCTGATGGCGTTCGCGTTCCTCGGCGGCATCTTCTTCGTGACGTTCTACCTCCAGGGCGTGCACGGCATGAGCCCGGTCGACAGCGGTCTGCACATGCTGCCGCTGACCGGCATGATGATCGTCGCCTCGCCCGTCGCGGGCATGCTGATCACCAAGTTCGGGCCGCGGGTGCCGCTGGTGGGCGGCATGGTCTTCACCGCGATCGCCATGTTCGGCATGTCCACCCTGGACGTCGGCACCTCCACGCTCACCATGTCGCTCTGGTTCGCGATGCTGGGCCTCGGCCTCGCGCCGGTCATGGTCGGTGCCACCGAGGTCATCGTCGGCAACGCCCCGCTGGAGCTGTCCGGCGTGGCCGGCGGCCTCCAGCAGGCCGGCATGCAGGTCGGCGGTGCGCTCGGCACGGCCGTCCTCGGTGCCGTCATGTCCTCGCGGGTCAGTGCCGAGTTCGCGGGCAACTGGAAGGAGGCGGGCATTCCGGCCCCGCCGTCGCCGCAGCTGGAACAGGCCGCCGAGTTCGGCATCGTCCCGGCCGAACTGGCCAAGGCGCCGGGCATGACGCCCGAAGGGGTCAAGGCGATCAGCGGCGTCATCCATGACACGTTCGTGTCGGGCATGGGCTTCGCCTTCTCCATCGCCGGAGGCGTCGCCGTGGTCGCGGCACTCGTCGCCTTCTTCACCAAGCGCGGTGAGAACGCGGACGCCTCGGGCGGCGGCGTCCACATCTGAGGTCGTGCCGGTACGTCACCGGCACCCGCACAAGCGTCAACTCCGCGCCCCAGCAGCCCCGTCGGACCGGTTCCGGCGGGGCTGTCGCCTATCCGGGTGATCCCCTGCCCACCCCCTTTCGCCGGTACGTTTGCGCAGGTCACGGTGGTGCCACGGAGAGCCGCACACCGAACTGCGGCCACGGAAACGGGGGGACGATTCCTATGAAGCTGCTGCGCACCACCGCACTCGCCGCCACCCTGACGGCCACCGCACTGCTGCCGCACACCGCCGTCGCGGAGGCACCGGCGCAGGCCCCGGCAGCCGCGACGAACACCCCGGCGCCCGCGCAGGCCCCCGCGCCCGCGACGGCCCTGTACCCCGCGGCCCGGCCGAAGGCCCCCGGTCCCGCGCCCGACGTCCGGCTCGGAAGCTGTGCCGCCGGCGAGCTCTGCCTCTGGCAGCACCCCGGCTTCCGGGGCAAGCGGTACGCCCACGAGCTGGCCGGTACCGACATCGAGTCCTGCGTACCGCTGCCGCCCGGCACCGACGCGCAGGCGCTGGCCAACCGCACCGGCCGCCCCGTCACCACGTACCAGTCGGCCGAGTGCGCGGAGACCGGCGAGTTCGACACCTATCCGGGCGGCGGCAGCTGGGTGCCGCAGTCGCCCTACCGGGTGCGGGCGTTCAAGGTCTGGGAGAGCTGAGCCCCGCACCCGGGCCCTGCGGGGGTACGGCCGGCAGGGTCGTCGCGGCCCCGTCCGACGAGAGCCGGCCGACCTCCGCCCGCAGCTCCTTGATCTCCCGCGTCAGCGCCTCCAGCAGCTCCGTCTGCCGGCGCTCCTCGGCGTCGTCCCGCTCGAAGCGGGCGATGAACCAGGCGGCGATGTTGGCCGTCACCACACCCAGGAGCGCTATCCCCGACAGCATCAGCCCGACCGCGAGCACCCGCCCGAGCCCGGTGGTGGGGGAGTGGTCGCCGTAACCCACCGTCGTCATGGTGGTGAAGGACCACCAGACGGCGTCGCCCAGGTTCTTGATGTTGCCCTCCGGGGCGTCCCGCTCCACCTCCAGCACCGCCAGCGAACCGAACATCATGAGCCCCACCACCGCACCGCCGACGTACGCGGTGAGCGTGATCTGCGGGGCCATCCGGGCCCGCCGCCCCACCAGCAGCAGCGTCGCCACCAGCCGCAGCAGCCGCAGCGGCCTCGCCAGCGGCAGCAGTACGGCGAGCAGATCCAGCGGATGGCTGCGGACGAACAGCCACTTGGCCGGTGCCAGCGACAGCCGGACCAGGTAGTCCGCGGCGAAGACGGCCCACACCGCCCACTCGGTCACCGCGCAGGCGCGGTGCACCCCGGGGGCGGCGTCGGGCGCGACGATCGGCACCGCGTACGCGACGGCGAAGACCAGCGCGAGGGCGAGGAGGGGGATCTGGGTGCGCCGCTCCCACCGGATCTGAGCGGTTTGCTGCTTCATGCCCGGCATCGTAGGGAACGCCGAAGGGCGGCGGGACCCCAGGGGCCCGCCGCCCTTCTCACACCGCTGCTGGTTGCCTACCGGGCCTCAGGCGTCGCCGCCCGCGGCGCCCGGGTCGGCCGCCGTCACGTCGAGCAGCTGGTAGCGGTCCACCGCCTGCTTGAGCACCGAACGGTCGACCCTTCCCTCCTTGGCGAGCTCGGAGAGCGTCGCCAGGACGATCGACTGCGCGTCGATGTGGAAGAAGCGACGGGCCGCGCCACGGGTGTCGGCGAAGCCGAAGCCGTCCGCGCCCAGCGAGGTGTACGTCCCCGGCACCCAGCGCGAGATCTGGTCCGGAACCGAACGCATCCAGTCGGAGACGGCCACGAACGGACCCTCGGCGTGCGTGAGCTTCTGCGTCACGTACGGCACGCGGATCTCTTCCTCGGGGTGCAGGAGGTTGTGCTCCTCGCACTCCACGGCCTCGCGCCGCAGCTCGTTCCAGGACGTCGCGGACCAGACGTCGGCCTTGACGTCCCACTCGTCGGCGAGGATCCGCTGCGCCTCGACGGCCCACGGCACCGCCACGCCCGAGGCCATGATCTGGGCCGGGATTCGGCCCTTCTCGCCGGCCTTGAAGCGGTAGATGCCCTTGAGGATGCCCTCGGCGTCCACGTTCTCCGGCTCGGCCGGGTGCTGGATCGGCTCGTTGTAGACGGTCAGGTAGTAGAAGACGTCCTCGGCGTTCTCGCCGTACATCCGCCGCAGACCGTCCTGCACGATGTGCGCGATCTCGTACCCGAAGGCCGGGTCGTAGGAGACGCAGCCCGGGTTGGTGGACGCCAGCAGCTGCGAGTGGCCGTCCGCGTGCTGGAGGCCCTCACCGGTCAGCGTCGTACGGCCGGCGGTCGCACCCAGGACGAAACCGCGCGAAAGCTGGTCGGCCATCTGCCAGAACTGGTCACCGGTGCGCTGGAAACCGAACATCGAGTAGAAGACGTACACCGGGATCAGCGGCTCGCCGTGCGTGGCGTACGCGGAGCCCGCCGCGATCAGCGAAGCCGTGCAGCCCGCCTCGGAGATGCCGTCGTGCAGCATCTGCCCGGTCGGCGACTCCTTGTAGGCGAGGAGCAGATCGCGGTCCACGGCCTCGTACTGCTGGCCGAGCGGGTTGTAGATCTTCGCGCTCGGGAAGAACGCGTCCATGCCGAAGGTGCGGTACTCGTCGGGTGCGATCAGCACGAACCGCTTGCCGATCTCCTTGTCCCGCATGAGGTCCTTCAGTACGCGGACGAACGCCATGGTCGTGGCGATCGACTGCGAGCCGGAACCCTTCTTCGCAGCCGCGTACGTCTTGTCCTCGGGCAGCGCGAGCGGCTTGGCGCGCACCACCCGGCTCGGCACGTACCCGCCCAGCGACTGCCGGCGGTCGTGCATGTACTGGATCTCCTCCGAGTCGCGGCCCGGGTGGTAGTACGGCGGGGCGCCGTTCTCCAGGTCCTTGTCCGCGATCGGGATGTGCAGCCGGTCGCGGAACCGCTTGAGGTCCTCGGCGGTCAGCTTCTTCATCTGGTGGGTCGCGTTGCGGCCCTCGAAGTTCGGGCCCAGCGTCCAGCCCTTGACCGTCTGCGCCAGGATGACCGTCGGCTGGCCCTTGTGCGCCTTGGCCGCCGCGTAGGCCGCGTACACCTTCTTGTGGTCGTGGCCGCCGCGCCCGAGGTGCAGGATCTGCTCGTCGGTCATGTCCTTGACCATGTCGCGCAGCCGCTGGTCGTCGCCGAAGAAGTGCTCGCGGATGTACGCGCCGGTCTCGGTGGCGTACGTCTGGAACTGGCCGTCCGGCGTCGTGTTGAGCTTGTTGACCAGGATGCCGGTGCGGTCCTGCGCGAGCAGCGGGTCCCAGGAGCGGTCCCAGACCAGCTTGATGACGTTCCAGCCGGCGCCGCGGAACTGCGACTCCAGCTCCTGGATGACCTTGCCGTTGCCGCGCACGGGGCCGTCGAGGCGCTGGAGGTTGCAGTTGACGACGAAGGTCAGGTTGTCCAGGCCCTCGCGGGCGGCGATGGACAGCTGGCCCAGCGACTCGGGCTCGTCCATCTCGCCGTCGCCGAGGTAGGCCCAGACGTGCGACTTGGAGGTGTCGGCGATGCCGCGCGCCTCCATGTAGCGGTTCATCCGGGCCTGGTAGATCGCACCGAGGGGGCCGAGGCCCATCGAGACGGTCGGGAACTCCCAGAAGTCCGGCATGAGGCGCGGGTGCGGGTACGAGGAGAGCCCGTTGGGGAACTTGGACTTCTCCTGGCGGAACGCGTCGAGCTGCGTCTCGGTCAGCCGGTCGAGCAGGAAGGCGCGGGCGTAGATGCCGGGCGAGGCGTGGCCCTGGAAGAAGATCTGGTCGCCGCCGTCGCCCTCGTCCTTGCCGCGGAAGAAGTGGTTGAAGCCCACGTCGTACAGCGAGGCGGAGGAGGCGAAGGTGGCGATGTGGCCGCCGACGCCGATCCCGGGGCGCTGGGCCCGGGAGACCATCACGGCCGCGTTCCAGCGGGTCGCGTTCAGGACCTTGCGCTCGATCTCCTCGTCACCGGGGAAGAACGGCTCGTCCTTGGTCGCGATCGTGTTGACGTAGTCCGTGCTGCGCATCTCGGGCACGGCCACGCGCTTCTCGCGGGCACGCTCGATCAGTCGGAGCATCAGGTAGCGGGCCCGCTCGCGGCCCCGTTCGTCGACGGCCGCGTCGAGCGAGTCGAGCCACTCCTGGGTCTCCTCGGGATCGAAATCCGGGACCTGGCTCGGCAGGCCGCCAATGATGATCGGGTTGCGATCGGATCCGGAAGCCACGCTGTTCCTTCGCTGGTAGGGAATTGACCACGTACGGGGTGTCACAGTCTGGGTGTCGCGCCGCTGTCCATCGTGTACCCAGGGGACGTAAACGTCATCTCTACCGAGGGGTAACCGCTGATTGCAGATCGACCGCCCGGCCGCCGCCAATGACCGGCTTCGACCAAATCGCAACCTTACGCCCCACCCGTTCACGTGTTTCGTCAAACCGTTCGTCCCCGAATGGCGCAACGAAGGAGCAGAACCACACAAAGCGTCCCTAATGGTGTGGGATGAATCACTGCGCGGGCTTCGCGGGGCGTCAGAAGTTGCGGCGGGGGCGTCCCATCCGTCACCGTTTCGGCGGTCCGGGCGGCCGGGTACTTGCGCGATCGGTCCCGCCCGTGTGGACTACGGCCAATGCCGCGCACGCGCGCGGCTCAGGCACATTGCTGAAAAAGCACTTCCCGAAAACAGATCAGGAGGCAATCCGTGAGCGCGACCGCGGACCACGCGGAGGAGCGGACCAACCCTGCCGCGAGGCTGGGTTTCCAGCCCGAGCAGGTGGTCCAGGAGATCGGCTTCGACGACGATGTCGATCAGGAGCTCCGCGAAGCCATCGAGGAGATCATCGGCGGCGAACTCGTCGACGAGGACTACGACGACGTGGCTGACGCCGTCGTCCTGTGGTTCAGGGACGAGGACGGCGATCTGACGGACGCGTTGGTGGACGCCACCACGCTCATCGAAGACGGTGGCACCGTCTGGCTGATGACTCCGAAGACCGGCCGTGACGGCTATGTCGAACCGAGCGACATCAACGAAGCCGCACAGACCGCCGGTCTCTCGCAGACCAAGAGCATCAATGCGGGCAAGGACTGGACGGGCAGCCGTCTCGTCACGCCGAAGGCGGCGAAGTCCGGCAAGCGCTGACAGCCGGTAACGCCTCATCGCAGCACGAACGGTCCCCGTCGACGCAGGTCGGCGGGGACCTTTTGCGTAGGCTGGCCGCAACCCGTACGGCCCAGTGGAAGGCAGGAAACATCTGATGGCCATCGAGGTGGGCGCCGCGGCCCCGGACTTCACGCTCAAGGACAACCACGGCCGCACCGTGCGCCTGTCCGACTTCCACGGCGAGAAGAACGTGGTCCTCCTCTTCTATCCCTTCGCCTTCACCGGGGTCTGCACCGGCGAGCTGGCCGCCCTCCAGAAGGGCCTGGAGAGGTTCGTGAACAAGGGAGTCCAGCTGCTGGCCGTCTCCTGCGACTCCATCCACACCCTGCGCGTCTTCGGCGACCAGGAGGGTCTGGAGTACCCGCTGCTGTCCGACTTCTGGCCGCACGGCAACGTCTCGCGGGCGTACGGCGTCTTCGACTCGGACAAGGGCTGCGCCGTGCGCGGCACGTTCGTCATCGACAAGGAGGGCGTCGTGCGGTGGTCGGTCGTCAACGGGCTCCCGGACGCCCGGGACCCGGACGACTACGTCAGGGCCCTCGACACGCTCTGATCCCGGCGAGAGCCTTGGGACCCGAGGAATTCGGGACTTAAGTCCTGCCGTGACCGGGAACCGGTCACTAGGATCAACTCGTTGATCCGATGCCAGCTGCACTACGGGGGCAGGGCTTTTCCCGAGCCCCTCGACACACTTTGGAGGACTCGTGGGAGTCAGCCTCAGCAAGGGCGGAAACGTCTCGCTGTCCAAGGCCGCCCCGAACCTGACGGCGGTCGTCGTCGGTCTGGGCTGGGACGCGCGCACCACCACCGGCGGCGACTTCGACCTCGACGCCAGCGCCATCCTGACCAACGACGCGGGGAAGGTCGCCAACGACTCGAACTTCGTCTTCTTCAACAACCTCAAGAGCCCCGACGGCTCCGTCGAGCACACCGGTGACAACCTCACCGGTGAGGGCGAGGGCGACGACGAGGTCATCAACGTGAACCTGGCCGGCGTACCGGCCGACGTCGCGAAGATCGTCTTCCCGGTCTCGATCTACGAGGCCGAGTCCCGCCAGCAGAGCTTCGGCCAGGTCCGCAACGCGTACATCCGCGTCGTGAACGCCGCCGACAATACCGAGCTCGCCCGGTACGACCTCAGTGAGGACGCCTCGACCGAGACCGCCATGGTCTTCGGCGAGCTGTACCGCAACGGCGCGGAGTGGAAGTTCCGTGCCATCGGCCAGGGCTACGCCTCGGGCCTGCGCGGCATCGCGCAGGACTTCGGCGTCAACGTCTGAGCCGGGCCTCGGCCCCCGGGCCAGGCCGCACTTCGTCCGGCGCCGCACTGAACCAGTGCGGCGCCGGACGCGCCTCATTCACTGCTCCACCGCGGGGAGGAAGAAAAGATCATGGGCGTCACGCTCGCCAAGGGAGGCAATGTCTCCCTTTCCAAGGCCGCTCCGAACCTCACACAGGTGCTCGTCGGACTCGGCTGGGACGCACGTTCCACCACCGGGGCCGACTTCGACCTCGACGCCAGCGCTCTGCTGTGCAAGGACGGCCGGGTGCTCGGCGACGAGTACTTCGTCTTCTACAACAACCTCACCAGCCCCGACGGCTCCGTCGAACACACCGGTGACAACCTCACCGGCGAGGGTGACGGCGACGACGAGTCCCTGCTCATCGACCTCTCCAAGGTGCCGATGACCGTGGACAAGATCGTCTTCCCGGTGTCCATCCACGATGCGGACAACCGCGGCCAGACGTTCGGCCAGGTCAGCAACGCCTTCATCCGCGTCGTGAACCAGGCGGACGGTCAGGAACTGGCCCGCTACGACCTGAGCGAGGACGCCTCCAGCGAAACGGCCATGATCTTCGGCGAGGTCTACCGGTACGGCGGGGAGTGGAAGTTCCGTGCGGTTGGGCAGGGGTATGCGTCGGGTCTGCGAGGCATCGCTCTAGACTTCGGGGTCAACGTTTCTTAAAGCCCCGCACACGCGGGGGAGAGATGTACTCAACGAGGGGTAGCCAGTGGTTCTGAAAACCTTCGGCTGGTCGTTCGCGGTCACCGCGCTCGGCCTGGTCGCGGCGGTTCTCTACGGGGGGTGGACCGGCTTCGGAATCGTGGCGATCCTGTCCATCCTGGAGATCTCGCTGTCCTTCGACAACGCGGTGGTCAACGCCGGGATCCTGAAGAAGATGAATGCCTTCTGGCAGAAGATCTTCCTCACGATCGGCGTGCTCATCGCCGTGTTCGGCATGCGGCTGGTCTTCCCCGTCGTCATCGTGGCCGTCAGTGCCAAGATCGGGCCCATCGAGGCCGTCGACCTGGCGATGACCGACAAGGACATGTACAAGCAGCTGGTGACCGACGCCCACCCGTCGATCGCCGCCTTCGGCGGCATGTTCCTGCTGATGATCTTCCTGGACTTCATCTTCGAGGACCGGGACATCAAGTGGCTCGCCTGGCTGGAGCGTCCGCTCGCCAAGCTCGGCAAGGTGGACATGCTGTCGGTCTGCATCGCGCTGATCGTCCTGCTGATCACGTCGATGACCTTCGCCGTCAACGCCCACCAGCACGGCGGTGCGCACGTCAACAAGGCCGAGACCGTCCTGATCTCCGGCATCGCCGGTCTGATCACCTATCTGATCGTCGGCGGGCTCTCCAGCTTCTTCGAGAACAAGCTGGAGGAGGACGAGGAGCGCGAGCACGAGGCCGAGGAAGAGGCCAAGCGCACGGGCAAGAAGAACACCGGCATGGCCCTCGCGGGCAAGGCCGCCTTCTTCATGTTCCTCTACCTGGAGGTCCTCGACGCGTCGTTCTCCTTCGACGGCGTGATCGGTGCCTTCGCCGTCACCAACGACATCGTCCTCATGGCGCTCGGCCTCGGCATCGGCGCGATGTACGTGCGTTCGCTGACGGTCTACCTGGTCCGTCAGGGAACCCTCGACGACTACGTCTACCTGGAGCACGGCGCGCACTACGCGATCGGCGCCCTCGCCGTGATCCTGCTCGTCACCATCCAGTACGAGATCCACGAGGTCATCACGGGTGGCGTCGGTGTCCTCCTGATCGCCTGGTCCTTCTGGTCCTCGGTACGCCGCAACAAGCGGATCGAGGCGGAGGGCGGAAGCAAACCCAGTGAGCAGAACGAAGTCGCCTCCGGAGTCTGACCCGTCCTTACGGGGCCGATTCCGGGGTGTGACCCGGTCTGTATTGAGGAACGCTCTGAACGGGGCGGCCACGCACGGTGCGAGCCGGCGGGGCCGCCCCTTTTGGGGTGCAGCGGGGCGAAGCGACATCGTGGGGAGGACCGCATGGCCGTCTGGGACCGGATCAGCAGCCTGTGGAAGGGCAACGAGGCGCAGTTCGACTCGGGCAGCGCCGCGACCAACTCCATCGAGCTCACCAAGCGGCACCCGGTGGTCTCGCTGACCAAGCAGGGCGCGGACAGCGGCAGTCTGCGGGTGAACCTCTCCTGGCGCATGCGCACCTCCGACATCGGCGGCCGGCAGAAGGACAGCGGCAGCTTCCTCACCCGCCCCCTGCGGTTCTTCCAGCCCGACGTCGTCCAGGCCCACACCCAGGGCGTCGTCAACGTCGACCTGGACCTCGGCTGCCTGTACGAGCTGAAGGACGGCGCCAAGGGCGTGGTGCAGCCGCTCGGCGGCTTCTTCGGCGACATGAACGCCCCGCCGTACGTGAAGCTCAGCGGCGACGACCGGTTCGGCGCCCCCTCCGGCGAGACGATATTCATCAACCTCGACCACCGCGAGGAGATCGCCCGGCTGCTGGTCTTCGTCTACATCTACGACCAGACGCCCGCCTTCGACCGCACGCACGCGGTCGTCACGCTCTACCCGAGCAACGGGCCGCGCATCGAGATCGAACTCGACGAACGCGCCCCGCAGGCCCGCTCCTGCGCCGTCCTCAGCATCGAGAACGCCAAGGAGGGCCTGGTCGTGCGCCGCGAGGTGAAGTTCGTCTACGGCTTCCAGGCCGAACTCGACCGGCTCTACGGGTGGGGCCTCCAGTGGGGCCGCGGCTACAAGACGAAGGCGTAGACCGGGCCGGCCGAGGTACGACCGGACGCAGGCGTGGGCCGGGCCGGGTGGTGGACCGGGCCCGGCAAACGGCCTGCCCCGCCCGGCCCGGAAGGGGTGTCAGGCGCGAATGAACTGCGGGCCCTGCGGCGGCAGCCGGAAGTTCGGGTCCGGCGCGTGCGCGGCGGCCGGAGCGGGCTGCGGGTAGCCGTACGCGGGCCGGGCCGACGCCGGCTGCGGATAGCCGTAGGCGGGCTCCGCCGGGGCCGCGGGCGGAGCGGACGGAGGGTAGCCGTAGGCGGGCTGCGCGGGCGGCGGCTGCACCGGCTGCACGGGAACCTGACCCTGCGCGGGAGCGGGGAACGGCGGCGAGGGCGGCGGCACGGTGGTCGTCACCGCGGAGGGATCGGTCGTCGGCCGGGCCGCGGCGGCCTGCGCCGGTTCCTCCCCGGCGGGCGCGGCGGTGCCCTCCTCCTCGCCCTCGTCGACGGAGATCCCGAACTCGGTGGCCAGCCCGATCAGCCCGGTCGGATAGCCCTGCCCGACCGCCCGGAACTTCCAGCCGTCCCCGCGCCGGTAGATCTCGCCGCAGATCACGGCGGTCTCCTCACCGGTCTCCGGCTTCACGTCGAACAGCGCGAGCGGCTCGCCCTCGGCGGCGCCGGGACCCGCGTCGTACACCAGGATCCGCAGGTCCCGCACGAGGTCGAGGGTGGCCGCACCGTTGTTGATCTCGAACGAGGCGGCGATCACCACCCGGTCCACGGAGGCGTCCAGCGACGTCAGGTCCGCGGCGATGGTGTCCGTCATTCCCTCGGCGACCCGCTTCAGGGCCAGCCGGCGCACCAGTCCCGACGGGTGCCGGGGCTGGTTGTAGAAGACGAAGTCCTCGTCGGAGCGCACCCGCCCCTGCGAGCCCAGAAGCAGTGCGGAGGCGTCCACGCTGGGGACGCCGGGGCCGGGGGTCCAGCGGAGCACGGCCCGGACGGCCGTGGCGGCGAGCGGAACGTTCGCGCCCTTCAGCATCGCTTGCTTCATGCCCGTCATCCTGCCTTCCTCCGGGCCGTGCGGACAACGCGGGGGGCCGGTTCCCGTACGGTCATGAGCGGAGCCGCGTGGACCCGGTTACCTGGAATTCACGTACAAGGGGAACTTCTGCCACCCGCTCCTACGTACTATTACCGGCCATAACCAGCCACGGATCCGCGCCCTCCGGGGCGGCCACGGTGCCGTGCCGAACCCACACCAGGCAGTCCAGAGCAGCAAACGGGGAAACCACATGCGTCATTTCGGGCATATCCCGGCCGCTCTGCGTCAGCGGCTGTTCCACCAGGAACCCTGCGAGTTCGACGCGGGCTCCCCGGCGCCGCTGCTCGCGGCCGCGCTCGGCGCCACCCTCTACAGCCCCGCCACCCGGCCCCGCCTCGCCGACGACGTGCTCAAACAGGCCGGCCGCGGTGTGGTCTCCATGGTTTTGTGCCTGGAGGACTCCATAGACGACGCCGAGGTCACGGGCGCCGAGGAGAACCTCGTGCGGCAGTTCGCAGCCCTCGCCGAGCGCACCCGGGGCGCCACCGGGCTCACCGGGCGGGGAACGGGCGCCACGGACGGACCGCCCGCCCCGCCGATACCGCTGCTCTTCGTCCGGGTGCGGGAACCGGAGCAGATACCCGACCTGGTGCGCCGGTTCGGCGACTCGGTCCGCTTGTTGTCCGGATTCGTACTTCCGAAGTTCACCGAGGAGCGTGGCGTCCCCTTCCTGGAGGCCCTCGCCGAGGCCGAGGCCAGGAGCGGACAGCGGCTCTTCGCGATGCCGGTCCTGGAGTCCCCGGAGCTGCTGCACCTGGAAACAAGGGCCGAAACCCTGGCCGGAATCGCCCGCACCGTCGACAAGTACCGCGACCGGGTGCTCGCCCTGCGCCTGGGCGTCACCGACTTCTGCTCCGCGTACGGACTGCGCAGGGCGCCCGACATGACGGCGTACGACGTCCAGATCGTGGCTGGCGCCATCGGCGACGTCGTCAACGTCCTCGGCCGCTCGGACGGCACCGGCTTCACCATCACCGGCCCGGTCTGGGAGTACTTCAAGGTCCAGGAGCGGATGTTCAAGCCGCAGCTGCGCCGCAGCCCCTTCCTGGAGGGCCGGGCCGAGGAACTGCGCACCGCCCTCATCGAGCACGACATGGACGGCCTGCTGCGCGAGATCGGCCTCGACCGGGCCAACGGCCTCCAGGGCAAGACCTGCATCCACCCCTCGCACGTGCTGCCCGTGCACGTGCTTTCGGTGGTCAGCCACGAGGAGTTCAGCGACGCCCGGGACATCCTCCAGCCGGACCGGGACGGGGGCGGCGTGCTGCGCTCGGCCTACACCAACAAGATGAACGAGGTGAAGCCGCACCGTGCCTGGGCGGAACGCACCCTGCTGCGCGCCGAGGCCTTCGGAGTGGCGCGGGAGGACATCGGCTTCGTGGAACTCCTGACGACCGGCCTCACCGGCCTCACGGACTGACCCGTCCCATCGGATCGGCCCGTGGATCAAGACTGATCCGTGGAACAAGGAAGAGAGAGCAACGACGTGGTGTGGTCCGGCAGCTGGGTGGCAGAACGCCTGGGCGTGGAACTCGTCGGCCCCGCAGGAGGCGACGACGGCGCGGGGGTGAACGCGGGTGCGGACGCGACCGTGGGCGCGGGCGGCAACGCGACCGCGGGTCCGGGGGCCGAGGAAGGCGAGACGCTGACCGACCTGCTGGGCCTCGCCCTGCGCCGCAACCCCAAGCGTGCCCACCTCCTCGTCTCCCACATCCTCGGCAAGCACGTCCCGCAGAAGCCCTCGCTGGTGTACGGCGCCGGACTCGCACTGGGCCGCCGGGTGCGGGAACTCCTGGGCGAGCGCGAGGCCGCCCGCGCGCTCGTCCTCGGCTACGCCGAGACCGCAACCGGCCTCGGCCACTCCGTCGCCGACGGTCTCGCCCTCGCCCCGTACCTCCACTCGACACGGCGGCCGGTCGCCGGGGTCGCGGCGGCAGGCGGGTTCGAGGAGGCCCACTCCCACGCCACCTCGCACCTGATCCTCCCCGAGAACCCCGAACTGCTCTCCGGTGACGGCCCGTTGGTGCTCGTCGACGACGAGTTCTCGACCGGCAACACCGTCCTGAACACCATCCGCGACCTGCACGCCCGCCACCCCCGCCGGTGGTACGTCGTCGTCGCCCTGGTCGACATGCGCTCCCCCCGGGACCAGGGCCGCCTCGCCGACTTCGCCACCGAGATCGGCGCCCGGGTCGACCTGATCGCCCGCGCCCGTGGCACCGTCCGCCTCCCCGAAGACGTCCTGGAACGGGGCCGGCGCCTGGTGGCGGAGGAGGAGGCCAAACAGGAGCGGGGGCCCGAGCAGGAGCAGGGTCAGCAGCAGGGGCAGCCGCAGCAGCGGGGGCAGGGCCGAGGGCCGGGGCAGGAGCAGGGGAGTCCGCAGCGGCCGGTGCCCGGGGCGGAGGCCGTGCGGCTGGAGCTGTCCTGGCCCGAGGGGCTCCCCGACGGCGGGCGCCACGGGTTCCTGCCCGCGCACCGGGCCCGACTGGAGGAAGCCCTCCCCACCATGGCCGCCAGGATCGACGACGCGTTGTCCGGCCTCGGTGCCGGCGCCCGCGTACTGGTCCTCGGCTTCGAGGAACTGATGTACGCGCCGCTGCGGCTCGGCGAGGCCCTGGAGGGGCGGACCGGCGCGGACGTCCGCTACTCCACCACCACCCGCTCGCCCGTCCTCGCCGTGGACGACCCGGGCTACGCGATTCGCACCCGGCTGGTCTTCCCCGCCCACGACGACCCCGCCGACGGCCCCGGCGAGCGCTATGCCTACAACGTCGCCGGAGCGGGCTTCGACGCGGTGGTCGTCGTGGTCGACTCGGTCGCCGACACCCCCGGACTGCACGCTCCCGACGGCCTCCTGGCGCGCCTGCGCGCGCACACGGACCGGGTACTGCTCGTGGTCCTCCCCTCGTACGTCCCTCGCACCACCCCGCAAGCGCTGGAGCAGTCCGTGCCCGAACCCCGTCCCGAGACCCTCGTGCCGCCCGTCCCGTCGGTCCTCCCCGAGCCCCTCAGGGGGCCCTCCTTCTCCTCCTACGCGCCGCAGGACGTCGGCTGGCTCCTCCAGGACCTCTCCGACGTGTCCCTGGAAGCGCCCACGGAGGAGCGCGAGGAGGCGATCCAGGCGGGCGGCGCACACTACGCGGAGTCGCTGCCGGTCGAGTACCAGCCGACCGCCGAGTACCAGGAGCTGTTCCGCTCGGCGCTGGAGGAGTCCGCCGCCCGGATCGCGCAGGCCGTCGGCACCGTCACCGAGACCGTGCTCGCCGAACGCTCGCCGCGCCCCGTCCTGGTCTCGCTCGCCAGGGCCGGCACCCCCGTCGGCGTACTGATGCGGCGCTGGGCGCAGCACCGGCACGGGCTCGACCTCCCGCACTACGCCGTGTCCATCGTCCGGGGCCGCGGCATCGACGCCAACGCCCTGCGGTGGCTCGCCGCCCACCACGACCCGGCGGACGTCGTCTTCGTCGACGGCTGGACCGGCAAGGGCGCCATCACCCGCGAACTCGCCGACGCGATAACCGAGTTCCACCGGACCGAGAACGCCCGCCGCGCCGAGGGTGTCGACCTGACCGGCGGCGCCGACGGGGTCGCGCGGGCCGACGGTGCCGACGACACCCCCCGGCGCTTCGACCCGGAGATCGCGGTCCTCGCCGACCCCGGTTCCTGCGTGCGCACCTTCGGCACCCGGGAGGACTTCCTCATCCCGTCCGCGTGCCTCAACTCCACGGTCTCCGGACTGATCTCGCGCACCGTGCTCCGGTCCGACCTGGTCGGCCCCAACGACTTCCACGGCGGGAAGTTCTACCGCGAACTCGCGGACACCGATGTCTCCCAGCTGTTCCTCGACACGGTCGCCGCCCGCTTCGACGAGGTGACCGAGGCCGTCGACGCCGAGGTCAAGACCCTCCAGGGCCGGGACCGCACCCCCACCTGGGAGGGCTGGGCCGCCGTGGAGCGCATCAGCGAGGACTACGGCATCCATGACGTCAACCTCGTCAAGCCCGGAGTCGGCGAGACCACCCGCGTCCTGCTGCGGCGCGTCCCCTGGAAGATCCTCGCCCGGCGCGGCGCCGGCGCGGACCTCGGCCACGTCCGCCTCCTGGCGGAACAGCGCGGCGTGCCCATCGAGGAGGTCGACAACCTCCCGTACACCTGCGTCGGACTCATCCACCCCCGCTTCACCCGGGGTGCCACCGGCGCCGACGGCAAGGCGGTCGACACCAAGTGAGCACCACCCCGCACCCCGTGAGCGGCCCCGTCCTGGTCGCCAGCGACCTCGACCGCACCCTGATCTACTCGTCCGCCGCGCTCGGGCTGCGCATGCCCGACGCGGAGGCGCCGCGCCTGCTGTGCGTCGAGGTGTACGACGGCAAGCCGCTCTCCTACGTCACGGAGACCGCCGCCGGACTCCTGACCGAGCTGGCGGACAGCACCCCGGGCACGCTCTTCGTACCCACCACGACCCGTACCCGGGAGCAGTACCACCGCATCCATCTCCCGGGACCCGCACCCGAGTTCGCGATCTGCGCCAACGGCGGGCACCTGCTCGTGAACGGGGTGTCCGACCCCCACTGGCAGGAGCAGGTCGCCCGGCGGCTCGCCGAGGAGTGCGCCCCGCTCGCCGAGATCCGCGCCCACCTGGCACGCACGGCCGACCCCGGCTGGCTGCTGAAGGACCGGGTCGCCGAGGACCTCTTCGCCTACCTGGTCGTCGAGCGCACCCTGCTCCCGGACGGCTGGGTCAAGCAACTCGCGGAATGGGCCGCACCGCGCGGCTGGAACGTCTCCCTCCAGGGCCGCAAGATCTACGTCGTGCCCGACCCGCTCACCAAGAGCGCCGCCGTCCGCGAGGTGGCCCGGCGGACCGGTGCCACACTCACCCTCGCCGCGGGAGACTCCCTCCTCGACGCGGACCTGCTGCGGGCGGCCGACCTCGGCTGGCGCCCCGGCCACGGCGAACTCGCCGACAGCGGGTGGAGCGCCCCGGGGATCACCGCCCTGCCCGAGAGCGGGATCGCCGCCGGGGAGGAGATCCTGCGGCAGTTCATTCGCGCGGCAGACCGGAGCCTGCCCGCTCGGTGACGGCCGGCCCGGGGTCCGTCCGCTCCAGGCGCCTGCGCCCCTTGCCCTTCCTGGCCACCCGCGCCACGACGAAGGCCACCACCGCGAGTCCCGCCACGCCCAGCACCACCTTCGAGTACACCGAGACATAACCCGTCACCTCCTCCCAGTTGTCGCCCAGCAGATATCCGGCAAGCACGAACAGGGTGTTCCACACCGCGCTGCCCAGCGTGGTGAGCCCGAGGAACACCGGTATCGACATCCGCTCGATCCCCGCGGGCACCGATATGAGGCTGCGGAAGATCGGAATCATCCGGCCGAACAGCACCGCCTTCGTCCCGTGCTTCGCGAACCAGGCCTCGGTCCGCTCGATGTCCGACACCTTCACCAGCGGCAGCTTCGCCGCTATCGCCACCGTCCTCTCCCGCCCGAGGAGCGCGCCCACCCCGTACAGCGCGAGCGCGCCGATCACCGAGCCGGCCGTGGTCCACAGCAGGGCGGCCCACAGATCCATCCGCCCCGTCCCCGCCGCGAACCCGGCGAGGGGGAGGATCACTTCGCTCGGGAGCGGGGGAAAGAGGTTCTCCAGGGCGATGGCGAGGCCGGCGCCCGGCGCCCCCATGGTGTCCATGAGGGTGTTGATCCACTGAGGTGCGCTGCTTTCGATCATGCATTCCACGCTAGGGAACCGAGGCTGAAGGCACACTGAAGAAGACCGCAGGATCGACTGCGGTGCACCGCAGGAAAAGACTGCGGTTTTCCGCAATGTGCGAAGCGCCCCGGCCGGGCTACGTTCTGATCATGAAAACGTTGGTGCGAAGGGGAGTTGAGCTCGCGGCGGGGCTGGCGCTGGGCGCCTGCACGGCACTGGTGGAGCTGGCCCTCACCCTGGTCTCCGGAGCGGCCCTGCTGCCGGTCCTCGGCTGGCCGCGGGGACGGAACGCGGTGCTGCGTCCCCTGCGGGCGGTGGCGGTACGGCTGACCGCGGTGGAGCGGACCCGCCTCGCGGTGCTGCTCAACACCCGGGTCTCCGCCGGGTACGACGGCACACAGGCGCTGCGGTACCTCGCCGTCCGCTGGATACCGGGTCTGCTGGGGGCCGTCGTCCTGGCGTACGTGGTGGTGGGGGCGGGCTTCGGCACCTTCTTCGCCTACGGCTGGCTGATCGAGGACATCGACCACCCGCTCACGGTCGCCTACTCCAGCGCCGCCGGGCTCCTGCTCTTCGTGCTCTCCTTCCAGGGCGTCTTCGGACTGGCCGTCCTGGAGGGAAGGATGGCCCGCCACTTCCTCGGCCCGAGCGGTTCCTCGGTCCTGGAGCACCGCATCGCCGAACTCGCCGCCAGCCGCGCAGGCGTCGTCGAGGCGGTGCAGGACGAACGGCGGCGCATCGAGCGGGACCTGCACGACGGCGTGCAGCAACGGCTGGTCGCCCTCGGCATGCTGATCGGGCGTGCCCGCCGCAGCCAGGACCCCGAGCACGCCCGCCAACTGCTGCTCCAGGCGCACGAAGAGAGCCGACGGGCCCTGGACGAACTGCGCGACGTCGCCTGGCGGGTCCACCCGACAGTGCTCGACGAGGCGGGGCTGCGGGCCGCCGTGGAGACCGTCGTGGCACGCGTCCAGGTACCGGTTCTGGTGCACTACGAGGGATTCGAGACCGAACCGCCGCCGGCCGCCGCGGGCGTCGCCTACTTCGTGATCGCCGAGTCCGTCACCAACGCCGTCAAGCACGCCGCCGCCACCAGGCTCCGGCTCCAACTGGACTGGCGCGGCGGCCTCCTGAGGGTCGGCGTGGAGGACGACGGAGTGGGCGGCGCCGACCCGGCCGGGGGAGGGCTGATAGGACTCGGCAGGCGAGTAGCGGCCCTCGACGGCAGGTTCGGGGTCGACAGCCCGCCCGGCGGACCCACCACCATCACCGCGGAGATCCCATGCGCGTAATCCTGGCCGAGGACTCGATTCTGCTGAGGGAGGGACTGGTGCGGCTGCTCGCCGAGGAGGGGCACGAGGTCGTCGCGGCCGTCGGTGACGCCGAGGCGCTGCTGGCAGCCGTGGCGAAGACCCCTCCCGACGTGGTCGTCGCGGACGTCCGGATGCCGCCCACCCACACCGACGAGGGGCTGCGCGCCGTCCTCGACATCCGGGGCAGCCACCCCGGAGTCGGCGTACTGGTCCTCTCCCAGTACGTCGAGAAGCGATACGCCACCGAACTGCTCACCGACGACTCGGGCGGTGTCGGCTACCTCCTGAAGGACCGGGTGGTCCAGGTCGACGAGTTCCTGGACGCACTGGACCGGGTGGCGGCGGGACAGGCGGCCTTCGACGAGGAGGTCGTCCGGCAGCTGGTGCGGCGTTCCAACGGCAGCGACCCGTTGTCCAAGCTCAGCGAGCGTGAGCGGGAAGTGCTCGGCGAGATGGCCCAGGGGCACAGCAACCCCTCGGTCGCCAAGCGGCTGCACATCTCCCTGAGCGCCGTGGAGAAGCACGCCAACGCGATCTTCGAGAAGCTCGGGCTGAACCAGAGCAGCGGCTACAGCCGCCGCGTGCTGGCGGTCCTCAGATACCTGGGGAGCAGCGAATGAGCACCTGGCGGCGACCCACAGGGGGCGCCCGGTTCTAGCCGCAGCATCCGCCGCCGCAGCAGCCGCCACCGCCACCCGACGGGGCGGCGGACGAGGCGGAGGCGCTGCCGCCCACGGCCACGGCCGAGAGCAGCTTGACCGTGTCCGGGTGACCGGCCGGGCAGACGGCGGGGGCGCCGGACTCCGCCATGGGACGGGTCAGTTCGAAAGTGGCGTCGCAGGGACGGCAGCGGTACTCGTAACGGGGCATGGCACCAGGTTAGGCGGTGCGGCTAGGCTCCCGCGCCCCGCTCCTCGCGGATGTCCGAGACGACCCTGGCGACCGTGTTGCGCACCGCTTCGGTCTCCGTGAGGAAGTGCCAGTAGTCGGGGTGGCGGCCCTCCAGCGCGGCGATGGCGCGCTCCAGGCGGGCCACCGCGTCGTCCAGTGGACGGGCATGGCGGGGGTCGGGAGTGTTGCGTCCCGCCATCGCGAGCCGCTGGGCGTCGCGGATCGCGAAGCGGGTGCGCTGTATCTCCTGCTCCGGGTCCTTGGACACGGCGTTGAGGCGCTGCAGCCGGTCGCCGGCGGCGGAGACCGCCTCGTCGGTGCCGTTCAGCAGCGCGCGTACCGTGCTCAGCAGGGAGGTCGCGTCCGGCCAGCGCTGTTCGTCGCGCGCCTTGGAGGCCTCCTTGAGGCGCTGCTCGGCCAGCGTCACGTTCTCCCTGGCCTGCGCCGGTACCTGCTGGAGGTCCTGCCAGCACGCGGCGGTGAAGCGCCGCCGCAGCTCGCTCAGTACCGGATCGACCTTGCCGGCCCGCGTGGTGAGGGCCTGTGCGCGGGTGCGGAGCGACACCAGCCGCTTGTCGATCTCCGCCGCCCGCTCCGGCAGCCGCGCCGCCTCGGCGCGCACCGCCTCCGCGTCGCGCTGTACGTGTTCGGCGCGGGCCAGTGTCTCGGGCACCCCGTGCTGTCCGGCGCCCTGGTTCAGCTTGGTCAGCTCCGGGCCCAGTGCGGCGAGCCGGGAGGCGAGGTCGTCCGCCCGCAGCCCCGCCGCCCGTACCGCGTCGAGCGCGTTGCTCGCGGCGAGCAGCGACTGCCGGGCCCGCTCCACCGCCGGGGCCAGCCGGGCCAGCTGTGTCTCCGCCTTGTCCAGCAGCGGTCCGAGCCCCTGCTGGAACCTCTCCAGCTCGGACTTGACGCGTACCAGCTCGTCCTTGGCCTTGTTGAGCTCGGCCCGTGCGCGCGAGGCGTCACCCGCGTCCAGGTCGTCGCGGTCCAGGTCGTGGGCGTCGACGGCGGTGATGTAGGTGTGGCTGACCTCGTCGATGCGCTGTCCCAGCGAGGCGAACTGCTGCGCCGTGCGCTGCGCCCCGGGGGAACTGTCCACCGCGGTGATCGTCTCGATGGAGATCCGCAGGTCCCGCTGTGCCGTGTCCAGCTCGTAGAAGGCCGCGGCGGCCGCGTCCTTCGCCGCCTGGGCGTCCGCCCGCGCGCTCTCGCTGCGACCGCCGAACCAGCGCCGGGTGCCCCCGCCCGCGAAGGACAGGGGAAGCGCGGCGGCGGCCAGTGCGATCAGCGGGAGCGGCAGCAGGGCCAGTGCCAGCACGTCACGGACGGCGCCGGCCTCCGCGCGGCGGGCAGCGCCCTGGCCCCCGCGGCGGCCGGGCTCCGGACGGGGATCCGGTTCCGGACGGCGTTCTGCCCGACGGCTTACTCGCTGCGTGTGCTGCGCGTGTGTCGCCGTCACATCCCTCTCCCGTGCTGTGTCCGCCCTGCCTGGTTCATTGTCCCACCAGGTAAGGACGAACACACGGCCCGGTTAGTTCGCGCTTCGGAGGGTGACTTCGCCGTTGTCGGTCCGGGCCTTCACGAGGTGGGCGCTGTTGTCGGACTTGGGCACGTCCACCGTCACCTTGCCGTTCTGGGTGCTGGTCTCGACCTTGTACGTCGATTTCGGCAGGGTGAGCCGGACGGCGCCGTTGTTGCTGCTGGTGTCCACCAGGTCGGGGGTGGCGGTGAAGCCCAGCGCGATCTCGCCGTTGTCGGACCGCGCGGTCACCGACTTCGTTCCGATGCCCTCGCCCTTGATCGCACCGTTGTTGCTCTCCAGGTCGAGCTTGCCGCTCACGTTCTTGAGGTTGATCGCACCGTTGTCGGAGTTGATCTTCAGGTCGGTGTCGAAGTCCGAGGCGTGCACGCTGCCGTTGTCGTCCTCGACCGTCACCGAGACGCCGCGCGGCACCTTCACGGAGTACTTGCCCTGGCAGTTCGACGACAGGCCCTCGCACTTCACGAGGAGCTTGAGGGTGTCGCCGTTCAGGTCCCACACGGGGTCGGGCCCGTTCCCGAGGAACACCCAGCCGTCCACCTGCCGCTCGACCTCGATGCCCTTGACGTCGGCGGGCACCAGGTCGAGGCGGGAGTTGTCGCCCTTGATGGTCAGCGACTTCCCGCTGTAGGAGAAGGACTTCTTCTCCACGGGGGCGTCCGAGACGTCCGCCCCGCCGCAGCCGGACACCGCGAGCGCGAGGAGCGCAGCCCCGCCTGCGGCGAGAAGGGTGCGGGTGGTGGTTGCTGTCCGGACTGCCATGGTGAAGGTCCCCCTGCTGCGTGCGGTCGGTGTTTCCCCAACCCTAGGAACCGGGCGGAGCCGGAGCGATCCGGCCGTCCACCGGATCGGGGGTAGGGGTAACCCCCGGTCGGGCTCCGCCGGCCGTTCGCCGGAACGGGCCGCCCGCCCTGTTCTGACCAGCCCGTCCACCGGATCGGGATTGCGGAGCATCCCCTGCGGCCATGTACGCTGTTGCCTCGTGCCCGGGCGCGTAGCTCAGGGGTAGAGCGCCGCCCTTACAAGGCGGATGTCGGCGGTTCGAAACCGTCCGCGCCCACCGGGAAAAACCGTCGAAGGCCCTGACCGTGCGAGAGATCGTGCGGCCGGGGCCTTCGGCGTTCCCCGTGCGGCGGGCCGTTGTCAGTGGGGCTGGCTACCGTGGTGGTATGTGCCGCAGCATCAAGACGCTTCGTCCGCCCGCCATCCCCGAAGAGGCCACCGAGGAGGAGATCGCCGCCGCCGCGTTGCAGTACGTACGGAAGATCTCCGGCTTCCGCGCGCCCGCCGCGCACAACCGGGCCGTCTTCGATCAGGCCGTGGGGGAGGTGGCCGAGGCGACCGCCAAGCTGTTGGCGGGGCTGGAAGTACGGGGGCGCCGCACCACGTAGGCCGCCAGAGCGCCCGCCACGAACAGGGCCAGCACCGACAGGCCGGTGCTCAGCCAGCTCGCGCCCAGCCACTGGCCGCCGAAGTAGCCGAGCCCCACGCTGTAGACCGCCCAGGCGACGCCCGCCAGGGCCGACCACGGGACGAACTCCTTCGCCGCGCGGTGGGCCGCGCCCGCGCCCAGCGAGACCACGGAGCGGCCGGCCGGTGCGAAGCGGGCGATCACGACGAGGATGCCGCCGCCCCGGCTCAGCGCGGTGCCGAGACGTTCCTGCGCGGCGGTCAGGCGGCGCGAGCGGGCGATGGCGGCGTCCAGCCGGGCACCACCGCGCCAGGCGAGCCGGTAGGCCGCCAGGTCGCCCAGGAGAGAGGCGGCGGCCGCGCACAGGGCGAGCAGCAGCAGATCGGGAAGGTCCTGGGCGAACGAGTCCGGGACATTGGCGTTGGTCGCACCCGCGGCTGCCGCGGTGGAAGCGGTGATCACCAGAACACCGCTCGGCAGTATCGGCAGGAACACGTCCAGCACGATCGAGACGCCGATCACGGCATAGATCCATGGGCCGCCGGTCAGCGACCCAAGACTCTCCAGCACTGCGGACTCCCCGGGGGCAGGAACAACGCCGCGACGTCGCATGGGGAGCGGCAGGGGCGGCTTAACAGCGTTCCACACTACGCCCGGCGGGGAGGCTTTCCGGCCCTGGGGCGGGTGATGTCGGGGAGATCACGTCGCGGAGCGTGACGGCCGTCACGGGAGCCTGGGGCGGGCTCCGCGGCCGTGGACGCGGGCCGGTGCGCCCGGGGTGCCCGGTCCGCCGAGCGGGAGCGGTCCGAACACCCCGACGCGTCGGTCGAGTTGCCGCATCAGGCAGCGGCGGCGGTCGCCCGCTGCTCCTCCGGGCGTGCGTCGGACTGGGTGCGGCGGCCGGCCAGCAGCCCGTCCAGGGCAGCGGCGCCCGGACCGGTGAAGATCAGCAGCAGGAACGCCCAGCAGAACATCGCCGAGGCCTCGCCGCCGTTCTGCATCGGCCACAGGGCCTCCGGCTGGTGCATGACGAAGTACGCGTACGCCATCGACCCGGAGGCGACGAACGCCGCCGTCCTGGTGAACAGGCCGAGCGCGACCAGCACCCCGCCGACCAGCTGGATCACCGCCGCGTACCAGCCCGGCCAGGAGCCGACGGGTGCGGTCGCGCCGGTGCCGCCCGCGCCGCCCAGCACGCCGAAGAGCGTGGCGGCGCCGTGGCAGGCGAAGAGCAGCCCGGTGACGAAGCGGAACAGGGCGAGCGCGTACGGCCTGGATTCCGTCAGCCGTGCGGAGAGAGCGCTGGGTGTGGAGGGAGCGGTCATGAGCGGGGGACTCCTTCGGTCGGCCTTCTAGGCCTCGCGGGCGGTGGGGACGTCGTGCGGACGCAGCCCGAAGGGGACTTGCGATTCCCAGGAGGTTAGGTAAGCCTCAGTGTGCTTGCAAGTTCAACATTCCGTTCATGGCCGATTATCGCCCCCAAGTGGCGCTTCTCTTGCGCCAGTTGCCTCCTTTGTGTCAGTCGTGTGTCAGATTTGTGGTCATCGCCGTGGTCAGCCGTGCCGGGCCGCTCTCCTGTGCGCCGCCGCGTACCCGTTGTGCCTGCTCAAGCCGCAGCTGTGCGGTCCGCCCGCGCAGCGTCAGGGTCATCAGCTGATTCCCGAACCAGGGGCCGCCGGTCCGCCGCCAGCGCAGCACCGGGCGCTCCAGCCGGCCGTGCTTCGCCAGCCGTCGGCCCAGCCGCCGCCCGGTCGCGCTCCAGCCGAAACGGAACCCGAGCTTGATCGACCACGGGATGCCGTTGTGCACCGGCGAACAGGTCAGCTGGAAGACCCGGGCGGTGTCCGGCGCCGCGTCCTGCGGCCAGTGGGTGGGCTCGGCGACGTACGCGTGATGGACGTCCCCCGACAGCACGCACACCGTCGCCGGGGCGCCCGGCCCGCTGCCCGCCTCGGCGATCAGCCGGGCGAGCCGCTCGAAGGAGGCCGGGAAGGCCGCCCAGTGCTCCAGGTCCGAGCGTCTGCGCAGGTCCTCGGCGAACCGGGCCCAGCGCCCGCCCCGTACCCCCGAGGCCAGCGCCGCGTTCCACCCCTCGGCGTCGTGGATCAGCGGCGGCATCAGCCACGGCAGCGAGGTGCCGATCAGCAGGTGGTCGTACGGGCGGGAGTCGTCCAGCGCCTGGGCGGCGAGCCAGCGTGCCTCGTCCTCGTCGAGCATCGCCCGCGCGCCCTCCTCCAGCACCCGCGCCGCCCTGGTGTCCACCATCAGCAGCCGTACGCCGCCGAAGTCGCGCCGGTAGCTCCAGCGCACGCACGCCGGGTCAAGGTCCGCGCGGGCCGCGAACCCGCGCAGCGCGTCCGTGCCGTCCGGGGTGGCGCGCACCGCCGCGTACAGGTCGTCGGCCGCCAGCTCGGCGGGGGAGAGGTTGCCCAGGTGCTGGTAGACCCAGTACGACATGAGCCCGCTGAGGATGCGCTCGCGCCACCACGGGGTGGCCCGCATGTCGGCGACCCAGGCGGCGCTGGTGTTCCAGTCGTCGATCACGTCGTGGTCGTCGAAGATCATGCAGGTGGGCACCGTGGACAGCAGCCAGCGCACCTCCGGGTCCAGCCAGGACTCGTAGTAGAGGCGGGTGTACTCCTCGTAGTCCGCGACCTCCACGCCCGGCGGTTCGCGCAGATCGCGGCGCGCGGCCAGCCAGCGGCGGGTGGCCTTGGATATCTCGTCCGCGTAGACCTGGTCGCCGAGGAGCAGGATCACGTCCGGCCGCTCGCCGCCCGGGTCCCCGGCGATGCGCGCGGAGAGGGTGTCGAGCGCGTCGGGGCCCGCCGGGTCCTTCTCGCCCTCCGCGGGCGCCGCCCACCGGCACGAACCGAAGGTGATCCGGGCCGTGCCCGCGCCCGGCACCGGGGTGTCGATGGTGCTCGGAGGAAAGGCGGAGTCGGCCGGCGGCCACACCGGGCTGCCGCCGAGCCGCACCTCGTACGGCGTCGAGGTGCCCGGACGCAGGCCCGTCACCGGGACCAGCGCGTAGTGGTGGCCCGATATCTGGAAGGTCTCCGCGGTGCCCCCGCCGCCGCCCTCGCAGACGACCTCCGCGGTGCAGGGCCGGTCCGTCTCCACCCAGACGGTCGCGGCGTCGCCGGTCTCCCAGTCGACGTACCTCAGTACTGGTCCCAGGCGCAGCCCGGTCATGTGTCCTCCTCCGTCGTCCCCCGTGCGGGGCCAGCCCGTACGGTACGGAACGACGGAGGAGAACGGGGAAGTTCCTTGCGTCAACCGGCGGTTGACCTCGGAGGTGTTCCCCTCGCCGCGGTCAGCAGTTCTTGAGCACGCCGTCCAGTGCGGTCTTCTCCGCCTGGTCGACGGTCAGCTTCCAGTAGTGCTTCACATGCACCCACATCTGGGCGTACGTGCACTTGTACGCGGTCCGCGACGGCAGCCACTCCGCCGGGTCCTTGTCGCTCTTGGCCTGGTTCACGTTGTCGGTGACGGCGATCAGCTGCGGGCGGGTCAGGTCGTTGGCGAACGACTGGCGCTGCGCGGTCGTCCAGTCCTTCGCGCCCGAACGCCATGCCTCGGCGAGCGGCACCATGTGGTCGATGTCGAGATCGGAGGCCGCGGTCCAGGTGGCGCCGTCGTACTCGGAGTACCAGCTGCCCTTGACCGCCGCGCAACTGCCGTCCTGCTCGACGTTCTTGCCGTCCCGCTTCAGGACGACCTCGCGGGTGTTGCAGGCGCCGGACTGGGTGATCCAGTGCGGGAACTTCTCCCGGCTGTAGCCGTCCGAGCTGCCCTCCGCCTGCACCTTCAGTGCGGCGAGGTAGGTCCGGGCGGTGGCGGCGTCGACCGGCGGGGGCGGCGAGGCGGCGGCGGTGGGGCTGGTGGCCAGGAAGCCGGTGACCGCGAGGGCGGCGGCTCCGCCCGCGACCGCGAGGCGACGCGCGTAGAACTTCGCGGAGCGGGTGGCGACATGACGTGACATGCGAACTCCCGTGATGTGGGGGGAAGTTGAACCACGCGTCCCGTCAACTCCCGCGCGGCCCGGCAATCGTGGCGACGCCGGGTTTCCGGGAGGCGTGCGCCAGGTAACAGCGTGGCGACATGGGCACGTCATATCAAGGCATTCACCGGATCCGACGATCCGACACCGACCGGACACCGGAAGGGGATTGTCCGGGGCCGCTGCCTAGGGTGGGCCCGTGCTGCTCCCCGTCAGCCCCGCCCTGGGCGCCGTCCTCGCCGTGCTCCTCGCCCTCGCCGTCACCGTCGCCGCCTGGGCCCGGCTGTCCGCCGACTCGACCCGCGGGCAGGGCAGGCGGGTCGCGGTCGCCGGGGTGCGCGCCGCCGTCCAGCTCGCCGTCGTGGCCCTGGCCATCGGCTGGGTGGCCCGCTCCGGCTGGCTGCTGCTCGCGTTCCTGCTGCTGATGTACGGGGTCGCGGTACGCACCGCGGGCCGCCGCGTCACCGCAAACGCGACCTGGTGGTGGGCGGCGGTGCCGATCGGTGCCGGAGTGCTGCCGGTGGTCGCCGCCCTGCTGCTCACCGGGCTCGTCCCGCCGCGCGGCATCACCCTCGTGCCCGTCACCGGCATCCTCATCGGCGGGGCGCTCACCGCGACCGTGCTCGGCGGGCGGCGCGCGCTGGACGAGCTGGAGGTGCGGCGCGGCGAGGTGGAGGCGGGCCTCGCGCTGGGCCTGGGCGACCGGGACGCGCGGCTGGAGGTGGCCAGGCCGGCCGCCTCGGACGCGCTGCTGCCGGGCCTGGACCAGACCCGGACGGTGGGCCTGGTCACCCTGCCGGGCGCGTTCGTCGGCATGCTGCTGGGCGGGGCCTCGCCGCTGATGGCGGGGGCGGTGCAGCTGTTCGTGCTGGTGGCGCTGCTCGCCGTGCAGACGGTGGCGGTGGCGGGAGTGCTGGAACTGGTGGGACGGGGACTGCTGCACCGGGACTGAGGGACGGGCGGGGCGCGGGAGTGCCGAGGAGGAGGGGACGGGCGGGGCGCGGGAGTGCCCGGGAGGTGTGCTCGTACGTTTGTCCCGTACCCTGTACGGAGCACTGAAGGGGAGTAGCTCTTCGCCGGACCGTCGACATACTGCTGAGCACGCTCAGCCGGCGCCCGGAGGCGGGTGGGAACTCACAGGGTTCCGTCCGCCAGCGAGACCTTCGGCCGCAGTTGTACTCGGATGTTTTCGATGCCGCTGCCGTGCCGAAGCGACCCCGGAAACAGGCAGGTCTCTCGGTTCGGACAGCCCGACCGATTGAGGAAACCCCATTCCATGATCAGCTTCACCATCATGGCCATCACCTTCGGGACCGTGTTCCTGGCCGAACTCCCCGACAAGACGGCCCTCGCCGGCCTGATGCTCGGCACCCGCTACCGCGCGAGCTACGTCTTCGTGGGTGTCGCCGCCGCCTTCCTCGTCCACGTCTGCATCGCCATCGCGGCGGGCAGTGTGCTGACCCTGCTGCCGCAGTGGATCGTGCAGACGGTGGTGGGCGTGCTGTTCCTGGTGGGAGCGCTGGTGCTCCTGTTCAAGAAGGGTGACGACGACGAGGAGATCAAGCCGCCGAAGGACCAGTCCTTCTGGAAGGTCTCCGGCGCGGGCTTCATGCTCATCCTGGTCGCCGAGTTCGGCGACATCACGCAGATCATGACGGCGACCCTGGCCGCCCGCTACGACAACCCCGTCTCGGTCGGCATCGGCGCCGTGCTCGCGCTGTGGGCGGTCGCCGGACTGGGCATCGTCGGCGGGCAGGCGCTGATGAAGCGGGTTCCGCTGCGGCTGATCACCAAGGTGGCGGCCTGTCTGATGCTGGCCCTGGCCGCGTTCAGCCTGTACGAGGCCATCGCGGGCTGAGCCGGGCTCTCGCGCGCAGGCGGGCGCGGACCTCCGCGGACGCACGACCGCAGGGGTACGCGAACGAAGAAGAACCCAGGGGTGCGCGAACAAGGAAGAACAACGAAGAGGGGGGGGGGGCGGCCCGGGGGGGGGGGGGGGCCCCCCGGGGGGGGGGGGGGGGGGGGGGGGGGGGGGGGGGGGGGTGGGGGGGGGGGGGGGGGGGGCGGGGGGGGGGCGT
>NZ_JBIAMU010000009.1:176244-362796 GCF_042874215.1 Streptomyces sp. NPDC004111
CCGCCGGCCCACCCCCCGCTGGGCAACCCCAACAAACAAACCCCGTGGGGGCCACTAAAATAAAAAAAAACCTTGGGGGGGGGCCCGGGGGGGGGGCGGGGGGCCCGCCCCTCTTCGTCGCACGGGCGCTGCCGCGGGTGTCAGGCCGTGATGTGCAGGGCGTGCGTGCCGTCCTCGGCGGTCACCACGCGCACCTGCGTCAGGTCGCGGACCAGCGCGGTCGGCTCGTGCTCGCCCGCGCGCGGGCCGATGCCCAGAACCCGCATACCGGCCGCCCGGCCCGCCGCGATGCCCGCGCCCGAGTCCTCGAAGACGATGCATTCGGAGGCTTCGAAGCCCAGCTCGGCGGCGCCCTTCAGGAAGCCCTCCGGGTCCGGCTTGCTCGCGGAGACCAGCTCGGCGGTGACCCGTACCAGCGGCATCGGCAGCGCGGCGGCCGTCATCCGGGCCTGCGCCAGCTTCTCGTCCGCCGAGGTGACCAGGGCGTGCGGCAGGTCCGCGATGGCCGCCATGAACGCGGGCGCGCCGGGCACCGGGACGACGCCGTCGGTGTCGGCGGTCTCCTTGGCGAGCATCACGCGGTTGTCGGCGTGGTTCTGCTCCATCGGGCGGTCCGGGAGGAGGGCCGCCATGGTCGCGTAGCCCTGCCGGCCGTGCACCACCTTGAGGGCCTCGTCCGGGTCCAGCCCCTGGGCGAGGGCCCACTCACGCCAGCAGCGCTCGACCACCGCGTCGGAGTTGACGAGGGTGCCGTCCATGTCGAGCAGGAGTGCCTTGAAGGGCAGGACGGTGGTGGTGGGGGTGGCGGCGGCCGGCATGCGGACTCCAGGGCGCTGATAGAGGGCGCGGGAAAGAAACAAGCGGTTCCGTCCACCGGTCAGGGTATGCGGACGGAACCACTTTGTTCTTGCACGATACAAAACAAGTGGGGGTTCGCGCCACCCGGCCCCCGGGCGGCCGGTGCCGGGCGGCTACGGCTCCCTGGTCCTGGCCTCCAGTGCGGCGCGCGTCGCCGGGCCGTACACGCCCTCGGGGTCCTCCTCGATCGACATGTACGACTGGAACCGGGCGACCGCGTCGGTCACGCGGGAGGTGTAGCGGCCGTTGATCGGGCCGCTGTACATCCACTCCTGGTACAGCCGGTCCTGGAGCTCCATCACCTCGGGGCCGCTGGAGCCCTGCGCGAGCGAGCCCGGCGGCAGGGTGTTCGCCGGCGGCTTCGGGGTGGTCTGCCGGGGCGACGGGGTGGTGGCGGTGGGGGTCGGGCGCGGCGAGGGGGTCGTGACCGGCGACCGGGTCGGGGTCGCGGAGCGGGTGGTGCGCGACGGGGTCGGCCGGGTGGTGGCGCGGGTCGCGGTCGGCGAGGGCGAGGTGGCGGTGGGGGAGGGGCTGCTGCTCGCGGGGGCCGACTCGGTGACCAGGGCGGGGGCGGACGAGGTGGTCGCGGGGAGGGCGAGGGGCTCCTCGGGTGCGCTGTCGAAGGCCCCGGTGGCGAAGGCGGCACCGGCCACCACGACCACGGCCGCCGCGGCGGCGAGGAGGACGGTACGGGTGCGGCGGGGCGCGGGCGCGTCGCCGTGTCCCGCCGGGCCGCCGCCGGGTGGGCCCGCGACGAACGTGTCGTCGGTGGTGCGCGCGCCGTAGGGGGCCGCCGCGGTGGGGACCGGCCGCAGGGGCATGGTCCGGGCGGCGGGGTGCTCGGCCGGCGCCGCGGGGCGGGTGTCGTCCTGCGGTGGGGCCGCGTTCCCGGGGCCCTGCTCCTCGAAGGCCGGAGGCACCGGAGCCGGGCCCTCCTCCTCGGGGCGTGCCAGGTTCACGTACGGGCGGATGCGCAGCGGATTGAAGTCCTCCGCGTGTGCCATCTCCGCCGTGCGGTCCGCGTGGTGCGCTTCCGCCGCGCGGCGGGCGCAGTCACAGGCAGGTGCGCCGGGACCGGGTCTGGTTCCGTCCGGCGCTGCCCGTTCTGTGCCGCATTCGGGACATAGGTGTCCGTTTTCCATGGGGTCCCCTCCCTTGAACTGCCAGCGATTATGCAGAACCGGTGGAGAGACCCCCACAGGCAGGGCGGTTCGGGGAAGGACACACCAGGACAGGGGAAGTACACACCAGCACAGAGGGGAAGGACACACCGGTACAGCGCGGATCAGCGCGGCGGGTGCGGTGCGGACGAGGAGGGCGGCGGCCCGTCTACCCGGCGCTCCCGACCTCGGTCAGGTCCTTCGAGAACCAGTGCTCGGCGTACCGGTCCGCGTTGTGCGCCGGGCCCTCGACGTAGCCGTGCCGGGCGTACAGGGCGCGCGCCTCCACCAGATCGTTGCGGGTGTCGAGGCGGATACGACGGATGCCGTAGTCGCGCGCCGTCTCCTCGATCGCCTTCAGCAGGAGCCCGCCGCCGCCCGTGCCGCGTACCTCCGGGCGTACGAACACCCTTGTCAGCTCCGCGAGTCCGGGGCCCACCACGACCAGTCCCGCGCACGCGGCCGGCTTGCCCGCAAAGCGGCCGACGACGAACGCGCCGGTCGGTGCGACCAGCAGTTCCGTGCCGTCGTCGGTCAGGCCCTCGTCGATCTCCCGCTCGGTCGCCGGGCGCTTCCAGTAGCGGCTGGCCACCTCGTCGTAGTAGTCGCGGCGCAGGGTCGTCGCGTCGGGGGTGTCGGGCCGTTCGATGCCGATGATCCAGGTCATGACGACTCTGTACCGGATGTGACGACCGTTTGCCCACCGGATTACGGGCTACCCGGTGGGCGAGAGGCTCCTTGTGGGCCCGACTTCTCCGTAGCGGCCGCACATGTCGCTGTAGCGGTCCCGAGTAACGGAAAGGCAGAGCATGTCCACAGTGCTGATCATTGTGCTGGTCGTGGTGGTCGTGATCGCCGTCGCGGCGGCTGTCGTCTTCCTCGGTTCCGGCCGGGGCCGCGTGGGCGGCAGGAACCTGAAGCACCGGTTCGGGCCCGAGTACGAACGGGTGGTGGACCGGCACGGTGGCGACACCGGGGCCGCCGAGCGCGAACTCGCGGAACGGGTGAAGCGGCACGGCGACTTCCGGCAGCGCGCGCTGCCGCCGGAGCGCCACGAGCAGTACGTCGCCCAATGGGCGGGCGTGCAGGAGCAGTTCGTGGACTCTCCGCAGAAGGCGGTCGCGGAGGCCGACCGGCTGCTGGCCGCGCTCGCCGCCGAACGCGGCTACCCGCAGACCGAGGGCGAGCAGCTGGACGCCCTGTCCGTGCACCACGCCACCCATGTCGAGGGCCTGCGCCGGGTACGGCGCGCGGCGCGGGGCGAGGGCGGTACGGAGCAGATGCGGGAGGCTCTCGTCGAGGCCAGGGCCCTGTTCGAGGCGCTGGTCACCGATCGCGGTACCGGCCGTGAGGAGCGCGCCGGGGCCCGTGGGACGCACGCCCACGAGGGCGGGCAGCACCCGGACGCACCCGGGGACGAGCACGGTTCGCACCGGCCGCGCCTGCTGGGGCGGCACGCCAAGGGGAGTGGAGTCTGAGATGAGCGACGAGGCCGGATACGACAGTCAGGGACGCGCCGGGGACGTCGGGCCGCACCGGGCCCCCGCCCCTTCGGAGCGCGGCGCGCACGCCGAGCCGGACGCGCTGCACGACCCGGTGCGGGCCGAACGGAGCCGCACGGCAAGGGACTTCGGGGTGAGCGGGGCGGGCGCCTCCGACGAGGTCGGACCGCTGCGCAGGCCGCAGGGCGCCCCGGAGCGGAGCGTCCCCGGACCCCGGGCAAGCGGCCCGCGCGGGAGCGACCCCCGGGCGGCCGGGGTGCCGGACGGCCGGACCGACGCGGAACTCTCCGAGGAACAGCGGGGCATCGGACGCGGCCCGGCGGCCGAGGGGGCCGTCCCCGCCGCACCGCCGCAGGCCGGTTCTCCGCAGCCCGGGGCCACCCGCCCCGGGACCGCGCACACCGCCGGGGCGGAATCGGCGGCCGGCTCCGTCGCGCTGCTGCCGCACGGTGAGCGCGACAAGCTGGGGCTGCGGCTCCAGCAGGCCGTCAACCGGTTCGTCGACGAGCCGCGCCGCGCCGTCGAGGAGGCCGACCACGTACTGGAGGAGGCCGTGCGGCACGTGGCCGACACCCTTGCCGGACAGCGCCGTTCGCTCCGCGCCGCCTGGGAGGACAGCGACCGGCAGGCGGAGACGGAGGAACTGCGGATCGCCCTGCGCCAGTACCGCGAGGTGACCGAGCGACTGCTTCAGCTGTGACCCGTCCGGTACGGGGCGCGCGGTCGGCCCCGGTACCGCGTAACGGCGGGCGAAAGGGCCCTTCGGGCGGATCGGGCCGGACCCGCGAGGTCCGGTCCGGTCAGCCCGCGAGGTCCTGACCGGCCTTCGGGGCGGCCTGCTGGACCACCTCGAAGGACCACACCGTGGAGTCGGAGGCGGCGGGCCTGGGACGCTCGCCGCCCTCCGCGCTGCCCGGACCCTGCGCGCCCTGCTGGTGGGCCGCCTTCATCGGGCCCTCCATCCACGCCTTGAAGGACTCCTCGTCGCGCCAGCGCGTGTAGACGAGGTACTTGTCGGTGCCCTCGACGGGGCGCAGCAGCTCGAACCACTCGAAGCCGTCGGAGTTCTCCACGGACCCGGCCCGCGACGAGAACCGCTTCTCCAGGACTTCCCGCTGCTCGGCGGGCACGCTCAGTGCGTTGATCTTCACGATGCTCATGCTGTCCATCCTGCCGCACGGCACCGACAACCCTCCGTGCGCCTCCGGGCGGGCGGGGTGCCGCGGGCTCCAGGGGCGTTGTCAGTGGCGGCCGTTACTGTCGGCAGTCCAGGGATCTTGGGGGAGCCGGAGATCATGGCGCGAGCCGGATCTTGGCGTGAGCCGGGTCTTGGCGTGAGAGGGACGAGAGGCGGGTCATGCGCGAGGCGGTCGTGACGTCCGGCGGGGACCGGATGCGATGGGTGGAGCTGCCGGGCGAGGAGCCGTGCCGGGTGTACGTGCACGGGCTCGGCGGGGTGTCCGGGATGTTCGTGGAGGCGGCGTCCCACCCGCTGCTGACAGGGCGGCGGTCCCTGCTGGTGGACCTGCTCGGGTTCGGGGTCAGCGACCGGCCGCTGGACTTCGACTACAGCCTGGAGTCCCACGCCGGGGCGCTGGCCGGGCTGCTGCGGGCGGCGGACGTGAGGGGCGCCGAGGTGATCGCGCACAGCATGGGCGGCGCGGTGGCGCTGGTACTGGCCGAGCGGTACCCGGACCTGGTGTCCCGGCTGGTGCTGGTGGACGCCAACCTCGACCCGATCACCCCGGCGAAGGGCGCCCCGGGCAGCGGCGGCATCGCCGGGTACGGCAGCGAGGCCGAGTTCCTGGCCACCGGCTGGGACTCGCTGCGCGCGACCGTCGGGGAGACCTGGTGGTCGACGATGAAGACGGGCGGCCCCGAGGCGCTCTACCGCAGCGCGGTGGGACTGACCCGGGGGAGCGAACCCGTGATGCGGGACCTGCTGCGCGACCTGCGGATCCCGCGCACGTACCTGGTGCCGGAGGGCGACCCGTACTTCCGGGGCGGTGACGCGCTGGTGGCCGCCGGGGTGGGTGTCGTGGCGGTCTCCGACTGCGGGCACAACATCATGCTGGACAACGTGGACGGCTTCGCGCGGGCGACCGCCGACGCGCTGGAGAAGTAGGGGGAGAGACATGGAGGGGGCCGAGGAGATCCGGCGGTTCGCCGCGCGGTGGACGGCGCACGCGGGTGCGGACGGGGGCGCGGGCCGGGCGGGAGCCGGTCCCGCGGGACCTCGCGGCGGGGGTGCGGGAGGTGACTTCGTCCGTTCGCCCGCCGGGCTGTGGCTCGCGATGGGGGTCGTCGCGTCCGGGGCGAGGGGCGAAACCGCGGAGGAGATACGGGCGTTGCTCGGTGTCGCCGGGGACGACGCCGCCAAGGCCGTGGCTGCGGCGACCCGCGCCCTGGGCGGGACCGACGCTCTCGGCCTGGCCACCTGCGTGTGGAGCAGGGTGCCGGTGTACCGGGAGTTCCAGGAGGCGCTGCCGGGCGTCGCGGTGGGCCACCTCGATCCGGCCGCCGTCGACGCCTGGGTGCGGGACGCCACCGACGGCACGATCGAGCGGCTGCCGGTTCGGCTCGGCGACGACATCCTCCTCGCGGTCGTCAACGCCCTGGCGCTGAAAGCGCGTTGGGAGTCCCCCTTCCCTCCGCGGCGGACCGCCGACCGGGACTTCACCGATGCGTCGGGGGTACGCCACCGGGTGCCGACCATGCACAAGGGGGTGCCGCTCGCGGACGCCTGGGCGGTCGGCGCGGTCCGGGTGGTGGAGCTGCGCTGCCGGGCGGAGCACGGCGCGGGTGCCCTGCCGGAGGCTCCGGGCCAGGGGGCCGGGGTTCCGGCTCGGGAGGGGGCCGGGGGGCCCGCCCGGGTGCGGTTCCTGCTCGGGCCCGAGGGCGCGGGCCCCGACGGCGTACTGCCCGCCGGGTGGGGGCCGGCCGGGGAGCGGACCCGACTGGACACGGACCTGGTGGAGATCGCGCTGCCGCGGCTGTCGCTGCGTACCACCGTCGAAGTGACCGACGAGCTGCCCGGCTGGGGGATCCACCGGGCGACCTCGGACCTCGCGGACTTCTCCGGGATGTCACCGGAACCGCTCGCCGTCTCGCGGGTGGTGCAGGAGGCGGTGCTCAAGGTCGCCGAGGAGGGAGTGGAGGCCGCCGCCGTGAGCGCGGTCATGATGGCGCCGGGCAGCGCGCCACCGCCGCCGAGGCGTACCGAGACGATCCGTTTCGACCGGCCCTTCGGGATCGTCGTGCTCGACGCCTCCGGTGAGGTGCCGCTCTTTATTGCGTGGCAGGAGGGGGCGCCGGGCGAGTAGAACGGAGGCCCGAGTGCGGGCGGAGGGCGGTACGCAGTCGTCCGGGTGTTCGCCCGCACAAGGGCGGCTGTGTCGGCGCGGGCGTTCGCGCGCCCGGGGCTGCCGTACGTACGCGCACGGCAGCAGCATCCGGGGTCCCGTTCACCCACCGTGTCTCCGTGCCCGTACGTACGACCCCCTCACCACACGGGGGGAGGGGGTCGTTCGTACGTGGACGGGACGGGACGAGGGCGGGCCGGAGCCGCGGGACCGTGCCGTGCCGGGCCTACGCGGTGGCGTTCTGCTCGCGGCGCAGGGCGCGGGCCTCTTCCTCGGTCTCCACCGACGGCGGCGAGCCCGGCAGCGGGCGGCGGGCGCTCTCGGTCATGAAGAACACCGCGATACCGCCGATGACGGCCGCGCCCATCATGTAGTACGCGGGCATCATCAGGTTGCCGGTCGCCCCGATCAGGGCGGTCACCACCAGCGGCGTCGTACCGCCGAACACCGACACGGAGATGTTGAAGCCGATGGACAGCGAGCCGTAGCGCACCTTCGTCGGGAACAGCGCCGGCAGTGTCGAGGGCATCGACGCGGTGAAGCAGACCAGCAGCAGACCGAGGGCGGCCATGCCCAGACCGATCGCGAGCAGGCTGCCCTGGCGGATCAGCAGCAGGGCCGGGGCCGACAGCAGGAAGAAGCCCGCGCAGCCCGCGGCGATCACCGGGCGGCGGCCGAAGCGGTCGCTGGCGCGGCCCGCGAACGGCTGGACGCACATCATCAGCGCCATCACGCACAGCACGACGAGCAGGCCGTGGGTGGCGTCGTACTTCAGCTGCTCGGTCAGGTAGGTCGGCATGTACGACAGCAGCATGTAGTCGGTGACGTTGAAGACCAGCACCAGGCCGATGCACAGGACCATGGCCCGCCACTGGCCGACCACCATCTCCTTGACGGAGACCTTCTTCTGTTCCTTCTGCTTGTCCCGGGACTCCTTCTCCAGCGCGGCGAAGGCCGGGGTCTCCTCAAGACGCAGGCGCAGGTAGAGGCCGATGATGCCCATCGGGCCCGCGATCAGGAACGGAATGCGCCAGCCCCAGGAGACCAGGTCGTCCGGGCTGAGCAGTGCCGTCATCAGGGTGACCAGGCCGGCGCCGCCGATGTAACCGGCGAGCGTGCCGAACTCCAGCCAGCTGCCGAGGAAGCCGCGCTTCTTGTCCGGGGCGTACTCGGCGATGAACGTCGAGGCGCCGCCGTACTCGCCACCGGTCGAGAAGCCCTGCACCAGGCGGGCCGTGAACAGCAGGATCGGCGCCCAGATGCCGATCGTGGCGAACGAGGGGATCAGCCCGATGGCGAAGGTGCCCGCCGCCATCATGATCATGGTGAGGGCGAGGACCTTCTGACGGCCGATGCGGTCGCCGAGGGGGCCGAAGACCATTCCGCCGATGGGCCTGACCAGGAACGCCGCGGCGAACGCGCCGAACGTCGACAGCAGCTGCGCGGTCGGGTTGCCGCTGGGGAAGAACACCTTGCCGAGGGTGACCGCGATGTAGCTGTAGACGCCGAAGTCGAACCACTCCATGGCGTTGCCGAGGGCGGCGGCCTTCACGGCCCGCTTCACCATGGCCGGGTCGGTCACGGTGACGGGGGTGCCGGAGGCGGCGCGGTGGCCGGCGGGGGTGCCGGTGGAGGCGCTGCCTCCCCGGTCCTCGTCCGGCGACGTGGGCCTGGGTGCGACGGGTGTGGGCGTCGGCACGAGTTCGTCTCGCCTGCACTTTCTGGTGTGGACGGCAGCCTCTGCCCGGAACGACTGCGGGGGCAAAGACAGGGGCCGCCCCGCACAACGGGACGACCCGAACCGACCATAGACATTTAGGTGCTCTTTGCACACAGTGCGGGGATGATCACCCGTCAGTGCCGAATGCGCCTCCTGCCTGGGCGAACGGGCTGCCGAGTGCCCGATTTCGGGACGGCTCGATGTGATTCAAATCGCACCGAATTACTGGAAATTCATCGAAATCGGTGGAACTCGGCCGACTGCCCCGCACTCGCTCCGCCCGCCTACCCGGTCAGCCCCTGCTGACGCGCAATTCCTTGATCCCGTTCAGCCAGGCCGAACGGAGCCGCCGCGGATCACCGGTCAGCCGCAGGTCGGGCAGCGCGTCCGCGATGGCGTTGAAGATCAGGTTGATCTCCAGCACCGCGAGGGACTTGCCCAGGCAGAAGTGCGGGCCGCCGCCGCCGAAGCCCAGGTGCGGATTGGGGTCGCGGGTGATGTCGAACTTCTCCGGCTCGGTGAAGACCTCCGGGTCGTGGTTGGCGGACGAGTAGAACAGCCCCACCCGGTCGCCCTTCCTGATCCGCTGCCCGCCCAGCTCGACGTCCTGGGTCGCGGTCCGCTGGAAGGACACCACGGGGGTCGCCCAGCGGACTATCTCCTCGGCGGCCGTCGCGGGCCGCTCCCGCTTGTAGAGCTCCCACTGCTCGGGGTGGGTGAGGAAGGCGTGCATGCCGTGGCTGATGGCGTTGCGAGTGGTCTCGTTGCCCGCCACCGCCAGGATGATCACGAAGAAGCCGAACTCGTCCGAGCCGAGGTTCCCCTCGTCCTCGGCCGCCACCAGCTGCGACACGATGTCCTTGGCCGGGCACTCCTTGCGGGCGGCGGCCAGGTTCATCGCGTACGAGACGATCTCCATGGCCGCCTCGGAGCCGACCTCCTCGGTGATGGCGTACTCCGGGTCGTCGTACGCCGCCATCTTGTTGGACCAGTCGAAGATCTTCGCCCGGTCCTCCTGCGGTACGCCGATCAGCTCGGCGATGGCCTGGAGGGGCAGTTCCACGGCGATGTTGCTGACGAAGTCGAAGCTGCCGTCGCCCTTCTCCGCCTCGGCGAGCGCCGCGTCGACGATCCGGCGGGCCCGGTCGCGCAGGGCGTCCTCCAGGGAGCGGATGGCGCGCGGGGTGAAGCCGCGCTGCACGATCTGGCGGACCCGGGTGTGCTCCGGCGGGTCCATGTTCAGCATGATCAGCTTCTGGACCTCGATCTGGTCGCGGCTGATGGACTCGTTGAAGCGGATGACGGCGGTGTTGGTGTTGGAGGAGAAGAGTTCCGGGTGCGTCGAGACGTACTTGACGTCCTCGTGCCGGGTCACCACCCAGTAGCCCTCGTCCTGGAAGCCCGATATCCCGGGCGTCTGCGCGCACCACCACACCGGGGAGGTCTGCCGCATGGCGGCGAACTCGGGCAGCGGGACGCCGGCCTGGAGGACGTCGGGGTCGGTGAAGTCGAAACCCTCGGGGAGGACGGGACAGGACATCGGCAACTCCAGATCGTCTCGGTCGTGCCGGGTCTGACGGCTCACTAGTGCATTCCCTGACGGCCCATCAGAAGTTGACCGCAAGGTAGTAACGAGTTCTACAAGTGGCAAGACCCTTGCGCTGGCGGGCCGTTCTTCACGAGACTGGAGCAAGAACTAGAACGCGTACTAATTCTGGTGAGAACTCGGTATCTGGAACTCGGTGTCTGGTGAGAAGAGGACGAGCTCATGGCCGCGGAACCCGTCATCGTCGAAGCCGTACGAACGCCCATCGGCAAGCGGGGCGGGGCGCTCGCCAATCTCCATCCCGCCTACCTGCTCGGTGAGACGTACCGCGAACTCCTCGGCCGGACCGGAATCCCCGCGGACTGCGTCGAGCAGGTCGTCGGCGGTACGGTCACCCACGCCGGCGAGCAGTCGATGAACCCGGTGCGCAACGCATGGCTCGCCATGGGCCTCCCGTACGAGACCGCCGCGACCACCGTCGACTGCCAGTGCGGCTCCTCCCAGCAGGCGAACCACATGGTCGCGAACATGATCGCGGCCGGTGTCATCGACATCGGGATCGGCTGCGGCGTCGAGGCGATGAGCCGGGTGCCGCTCGGCAGCGGCTCCCGGCACGGGCCCGGCAAGCCCTTCCCGGACGAGTGGAACGTGGATCTGCCCAACCAGTTCGAGGCGGCCGAGCGGATCGCCAGGAACCGGGGGCTGACCCGTGAACGGGTCGACTCGCTGGGCCTGTTGTCGCAGGAGCGGGCCGCGACCGCGTGGGCCGAGGAGCGTTTCAAGCGCGAGACCTTCGCGGTGCAGGTGCCCACCAACGAGGACGAGCAGGCGGCCGGCCAGGGCATGTGGCGGCTCGTCGACCGCGACGAAGGGCTGCGCGACACGTCGATGGAGGCCCTGGCCGGGCTGAAGCCGGTGATGCCGACCGCCGTGCACACCGCGGGCAACTCCTCGCAGATATCCGACGGCGCGTCCGCCCTGATGTGGGCGTCGAAGCGGATGGCGCGGGCCCTGAAGCTGAAGCCGCGGGCCCGGATCGTCGCCCAGGCACTGGTCGGCTCCGACCCGCACTTCCATCTGGACGGGCCGATCGACGCGACGCGCGCGGTGCTCGGCAAGGCGGGCATGTCGCTCAAGGACATCGACCTGGTCGAGATCAACGAGGCCTTCGCCTCGGTGGTGCTGAGCTGGGGGCAGGTCTTCGAGCAGGACCTGGAGAAGGTCAATGTGAACGGAGGGGCCATCGCGCTGGGGCACCCGGTGGGCGCCACCGGGGCACGGCTGTTCACCACGGCGCTGCACGAACTGGAGCGCAGGGACAAGGAGTTCGCGCTGATCACGATGTGTGCGGGCGGGGCGCTGGCGACGGGGACGATCATTCAGAGGCTCTGAGGCTCTGAGGCTCTGAGGCTCTGGCTGGCTCTGGGCGGCTCTGGGGCTCTGACCGGCTTTGATCGGCTCTGAGCGGGGCCGGCGGCGGGGTTGCGGGGGTGCGGGGGCGGGCCGTGCCGGCGGTGCGGGGGTGGTGTTTACCGCACCTCAGAAGTGCGGTCAGCCGCATGGTGAGCGGGTGGCCCGCGAGCCTACTGTCGAGACATGAAGCAGACACGCACTGTAATCAACCCGCGGTGTTCGGCAGTGCGCCGGAGCACCGGCCTGCGGGCCACCGCACTGGCCGCCGCCACCGTCCTCGTCGCACTGGCCGCCGCACCGGCGACAGCGGCCGTCGCTCCGAGAACGGCCCCCGCCGCCTTACCCGCCGCACCCACGCCCGCGCACGGCGGACGGGGCACGCTGCTCTCCGTCACCCCGGTCGCCGCACTCGACCGCGACGCGGTGCTCGGGTTCGTGACCAAGGCCGGGATCAAGGCCGACCGGACCCTGGTGCGGCACGGCGTCGCGGCGTACCGGCTGATCTACCGCACCGTGACCCCGCAGGGCGCGCCGACCACCGCGAGCGGCCTGCTCGTCCTGCCGCGGGGCGGCGACCGGCGGCTGTCCCTCGTCTCCGACACCCACGGCACGATGGTCCACCGCGACTACGCGCCCTCGGTCGGCGAGGACTTCGGCAGGCTCTCCCCGTATCTGTACGCGAGCACGGGACGGGCGGTCGCGGCCCCCGACTACCTCGGCCTCGGCAAGGGATCCGGCCCGCACCCGTACATGGACACCGGGTCCTCGGTGACCGCGACCGTCGACATGCTGCGCGCCTCCGGCCGGGCGGCGGAGCGACTCGGCAGGAAGCTGACCGGCGACGTCTACGCCACCGGCTTCTCGCAGGGCGGGCAGGTCGCGATGGCCGTCGCCCGCGAACTGGCCGGCGGCAGGAGCGGCACACACCTCAGGCTCCGGGCGGCGGCCCCGGTCAGCGGACCGTACGACCTCGGCGACACGGAGATACCCGCGCTGTACGACGGCCGGGTCAACCCGGTCAGCGGGCTCTTCTACTCCGCCTACTTCCTCACCGCGCAGAACAAGCTGCACCCGCTCTACAAGAACCCCGCCGAGGTCTTCCGCAAGCCCTACGCCGACGTCGTGGAGCGGCTCTTCGACACCCGGCACACCGAGGAGGAGGTGGTCGCGAACCTTCCCGCCACACTCAAGGACCTGCTCACCCCCGCCTACTACGAGCGGCTGCGCCACCCCACGGGCACGCTCCGCGCGGTGATCGAGGCCAACGACGGCACCTGCGACTGGAAGCCCGAGGTGCCGCTTCGGCTCTACACCTCGGCCGGGGACACCGACGTCCCCATCGGCAACGCCCGCAGCTGCGCCGCCGACCTGGCCCGGCACGGAGTGAAGGCCCCGGTCGTCGACCAGGGGGAGGTCGACCACTTCGGGGCCTTCAAGAAGTCCGCACCGGAGATAGCCCGGTGGTTCGACGCACTGGGCTGAGGCCCGGCGCCGACCGTCTCCGGCTCAGTACCAGTTGTTGCTCTGCCAGAACTTCCAGGCGCCGCAGGGGCTGCCGTAGCGGGAGTTCATGTAGTCCAGACCCCACTTGATCTGGGTCTTGGGGTTCTCCTTCCAGTCCGCGCCCGCGGAGGACATCTTCGACGCGGGCAGCGCCTGGACCAGGCCGTAGGCGCCGGAGGAGGAGTTGGTGGCGTGGTGGTTCCAGCCCGACTCGTGGGCCACGATGTTGCTGAAGCACTGGAACTGGGCGGCCGGCATCATCTGGCGGGCCGTGTCCTTGGCGGACGCCGGGGCCGCGGCTGCCGGGGACGTCGTGCCGAGCACGGCACCCGCCGCGCCCAGCAGGACGGTGGCGCCGACGGCGACGGTGTTGCGGCGGGTGGCGAAGCGACCGGGAAGAGCGAACGACACGGGGAACCTAACGCAGGGGACAGGGGAGCCGCACAGGTCCGGGAGGACGAGGGGGAGGGGCGCCCCGGCGGAAAGCGGAAGCCGTCCGGCGCCCTGCGGCTCCACCAATAGAGCAGTCCGCCGGAGCCCCCGCAAACACCCCTCGTACTAGTGGGAGCGGTGGAGCAGGCCGAACGTCCCGAAACCGGCAAAACGGTTAAACCGGCAGGTCGGAACAGGTGCGGCCGGTCCGCCCGCAGCAGCGGAGGATCTACGAACCGGCCTAGTGGAGGACCAAAGTCCTATGGGCCGCTTCACAGCCCGGGACCCCTCTTCCGCACGGAGCGCGAGCGGAGCACTACGGCCGCGGCGGCGCTGTCGGCCGGAGCGCTACGGACGTGGCGGTGTTGTCGGACCGAGCGCTACGGACGTGGCGGCGTCGTCGGCTTCCCGGACAGCCGGGCCGTGTCCTCGAAGGCGACCGGGGCCTCGAAGGCCGCTCGCCGGGTGGCCCGGCGCAGCGCCTTCAGCAGGGCGGGGCCGGCCGTCAGCGTCAGGACGACCGTCAGGACGGCCCGGCCGAGGTCCCAGCCGACCGAGGTGGCCAGGCAGTACGCGAGGAAGCGGACGAGGTTCTCGTGCACCGGGTCGCCCGGCACGAAGGAGACACCGGTGGAGAGCCCACCGAGATAGGTCCAGCCCTGGAGGTTCATGACCGTGCCGTAGAAGAAGGCGGCGGCGGCCCCGTAGAGAGCGAGCATCGCCACTTCGGTCCGGCCGCGCAGCCGCTCCCAGCCGGGCAGCAGTCCGGCGCCCATCGTGAACCAGCCCATGGCCAGCATCTGGAACGGCATCCAGGGCCCCACCCCACCGGTCAGCAGAGCGGAGGCGAAGATCGTGACCGACCCGAGGACGAAACCGAAGCCGGGCCCCAGTACCCGCCCGCTCAGCACCATCAGGAAGAACATCGGCTCCAGGCCGGCCGTGCCCGCCCCGAGGGGACGAAGGGCGGCGCCCACCGCGGCCAGCACGCCCAGCATCGCTACGGCCTTGGCGTCCAGACCCGAGTCGGAGATCGTCGCCACCACCACCGCGACCAGCAGCGGCAGCAGCGCGGCGAACAGCCAGGGGGCGTCCTTGGAGTGGGCGAGCCCGGCGGCGGAGTCCGCGAGCAGCGGCCACCCGAAGGCGACCACCCCGACGAGACTGATCAGGACCAGCGCGGCGACGGACCGGGGCCCCAGCCGCACGGGACGGGCCGGGCCCCCGGGGTCCTGCGTCGGGCCCTTCACGCCGTGCCGCCGGACGGGGTTCCACCGGAGCGCGTGTCGCCGGGCCGCGTGTCACCGGGCCGTGCGGTTCCGGGGCGAGGGTCACCCGTGCGGGGGCCTTCGAGTGCCGCCGCCACCTGCGGCACCGTCAGCCACTCCTGCGGTGCCAGGATCTTCGCCACCTGAGGGGCGAAGGACGGGGAGGAGACCACCACCTGCGGTGTCGGACCGTCCGCGACGACCTCGCCGTCGGCGAGGATCACCACCCGGTGCGCCAGCTCGGCGGCCAGCTCCACGTCATGGGTGGCCAGCACGATCGCGTGTCCCTCCGCGGCCAGCGTGCGCAGCAGGCCGATCAGCCGGGCCTTGGCCGCGTAGTCCAGACCGCGGGTCGGCTCGTCCAGCAGGAGCAGCGGCGGCCTCCCGGTCAGCACCAGGGCCAGGGCCAGCGCCAGCCGCTGCCCCTCCGACAGGTCGCGCGGATGCGTCGAGTCCGGCACGTCCGGCAGCAGCGCGCTCACCAGCGCGCGGCAGGTGCCCGGTTCGGCGCCCGCGTCGTGGTCCGCCGCCGCGCACTCGGCGGCGACCGTGTCCGCGTACAGCAGGTCGCGTGGCTCCTGCGGGACCAGGCCCACCCGGCGGACCATCTCGCGCGGCGAGGTCTTCGCCGGGGTCCGCCCGCCGACCAGGACCCGGCCGGAGGTCGCCGGGTGGATGCCGACCAGGGCGTTCAGCAGGGTCGACTTCCCGGCCCCGTTGCGGCCCATGAGCGCGACCGTCTCGCCGGGGCGCACCGACAGGGTGACCTCGCGCAGTGCCTCGATGCGGCCGCGGCGCAGCACCAGGTGCTCGGTCTCGGCGACCGGTGCGGCGGCGGGCGGCGCGGTGAACGGGGCCGGGCGGCGGTCGGCGAGCTCGGCCCGCAGCGGGGCGGCCCTGCGCCGGGCGTCCCGTACCGACAGCGGCAGCGGCGACCAGCCGGCCAGCCGCCCCAGCCCCACCACCGGCGGGTGCACCGGCGACACCGCCATCACCTCGGCGGGCTCCCCCAGAACAGGGGCGAGCCCCGGACCCGGAAGGAGGACGACTTGATCCGCGTACTGCACCACCCGCTCCAGGCGGTGCTCGGCCATCAGGACGGTGGTGCCCAGATCGTGCACCAGCCGTTGCAGCACCGCCAGGACCTCCTCGGCGGCGGCCGGGTCCAGGGCGGACGTCGGCTCGTCCAGCACGAGGACCTTCGGGTGGCTGGTCAGCACGGACCCGATGGCCACGCGCTGCTGCTGGCCGCCGGAGAGGGTGGCGATCGGCCGGTCGCGCAGATCGGCGAGGCCGAGCAGGTCCAGGGTCTCCTCGACGCGGCGCCGCATCACGTCGGGGGCGATGCCGAGCGACTCCATGCCGTACGCCAGTTCGTCCTCGACGGTGTCGGTGACGAAGTGCGACAGCGGGTCCTGGCCCACGGTGCCGACCAGGTCCGCCAGTTCGCGCGGTTTGTGGGTGCGGGTGTCCCGGCCGTCGACGGTGACCCGGCCGCTCAGCACACCCCCGGTGAAGTGCGGCACCAGCCCCGACACCGCGCCCAGCAGGGTCGACTTGCCGACCCCGGACGGGCCGACCAGCAGCACCAGCTCACCCTCGGGGACGGTCAGATCGACGCCCTGGATCGCGGGCGCGGCAGCACCCTCGTACCGCACGGAGACGTTCTCGAACCGGATCACTTTTGCTTTCCTCTGACAGCGGGCGGTACGGAGGCGGCGGACGGCGGGGACAGGGCGGGCGGTACGGGGGCCACGACCGCGGGCAGCAGCCCCACCAGCACCGACAGCGCCGGCCACACCGGGAACTGCGGCGCCACCAGCGGCAGCACCCCCGGGTGCAGGGCCTGCGGGTCGTACGAGGCGGCCCAGATCATCGACGCGGCCACGACCGCCCCCGACCCGGCGACCAGCCAGGCCCGCACCCCCCACCGGTCCGGCCGGTACCGGGTGCGCACGCTGCGCTGCCCGCCGAGCCGCAGCCCGGCCATCGCGGCGGCCAGCCCGATCAGCAGCACCGGCAGGCCGTACCCGGCACCCTGCGCGGCGAGCAGCCCGTACGCCCCCGCGCACACCCCGAGCAGTCCGCCGAGGGTGAGCACCGTCGTCAGGTGCCGCACCCGGGGCGGGACCTGCGCGGTGCGCCCGTACCCCCGGGCGTCCATCGAAGCGGCCAGCGCCACCGACCTCTCCAGCGCACCCTCCAGCACCGGAAGCCCGATCTGGAGCAGCGCCCTCACCCCGCCGGTGGGCCGGCCGCGCAGCCGCCGGGCGGTCCGCAGCCGTACGACGTCGGAGACCATGTTCGGCGCGAAGGTCATCGCGACGACGACCGCCACCCCCGCCTCGTACAGGGCGCCGGGCAGCGACTTGAGCAGCCGGGCCGGGTTGGCCAGCGCGTTCGCCGCGCCCACGCAGATGAGCAGGGTGGCGAGCTTGAGGCCGTCGTACAGGGCGAAGACGAGCTGTTCCGCGGTGACCCGCCCGCCGAGCCGCACCCCCTGCGCCCAGTCCGGAAGCGGTACTTCCGGCAGGGTGAGGAGCACATGCTGTCCCGGGATCGGCGAGCCGAGGAAGACCGAGAACACCAGCCGGATCACCAGCACCATCAGGCCCAGCTTGACGAAGGCGCCGTACGACCGTGCCCACGGCGCGTCCGTGCGCCGGGCCGCGACCACGTACCCGGCGACGCCGACGATCAGCCCGAGCAGCAGCGGATTGGTGGTGCGGGAGGCGGCCGTGGCGAGTCCCAGTGCCCACAGCCACCAGGCCCCGGCGTGCAGCGCGTTGCTGCGGCTGGCGGCGGGGGCCCGCAGCGGACCGGCCGGCCCGCGGACCGGTCGGCCGGTGCCCCTGCCGGCCGGGTCGCGGCGGCCGGAGGGGGTGCTGCCCTCCGGCTTCGTCGCGCCGCTCATCCCCGACGGCGGCGGGCCTGCCACACGGCGGCGGCGCCCAGCGCCAGCACGGCGGCGAGTCCGACCAGGACACCGGCGGACGGGCCCGTGCCCCCGTCGTCCTGCGAGGCGGAGGCGGAAGGAGAGTCGGCGGTGGGAGCGGGCGCGGACGGCTCGGCGTTCTGCGAGGACGTTCCGCTCACCTGGTCGGCGCACCCGGTCCTGGGGTAGCCGGCGATGGCACAGAGCAGCGCCGCGTTGTTGTAGCGCAGCGGCCTGGCCACCTCCGCCAGCGCTTCGGCGGTCGTCGCGTCCTCGCCCACCCGGGCGCACACGCCGCGCGGTGCGGGCGGCGTCTCGCCGTCCGGGGCGTCCTGCGGCGTTCCGAAGTCCAGCACGAGGGCGAGGCGCTTGCTGCCCGGTTGGGCGGGGGTCTTGGCGCAGATCGCTTCGAAGCCCGCTTCCCCGCGCGGCTTGGCGGCGTCCTGCGAGTCCTGGCTCACGGCGAACCGGAATCCCTGGACCGCGCCGTCGGCCGGACGGGTGGTGGCGGCTCCCTGGGTCGCGTACGTCCAGGTGCCGCCGTCACGCTCCCAGAACGACCAGTAGCGGTAGCCGGAGCCCTGGTCCGCCGCCGCTGCGGCGCCCGCGGGCAGCAGCGCGCCCAGCCCCATCGCCACGGCGAGCAGCGGTGCGGCGCACTTCGCGCGGCGGGCCGCGGCGGTCCGGCTCACAGCTGCTGGTTCTTCTTGTTGCGGCCGCTGATCAGGAAGCCCGCGCCCATGCTCGCCACGAAGGCGACACCGACGACCCACCAGGTGGCGGAGGAGCCGCCCGTGTCGTCCTTCTTCGCCTCGTCCTTCTTCCCGGCGTCCTCCGCGGCCTGCTTCGCCTGCGGCGCGGGGCCGGTCGCGTTGAGCTGCTCGACGAGGTCGGTGCCGCCGAAGGAGCGCGGGTCCATGCCGGTGGCGTGCGCGGCGAAGACCAGCTGGGCCCAGGCGGCGGGACCGGTCTGCTTCGCCCAGGCCGCACCGTTGCGGGCCAGCCACTGGGCGGGCTTCGCGGCGGCGTCCCGGTGGCCCGCGGCGGCCAGCGCCACCGTGGCGTCCGCGGTGTTGCCGAAGTCGGGCTTGTCCTCGGCGCCCGGCATCGCCGACATCAGGTGCTGACCGTTCTTCGCGAGCAGCCGGGCGAGGTAGTCGGAGCCACCGTCCACGGCGGCCTCGGGGGAGGTCATGCCCGCCTCGCAGTCGGCCGCGGGCTTGAGCTCCTCGTTGGTCTTGGCCGGGGCGACGACCATCGTCTTCTGGGCCGCCGCGGTCACCACGGCGGCGGTCGCGTCGGCGTTCGGGAACTTCTTCCCCGCCTTGTCGGGCTGGAAGGCGAAGGCGCCCTGGTTCTCCGCCTTGCCCGCGCAGTCCGCCTGGAAGGCCAGCAGTGCGTCGAGCGACGACTTCCAGTCCTTGCCCATGGCGTCCTTGGGCCGCTCACCGGCCGCGACCAGGGCGCCCACCACGATCGAGGTGGAGTTGGCGTCGCTCGGCGTGCCGGGGGAGTAGGGCCAGCCGCCGTCCTTGTTCTGGACGGACTTCAGCCAGCCCACGGCCTTCTTCACCGTGGCGTCCTGCCCGCCGAGCGCCTTCAGCGCCTGTACGGCGGCGGCCGTCGCGTTGGTGTCGACCAGCACCTTCGCGTCGCAGGGCCTGCTCGCGTCGGCCCGGAAGGCGGGGAAGCCGCCGTTGTCGCACTGCTGGGCCACCAGCCAGTCGACCGCCTTCGTGGCCGGCTTCACTCCGACGGTCTGCTGGGCGAGCAGGGCGAGGGACTGCCGGAAGACACCGTCGTACGTCGGGTCGCTCTTGCCGTACAGCCCCGAGGGGATCGCCACCGGCGACGGGGCCGGCGCGGCGGAGGCGGCCGGAGCGGCCACCGCACCGAGAACGGCGGCTGCGGCGAGCGCTGCGGCGCTGCGGCGAAGGGTCATGTCGGTGGTGCCTCTCCTGAAGGGCGGCCGGGCACGGACCCCTTCGACAGGCACCGCGGCACCGGCCCCGTGTACCTCTACCTCGACGGTGCCGTGCCAGTCATGCGGGCCGGGCGTTCCGACTCTTCGCACCGCGGCGAGGGATCGCGCGCGATGGGAATCACGGTTGCGGGTCAGTGCCGGATTCGCACCGGCTTCTCCCGTACGGGCATGATGACGACTCGCACACTCTACCGACCTGTCCGGGGTCGGGCCCGCCGTCGCGCCGCCGCCGCCCCGCCGTCACACCGCCGTGTAGGTCACCGGATCGCTGCCCGGTACGGCCTCCGCGTGTCCCAGTTTCACCAGTCGGCGCAGATGGGCCTCGGCCTCGGACACGGCGATGTTGCGCGAGCCGTAGGGGATCTGTTCCCAGGGCCGGTTCCACTCCATCCGCTCCGCGAGCTGCCAGGGCGTGAGGGGCGCGGCCAGCAGGGCGCGCAGCCCGGCGAGGCGTTCCTCGTGGTGGGCGAGGAGTTCCTCGACGCGCTCGCGCGGGGTGGTGAAGGGGTGCTGGTGGGCGGGCAGCACCTCGGCGACGTCCAGCCGGGCGATCCGCTCCAGGGAGGCCATGTAGTCGCCGAGGGGGTCCCCCGCGCTCGAACGGAGCCGGCCGCCCGGGTCGGGGCCGGTGGCGTCGTCGTCCGGGTCCTCGTACAGGCCGATGTGCGGGGTGATGCCGGGGAGCAGGTGGTCACCGGAGAAGAGCCGCCCGTGGCCGGGCAGACCGGCCGGGTGCTCCTCCTCCAGATGCAGGCACACATGGCCGGGCGTGTGGCCCGGGGTCCATACGGCGCGCAGCGCGCGGCCCGCCAGCGGCAGCAGTTCCCCGGGCACGATCTCCCGGTCCGGGAGCGCCGCCCGCAGCCCCGGCAGCGTGCGCATCCGCCCCGACCCGCGGGCGGCGCGCAGCGGACCGAGGTGGTCCTCGGGGGCCCCGGCGGCGGCCAGCTTGGCGGTCAGGTAGTCGAGCCAGACGTCCGGTTCGGCGCCGCGGGTGCGGCGGACCACCTCGGCGTCGGCGGCGTGCATGGCGATCCACGCGCCGGAGACGTCGCGCACCTGCCCGGAGAGGCCGTGGTGGTCGGGGTGGTGGTGGGTGATGACCACGCCGTGCACGTCGGCGACGCGTACGTCGAGGGCGGCGAGCCCGGCGGTCAGGGTGTCCCAGGAGGCGGGGTCGTCCCAGCCGGTGTCGATCAGCACCGGCCCGCGGTCGGTGTCCACGAGGTGCACCAGGGTGTGGCCGAGGGGGTTGTCCGGGATCGGGACCTTGATGCTCCAGACGCCGCCGCCGTGCTCGGTCACCTGTGTCATGGCTCCCCCAACTGTCGCGAGTGGTGCGGGACTTGCCTTGCGGTCACTATAACTAGAACGGGTTCCAGTGCGAGGTGGGGGACGGTGCGGGTGTCGACCCCCAGGATTCTCGGGGTCGTTGTCGGGGGTGCCCCGTGGTTGTCCCGGATGGGCCGCATGGCTGTACGCGGACAAGATCGACGCATGACGAACCCGACGCACACCCAGCACACCACCGCCCCCCGCACCACCGCCCCGCACACCACCGCCCCCCGCACCACCGCCCCCCGCACCACCGCCCCGCACGCCGCCGCTCCCCGCACCACCGCCCCGCACGGCCGGCCCGCCCCGCAGGACCGGCCCGCCCCGGTCCCCGCCACCGCCCCCCGTACCCCCTCCGGCCTCGTCCGGCCCGCCGGGTTCACCCGGTTCGCGCTCGTCGCGGCGCCCGTTTCGCTGGTCGTGTACGGCGCCGTCCGGCTGCTCAGCGAGCGGGGCACGCCGGGCACCGGCTGGACGCTGGGGCATCTCGCGATGCTCGTCGGGGTGCTCCTGTTCGTTCCGGTCCTGCGCCAGCTGTACCGTTCGGCGCCCGCGTCGCGGCGCCCGGCGGCCTCGGCGGCCCTGCTGGTGACGGGTGCCGGGCTGCTCGCCACCGCCGTGCAGGCGGCGATCGACCTGGTGTCCGGGCTGATCGCCGAGGACCGGCCCGCGATGCGCGAGATCTTCCGGCAGGTCAAGGCGGTCCCCGGGGTCGAGCCGGTCGTCTACGGGGTGGTCCCGCAGCTCTTCTTCGTCGGCCTGGTCGTCCTGGCGGCCCTGACCGCCGCCTCCGTCCGCACCCGGATCCTCATGGTGACCGCCCTGGTGGCGGGCACGGTCTGCATGGCCGTCAGCCTCGACCTCCTCCCGGTGGGCGGCCTGTGCATGCTGCTCGCCCTCGCCCCGCTGCTCGCGGCCGGGCGCGTCGCACCCCTTCCCCGTACGAACTAGAACTGGTATCAGTTCGGGGGGAGCGGTAACTGATGGAGCGTCAGCAGTAGTGCACCGGGCCGGACTCGCGGGAGGCGACAGCCATGACCGAACTCGTCGAACACCAACAGCTCTTCATCGCAGGCAAGTTGGTCGAGCCGTCCGGTTCCGACGTCATCGAAGTGGTCTCCCCGCACACCGAACAGGTCATCGGCCGGGTCCCGCACGCCGCCGAGGCGGACGTGGACCGGGCGGTGGCGGCGGCCCGCAGGGCCTTCGACGAGGGGCCCTGGCCCCGGATGACACTGGCGGAGCGGATCGAGGTCGTCACCCGCATCAAGGACGCCATCGCGGTGCGCCACGAGGAGATCGCCCGCGTCATCAGCGCGCAGAACGGCACCCCGTACACCGCGAGCGTGATGATGCAGGCGCTCGCCGCGATGATGGTGTGGGACACGACGATCAAGGTGGCGCAGGACTTCCCGGTGGAGACCCGCCGCACCGGCGCCCTGGGCAATCTGCTGGTGCGGCGCGAGCCGGTCGGGGTCGTCGCGGCGGTGGTCCCCTGGAACGTCCCCCAGTTCACCGCCGCGGCCAAGCTGGCACCCGCCCTGCTCAGCGGCTGCACGGCCGTGCTGAAGACCTCGCCCGAGACGCCCCTGGACGGCTATCTCCTCGCGGAGATCTGCACCGAGGCGGGGCTTCCCGAGGGCGTGCTCTCCATCCTGCCCGCCGAGCGCGAGGTCAGCGAGTACCTGGTCGCGCACCCCGGTGTGGACAAGGTGTCCTTCACCGGATCGGTCGCCGCGGGCAAGCGCGTGATGGAGGTCGCCTCCCGCAACCTCAGCCGCGTCACCCTGGAACTCGGCGGCAAGTCGGCGGCCGTCATCCTCCCCGACGCCGACCTGGGGACGACCGTCGCCGGCATCGCCCCCTTCGCCTGGATGCTGAACGGACAGGCCTGCGTGGCCCAGTCGCGCATCCTGGCCCCCCGTTCCCGCTACGACGAGTTCGCCGAGGCCTTCGCCGCGGCGGCGGGCGCGCTCAAGGTCGGCGACCCGATGGACCCGGCCACCGAGGTCGGACCGCTGGTCGCCCGGCGCCAGCAGCAGCGCTCCCTCGACTACATCCGGATCGGCCAGGAGGAGGGCGCCAAGGTCCTGGCCGGCGGCGGACGCCCGGCCGGCCGGGAACGCGGCTGGTACGTCGAGCCCACCCTGCTCGGCGGCGTCGACAACACGACGCGGGTGGCCCGCGAGGAGATCTTCGGTCCGGTGATGTGCCTGCTGCCGTACGAGGACGAGGCGGAGGCGGTCCGTATCGCCAACGACTCCGAGTACGGCCTGAGCGGCAGCGTCTGGACGGCCGACGTGGACCGCGGCGTCGAGGTGGCCCGCCGGGTGCGCACCGGCACCTACTCGGTCAACACCTTCAGCATCGACATGATGGGCCCCTTCGGCGGCTACAAGAACTCCGGCCTGGGCCGCGAGTTCGGCCCCGAGGGGTACGGCGAGTACCTGGAGCACAAGATGATCCACCTGCCCGCCGGGTACGAGGCCCCGGGGCAGGACGCCTGATGGGCGACCGCTGGCACGTGGAGGTGGACCGGGGCGTGTGCATCGGCTCCGGCATGTGCGTCGCCGCCGCCCCCGGCTCCTTCCGCCTGGACTCCGCCCGGCAGTCCCACCCGGTGCACCCGGACGTCGACGCCGACGAGGACGTACTGGCCGCGGCGGAGGGCTGCCCGGTCGAGGCGATCGCCATCGCGCTGCGCGACACGGGGGAGCCGGTGTTCCCGCCGGAGGAGTGAGCGGCGGGCCGAGGACCGCGGGGTGCGGGACGGTGCGGGCCGTCGAGGAGTCGGCCCGCCCGCCCCGTGCCCCGCTACTTCGCCGTGCCGTCCGGCGCGCCGGACGGGGCCTGCCCCGGGGCCGCCGCCTGCGCCGAGGTCACGTCGATCAGCTTGCACACCGTCTCGATGTCGATCTTCACCTGGGCGATCGAGGCCCGGCCCGAGAGCCAGGTGATCAGGGCCGAGTGCCAGGTGTGCTCGATGACCCGCACCGCCGAGAGCTGCTGTGGGGTGGGCCGGTCCTGGGCGTCGGAGAGCCCCATGGCGTCCAGGATGATCGCGGTGGTCTGCCGGGAGACGGTGTCCACCTCCGGGCTGACCGAGCGGTCCGCGAAGGTCAGGGCACGGACCATGGCGTCCGCCAGGTTCGGCTCGCGCTGCAGCGCGCGGAACGCCCGCATCAGGGTCTCCGCCACCCGCTCCGACGAGGACGTGGCCGCCGGGGGCCGCTTGCGCAGCGTGGTGTGCATGTGGTGCAGCTGGTCCTGCATGGTGGCGACCAGCAGGTGCACCTTGGAGGGGAAGTAGCGGTAGAGGGTCCCCAGTGCCACGCCCGCCTCCTCCGCGACCTCGCGCATCTGGACCGCGTCGAAGCCGCCCCGGCTGGCCAGCTGCGCGCTGGCGTGCAGGATGCGGCGGCGGCGGGCCTCCTGGCGCTCGGTCAGCGCGGGGGCGGCCGGGCCCAGGCCGTTGCCGCGGGCGGAGCCCTGGCCCCGGCCGCTCCCGGCGGCCCGTGCGGAACCCGTCTCCCGGTCCCCGCCCGCGCTCCGGCCCGGCCCGCTGCCCCGGCCGCTCGCCCCGCCGCCCGCCGTCCTGGCTTCCGCTCTCATGGTGTCCCCGTGTTCCCTGTGCGCCCCGTGCGCTGCGCGCGCCCGTCTGCCTGCGTCGTCGGCCGCGGTCTCCCGCGTGTCGCGCCCGCCCGTGAGCCGTGGCGCGAATCACCTGATCCGGACCTTACGCCGCCGCCTACTGCCGGTAGATTCAAAGCTCCGTGTTCGATCAACTCTGGAACTTGTTCTAGATTAGCGCCAGCGGCTACGCTCCGGCGGGAGTGCGTCAAGAAGGGGGCCGGGAGTGACCGCTGAGGCCATACAGGCGGGCCCCCAGACAGGGGACGCCGCACGAGGGGAAGCAGGCGCAGGCGACGGGGACCGCCCGTTGCGCATCGCGCTCCTCTCCTACAAGGGGAACCCGTTCTGCGGCGGCCAGGGCGTCTACGTCCGCCACCTCTCCCGGGAACTCGCCCGACTCGGGCACCACGTCGAGGTGCTCGGCGCGCAGCCCTACCCGGTGCTCGACGAGGGCGTCGCGCTCACCGAGCTGCCGAGCCTGGACCTGTACCGCAGCCCCGACCCGTTCCGCACCCCGCGGCGCGAGGAGTTCCGCGACTGGATCGACGCCGTCGAGTTCGCCACCATGCGCACCGGCGGATTCCCCGAGCCGCTGACCTTCTCGCTGCGCGCCAAGCGCCACCTGGCCGCCCGGCGCGGCGAGTTCGACGTCGTGCACGACAACCAGACCCTCGGTTACGGACTGCTCGGCGACCTCGGCGCCCCCCTGGTGACGACCATTCACCACCCCATCACCGTCGACCGGCAGCTCGACCTCGACGCCGCGGACACCCGGCTCAAGAACCTGTCGGTGCGCCGCTGGTACGGCTTCACCCGGATGCAGAAGCGGGTCGCCCGCCGGCTGCCGTCGGTGCTCACCGTGTCCGGCTCCTCGCAGGCCGAGATCGTCGAGCACCTCGGCGTACGGCGCGAGCGGATCCACGTCGTCCACATCGGTGCCGACACCCAGCTGTGGTCGCCGGACCCGTCCGTCGCCGAGGTGCCGGGCCGGATCGTCACCACCTCCAGCGCCGACGTCCCCCTCAAGGGACTGGTGCACCTCGTCGAGGCGCTCGCCAAGCTCCGCGCCGAGCGGCCCGACGCGCACCTGGTCGTCGTCGGCAAGCGCGCCGAGGACGGCCCCGTCGCCCGCGCCATCGAGCAGTACGGCCTCCAGGGCGCCATCGAGTTCGTCAAGGGCATCACCGACCAGGAACTGGTCGACCTCGTACGCGGTGCGCAGATCGCCTGTGTGCCCTCGCTGTACGAAGGGTTCTCGCTGCCCGCCGCCGAGGCGATGGCCACCGGCACCCCGCTCGTCGCCACCACCGGCGGCGCCATCCCCGAGGTCGCCGGCCCCGACGGGGAGACCTGTCTCGCGGTGCCGCCCGGCGACGCCGACGCGCTCGCCGGACAACTGGGCAGACTGCTCGGCGACGCGGACCTGCGCAGCAGGCTCGGTGCGGCCGGCCGGGCCCGGGTGCTCGCCAGGTTCACCTGGAAGCAGGCCGCGATCGGCACCGCCGAGCTCTACCGCGAGGCCGTCGCCGCGCAGGCCGCGGTACGACGGGGCTCCCTCAAGCCATAGCCGCCCGGGGGCACGGGCCGAGGCCGGCCGCCGCCCCGCCGACGCACCGCCCGCCGCCCCGACGACGACCCGACCGAACCACCCCCACCGCCGGATGAAAGCTGAGCCCCCGTGCTGACCGTGGACTTTTCCCGCTTCCCGCTCGCCCCGGGCGACCGCGTCCTCGACCTGGGCTGCGGCGCCGGACGGCACGCCTTCGAGTGCTACCGGCGCGGCGCCCAGGTGGTCGCGCTGGACCAGAACGGCGACGAGATCCGCGAGGTCGCCAAGTGGTTCGCCGCCATGAAGGAGGCGGGCGAGGCCCCCGAGGGCGCGACCGCCACCGCCATGGAGGGCGACGCGCTCAACCTGCCCTTCCCGGACGCCTCCTTCGACGTCGTGATCATCTCCGAGGTCATGGAGCACATACCCGACGACAAGGGCGTGCTCGCCGAGATGGTCCGCGTGCTGCGGCCCGGCGGCCGGATCGCGGTGACCGTGCCGCGCTACGGCCCCGAGAAGGTCTGCTGGGCGCTCTCCGACGCGTACCACGAGGTCGAGGGCGGGCACATCCGCATCTACAAGGCCGACGAACTCCTCGGCAGGATGAGGGAGGCGGGGCTGAGGCCCTACGGCACCCACCACGCGCACGCCCTGCACTCGCCGTACTGGTGGCTCAAGTGCGCGTTCGGCGTGGACAACGACAAGGCGCTGCCGGTCAAGGCGTACCACAAGCTCCTGGTCTGGGACATCATGAAGAAGCCGCTGCTCACCAAGGTCGCCGAGCAGGCCCTCAACCCGGTGATCGGCAAGAGCTTCGTCGCGTACGCCACCAAGCCGCACCTCCCCGCCGAAGCGGCCACCGACGGCGCGGGCACCGGGACGGACGCGGGCGCCAAGGCCGCGGCGGACACCAAGTGACGAGCCCCGGCTACACCGAACACCTCGTGCTGCCCGGGGTCCTGACGGCCGATCAGGCCGCCGAGACCGTCGCGGGCATCCTCGCCGGGCAGCGCGCGGACGGCGCCATACCCTGGTTCCGCGGCCACCACCTCGACCCGTGGGACCACACCGAGGCCGCGATGGCCCTGGACGCGGCGGGCGAGCACGAGGCGGCGGCGCGGGCGTACGACTGGCTGGTCGGACACCAGAACCCGGACGGCTCCTGGTACGCGGCGTACGACGACGGCGACCACACCCGCCCCACCGACCGCGCCCGCGAGACCAACTTCTGCGCCTACATCGCCGTCGGCGTCTGGCACCACTACCTGGCCACCGGCGACGAGGCGTTCATCGACCGGATGTGGCCGGCCGTCTACGCGGCCGTCGAGTTCGTGCTCGCGCTCCAGCAGCCGGGCGGGCAGATCGGCTGGAAGCGCGAGGACGACGGCACTCCCGTCAACGACGCGCTGCTGACCGGGAGTTCCTCGATCCACCAGGCGCTGCGCTGCGCGCTCGCCATCGCCGAACAGCGCGAGGAACCGCAGCCCGACTGGGAGCTGGCGGTCGGCGCGCTGCGGCACGCGATCCAGAAGCACCCCGAGCGGTTCCTCGACAAGTCCCGCTACTCGATGGACTGGTACTACCCGATCCTCGCCGGAGCCCTCACCGGCCCGGCGGCCAAGGAGCGCATCGAGTCCGGCTGGGACGACTTCGTCGTACCGGACCTGGGGGTGCGCTGCGTGCTGCCCAACCCCTGGGTGACCGGCGGCGAGAGCTGCGAACTCGCCCTGGCGCTCTGGGTGACGGGGGAGTCCGACCGGGCGCTGGAGATCCTCCAGTCCGTCCAGCACCTGCGCGCGGACGACGGCAGCGGCATGTACTGGACGGGCTACGTCTTCGACGACCGGGCGATCTGGCCGCAGGAGCTCACCACCTGGACGGCGGGCTCCCTGCTGCTCGCGGTGGCCGCGCTCGGCGGCGAGGAGGCCACCTGCGCGGTCTTCGGCGGCGAACGGCTGCCGCTGGGCCTGGACCCGGACTGCTGCTGAGCGCGGGGCCCGGGGCGCGCCCCGGGCCCCCGTGGCGTCAGCGGCGGCGTACCGCGCCCGCCAGCGCGTGCCCGACGAACAGGTAGACCACGGCCGGCAGACCGTAACCGGCCACCACCCGCGCCCACTCCTCGTCGAAGGTGAACAGGTCGTAGGACCATCCGGCCAGGAAGCGGGCGGCGTCGTGGACGAAGCCCACCAGGGCGTTCTGCTGGTTGGCGTCCAGCAGGTAGAACACGATCCACAGGCCGAGGATGAGGGCGGCGATGTCCGCGACGACCGTGATCAGCGTGGCCGCGGGATTTCCTGTGCGGGTTCGTGTGGACATGCCAGACGTGTTGCCCCGTTGACGTGCGGCAAACCCGGATGGCCCCGCCCTGGTGGTGGGCGCACGGCACGCGGGTGACGCTGCGGGAAAGTGCCGCAGCCGTTCCGGCCCCTGGAGGCCCGCCGTGTCCCGTTCCCTCACCGCCACCCCTGCCCGCCGCGCGCTCGTGGCGGTGCCGCTGACGTGTGCGCTGCTCGTGCCGCTCGCGGCCTGCAACGGCAAGGACAAGGACAGCGCGGCCAACGCGGTCGACGCCACCTCCAGCGCCTCGCCGACCACCGAGGTGGAGAAGCAGCGGCTGGCCAAGACCCGGTTCGTCGCCAACGCCTCGCTGGCCGCCGGGGCCGCGTACCAGTGGATCGTGAAGCCCTTCCGGGCGGGCAAGTTCCAGAGCGGCGCGGACGGCCGGAAGTTCGCCATGGTCAAGGCGGGCCTCGCGGGTGCCTTCACGTACAACAGGCTCAAGGCGGCGGTGAACAACGCCAAGGGCGACGAACTCCTCTCCAAGGCCGTCGCCCCGCTCTCCCAGGGCATCGAATCGCTCAAGGGCCTGGGCTCCAAGCTGGCCGCGGGCACCGTCGGCGCTGGTGAGGTCGGGCTCTTCGAGAAGGTCATCGGCGGGGTCAAGGACGCGGGCAAGGAAGCGGGTGCCCAGGTCACCGACAAGGTTCCCTCGGCGGGCGAACTCGCCAAGGGCGGCTCCCCGGCCCAGTCGCCCGCCACCGTCCCCGGCCAGGCCGCCGCGGAGCCCGCAACGGAGCACAACGCGCAGCTCAACGGCCCTGCTCCGGCCGCGGATTAAAGCCATTGGCGGGCGGCGTCGGCCCGCTTAGGGTGCGGCTCATGACTCTTCTCGACCACGCCCGTTACTGCGATCAGATCGTCGAGGAGACCGCCCGCATGCGCGCGGCGGTCTCCGGTGCCGACCTCGGGGCGCAGGTGCCGTCCTGTCCCGAGTGGACCCTGCGCGACCTCCTCCACCACACCGGCTGGGCGCACCGCTGGGTCCACCAGATCGTCTCCAAGCGGTCCCCCGAGGTGATACCGCCCGCGGACGTCCCGCACGGCGACGGCCCCGGCACCGACGACCCGGCGGCCCTCGACGCCTGGCTGGCCGAGGGCGCCGAGATGTGCGCCGCCGCGCTGCGCGAGGCCGGCCCCGAGGCACAGGTGTGGACCTGGGCGCCGGCGGGGCGGCCCGCCGCGTTCTGGGCACGCCGGATGACCCACGAGACGGTGGTGCACCGCGCGGACGCGGCCCTGGCCGCCGGGACCCCGTACGAGGTGGACCCCGAGGTCGCCGCCGACGCCATCGACGAGTGGATGTGGATCGGCGCGCTGCCGCAGACCCTGGAGTCCCGCCCCGACCTGCGCGAGCTCTTCGGCGCGGGGCGCACTGTCCACTTCCACGCCACCGACACCGACCCGGCCCTCGACGCCGAGTGGATCATCGACTTCACCGGTACGGCGATCGAGTGGCGGCGCGGCCACGAGAAGGCCGCGGTCGCGCTGCGCGGACCGCTGACCGACCTGCTCCAGGTCTTCTACCGGCGCCAGTCGCCGGACGCCGGGAAGGTGGAGGTGCACGGCGACCGCGCGCTGCTGGACCAGTGGCTCGGGAAGATCGCCTTTGACTGACGTTTCGTCAAGTGCCTTGCGGTCTACTTGAGACGGGGCACGCGGTAGCGGTCAGGAGTTGAGTTCGGCCAGTACGCGCAAGGTGTTCGGGTCCGGTGCGGTGACCAGCAGGTCGGTCACCGGGCCCTTGCGCCACAGCTCCAGCCGCTCCGCGATCCGCCCGCGCGGCCCCACCAGGGAGATCTCGTCCGCGAAGGCGTCCGGCACGGCCAGCACCGCCTCCTCCTTGCGCCCGGCGAGGAACAGCTCCTGGATCCGGCGGGCCTGCTCCTCGTACCCCATCCGCGCCATCAGGTCCGCGTGGAAGTTCTTCGCCGCGTGCCCCATGCCGCCGATGTAGAAGCCGAGCATCGCCTTGACCGGCAGCAGTCCCTCGGCCACGTCGTCGCAGACGTGCGCGCGGGCCATCGGCGCCACCATGAAGCCCCGCGGGACGTCGCCGAGCCGGTAGGCGTCCGGCCGCGTCGGCGACCAGTAGAGCGGCAGCCAGCCGTCCGCGATGCGGGTGGTCTGGGCGATGTTCTTGGGTCCCTCGGCGCCGAGCAGGACGGGCAGGTCGGCCCGCAGCGGATGGACGATCGGCTTCAGCGGCTTGCCGATGCCGGTGGCGTCCGCGCCCCGGTACGGGTGCTGGTGGAAGCGTCCGTCCAGTTCCACCGGGCCCTCGCGGCGCAGCACCTGGCGCACCACGTCCACGTACTCCCGGGTCGCGGTCAGCGGGCTGCGCGGGAACGGCCGCCCGTACCAGCCCTCCACCACCTGTGGCCCCGACAGGCCCAGGCCCAGCATCATCCGGCCGCCGGACAGGTGGTCCAGGGTCAGCGCGTGCATGGCGGTCGCGGTCGGTGTGCGGGCCGCCATCTGCACGATCGCGGTGCCGAGCCGGATCCGGCTGGTGCGGGCGGCGAACCAGGTCAGCGGGGTGAACGCGTCGGAGCCCCAGGCCTCGGACGTCCACACCGAGTCGTAGCCGAGCCGCTCCGCCTCCTGTACGAGGGCGAGGTGGCCGGGGTCGGGGCCGCGTCCCCAGTAGCCGAGCGCGAGTCCAAGTCGCATACCGGGGCCTCCTGTTGCCGTACCGGCGGTGCCGGCCGCACCTGCCGTACTTGCCGTCCCTGCCGCGCGGGCGCCCGCGACGCCCATTTCTGATGGAGCGTCAGGGACTGTACGGCGCCGGGGCGCACCGGACAAGAGCACGGGGCCGGACACGACGGCGGCCCCCGCCTCCCCGAGGGGGACGAGGGCCGCCGTGCCGAGCGCGGGGGAGGGGCGCGTCAGCCGCGCTGGATCCCCGTGGTGTCCTGCAGCAGACCGCGACGGCCGTCCTGGGTCTGGGCGACCAGGCCGTTGCCGCGCTGGTCCACCGCCAGGTACCAGGTGCCGGGCGCCAGTTCGGCGATCGGCGTGGGCGCACCGTCCTCCGGGTACAGCGGACGGGCCACCGGAACCGCGAACCAGAACGGGGCGAAGCCGGAGGCGTCGGCCTGGGCCGGCTGGGCGCCCTGGTCCGGCTGACCGGCGGCCGGGGCCTGCGCGGCGGCCTGCGGGTCCTGGGTGGCGCCGCCCGGGTAGCCGTAGCCGCCGGGGGCGGGCTGCTGGCCGCCGAAGGACTGCTGCGGACCGCCCGGGTAGCCGTAACCGGCACCCGGCTGGCCCTGCTGGGCGCCGTACGGGTTGGCCGGCTTCGGGGCGCCCATGAGCGGCGCCCTGAGGGCCGGGACCAGCGGAGAGGCGACCGCGCCGGCGGCCAGGGCCAGGGCGGCGATCAGGCCGAGGATCATGCCGGCACCCGAGCTGCCCGCGTCGATGATCGTCCAGAACGCGGTCCAGGCCGCGAAGACCGCGAGGGCGACGCCGAACTGCCCGAGCTCGATGCCCGCCACCTTGCGCGGAGCCGGCAGGCCGCGCGCCACGACGATGAGCGTCGCGGCGATGACGCCCGCGAGATACATGCTCATCAGAAGCCCGAGGGTGTCCCAGGCATTGACGGAAACGCGGGGGCAGTAACGAGAGTCGATGCCAGAGCAGTCAGGAGCTGCGTTCAGGCTGAGGAACGAGGCGATGAACAGCACCACCGCTGCTCCGATCACCACGCCATCACCTCGTGTGAGGGAGCGGATGTTCACGTAAAATCCTTTATCAGTCGTCTCTTCGGGGCGGCTGTCGCTGCGCCGGTGTGCGCGGTTCTCGCGAACTACTGGTGCGAAGCTCGGGGGCGGCTCCCCATCGTACGGATGAATGTATCGTCCGGTCCCCGGGGTGGGCCCCATGGTTGCCGGACGGTAACCGGGCGTGGTTCCGGACCGTGATGTTGGCCCGCCCGCGACCGCCGGACGCGGAGCAGCCCTACCCCTGGAGGAAGCCGCTGATGCCGTCGGCCATCCCCTGGGCCGCCTTCTGCCGCCAGGAAGCACTCGACAACAGGGCGATGTCCTGCGCGTCACGCATGTTGCCGCACTCGATGAACACCTTGGGAACGGTCGAGAGATTGAGCCCGCCGAGGTCGTCGCGGACCACCAATCCGGTCTTCTCGCCCAGGTAGTTGGCGGGTGCGTCACCGGTCACTCGCACGAAGTTGCCCACGATGCGCTCGCCGAGATCGCGTGAGGGGCCGACGATCGAAGAGGTGTCCGCCGCTCCGGAGTTCACCCGTGCGGGCAGGATGACGTGGAACCCGCGGTGGCCGGCGGCCGAACCGTCGGCGTGTACGGAGATCACCGCGTCGGCCTTCGCCTCGTTTCCGATACGGGCGCGCTCGTCGATGCACGGGCCGAAGGCGCGGTCGCCGTTCTGGGTGAATTGGACGGTTGCGCCCTGCTTTTCGAGAATTGCTTTCAGGCGGCGCGACACATCGAGTGTGAATTCCGCCTCGGTGTATCCCGCATTGCTCGCCGTCCCAGTGGTGTCGCATTCCTTGCGGTTGGTTCCGATATTCACCTGGCGATTGATTTCCCGGGTGTGCCGGAAATTACCGGGGTTGTGGCCGGGGTCGACGACGACGGTCCGGCCGGCGAGCGGACCGCCGGGCGCGGGACCCTGCGCAGAGGCGCCGGAGGAGGCCTGGGGCGGTGCGGCGCTCCTGGTCGGGGCGGCACTGTTGCCGGCGGCGCCGGGTTCGGGACTCCGGGTGGGGGGCCGGGTGGCGGCGGGTGCGGACGCGGACTGGCTGGGCGGCGCCAGCACCTGCGGCGAGGGCTCGTCGCCCGGCCCGCTCATCGCCTGCCAGACGAGCCAGCCCGCCAGGGCGGTGGGCGCCAGGGCGGCGGCCACGATCAGGGCGTTGCCGCGACCTCGGCGCGGGGTCGGCTCGGGCGGGGACACGTGGGGGTACTGACCGTCGTACGACACAGGGCGATGCTATGCGGGCCGCTCAGATCCCCGAGCCGGTACGCCGCAGGACGCGCAGCGAGTCGGTCACCGAGACCTCGGTGAACGCGCCGGACGCGAGAGCACGCAGGTACACGCGGTACGGGGCCTGGCCGCCGTCGGCCGGGTCGGGGAACACGTCGTGGATCACCAGCAGACCGCCCTCGGCGACGTGCGGGGCCCAGCCCTCGTAGTCGTTGGTGGCGTGCTCGTCGGTGTGCCCGCCGTCGATGAAGACGAGGGAGAGAGGGGCGCCCCAGAGGCGGGCGGCCTGCGGGGAGCGGCCGACGAGCGCGACGACGTGGTCTTCGAGCCCGGCCCGGTGGAGGGTGCGGCGGAAGGCCGGGAGCGTGTCCATGACGCCCAGTTCCGGGTCCACGACGGTCGTGTCGTGGTACTCCCACCCCGGCTGCTGCTCCTCGCTGCCCCGGTGGTGGTCCACGGTCACGGCCGTCACACCGGCCTCGCGGGCGGCGTCGGCGAGCAGCAGCGTCGACCGGCCGCAGTACGTCCCCACCTCCAGGAGCGGCAGCGTCAGCTCGCGCGCCGCCCCGGCGGCGGCCGCGTACAGCGCGAGCCCCTCACCGACCGGCATGAACCCCTTGGCGGCCTCGAACGCGGCGAGGGTGTCGGGCTTGGGCGCGGGGCGGGTGGTCATGGCGTGGCTCCTGGGGTGAGGGGGCTGAGCTGGGGTCATGCTGCCGCATGGCGGCGGCCGGGGGGCGGGCGGGTGGCACCCGTGCCGGACCGGTCCGGCATCTGACCTTCCGTCAGAATGGAACGTGTTCTACTCTGCCCGACCATGGGCATCGGAATCACGCGCGAGCACCGCGAGTTGGCCGAAGCAGTGCGCGGCTGGGTCGGACGGGTGGCGTCGCCGCAGGACGTACGGAAGATCCTCGACGGGCAGGGCGGCGAGGACGGGGGAGGAGGGCGGCCCCCGTACTGGGAGGGGGCCGCCGGCATGGGGCTGCTGGACGTGCACCTGCCCGAGGGCGGCGGGACGCTGCTCGACCTCGCCGTGATCCTGGAGGAGACCGGGCGGGCCGCGCTTCCCGGGCCGTTCCTGCCGAGCGTGCTGGCCGCCGATCTGCTGGTGCGCGGCGGACGTCCCGCGCTGGCCGCGGACCGGCCGGTCGCCTCGGTCGCCACCGGGCCCGGCACCCTCACCGCCGTCCTGGCCGGCGACGGCTACCTCCTCGACGGCACCGCGCCCCCCGTCCTCGGGGCCTCGCCCGGCGCCGACCTCGTCCTGCTCGCGGCCGAAGCCGCCCACGGCACCGTGTGGCTGGCCGTGGACGCGGGCGACCTGGAGATCCGTACGCACGCCTCGGCCGACCCCACCCGCCCCACCGCCGAGGTCACCGCCCGCAGCACCCTCGTCCCGGCCGGCCGGGCGCTCACCCTCACCACCGCCCTGGTCACCGACCTCGCCGCCGTCCTGTACGCGGCCGACGCGTGCGGGACGGCCGGCTGGGCGCTCGACACCGCCACCGCGCACGCCAAGGTCAGGGAACAGTTCGGGCGGCCCATCGGCCAGTTCCAGGCGGTCAAGCACCTGTGCGCCGACATGCTGGTACGGGTCGAGCAGGCGCGGGCCCTGGTGTGGGACGCCGCGAACGCGGTGGACGAGGCCCCCGACGTGCGCGGACTCACCGCGGCCCTGGCCGCCGCGACCGCCCTCGACGCCGCCTTCTCCTGCGCCAAGGACTGCATCCAGATCCTGGGCGGCATCGGGTTCACCTGGGAGCACGACGCCCACCTCTACCTGCGGCGGGCACTGGTCGCCCGGCAACTGCTCGGGACGGGCGACGGGCACCGGCTGCGGGCCGTGCGGCTGGCCGCCGCCGGGGCCAGGCGCGAGCTGCGCACAAAACTCCCCGAAGCGGCCGAAGGCCACCGGGCGCAGGCCAGGGCGGTGATCGAAACCGCGGTCGGGCTCGACCCCGGCGCGGCCCGGCGGGCCCTCGCCCCCACCGGGTACGCCGCCCCGCACCTGCCCGCCCCCTGGGGGCTCGGCGCCGACCCCGTGCAACAGCTCGCCGTGCAGCGGGAGCTGAAGGACGCCGGGGTCGCCCTCAGCGGGCTCGGCATCTCCACCTGGGTCGTGCCCTCCCTCGTCGCCCACGGCACCCCCGAGCAGCAGGAGAGGTACGTACCGGCCACCCTGAGCGGCGAGCTGATGTGGTGTCAGCTCTTCTCGGAGCCGGAGGCCGGGTCCGACCTCGCCGCCCTGCGCACCCGCGCCGAACGCACCCCCGACGGCCGCTGGCGGATCAACGGCCAGAAGGTGTGGACGTCCGCCGCGCAGTGGGCCGACCACGGCATCCTGCTCGCCCGCACCGACCCCGACGCCCCCACCAAGCACCAGGGGCTCGGCTACTTCGTCGTCGACATGAAGAACACCCCGGGCATCGACATCCGCCCGCTCAAGGAGATCACCGGGGACTCCCTCTTCAACGAGGTGTACTTCGACGACGTGCTGCTGCCCGCGGACGCCCTGGTGGGGGAGGAGACGGGCGGCTGGAAGGTGGCCCGCAACACCCTCGGCAACGAACGCGTCCACATGGCCGACCAGGTCGCCTTCGACACCGGCCTGGAGGCGCTCATCACCCGCGCCGCCGACCTCGACGGCGCCACCCGGGCCCGCGTCGGAGCCCTCGCCGCCGAGGCGCACGCACTGGCCTGCATCGGCCTGCGCACCACCCTCCAGCAGGTGGACGGCCTGGAGGCGGGCGCCGGGGCGAGCGTGCGCAAGCTCGTCCAGACCCCGCACCAGCAGCGGATCGCCGAACTCGCGCTCGAACTCCTGGGCCCCGAAGGGGCGTTGCGGGAGGGCCCGGGGGAGCGGGCCGTGCACGGCTTCCTGATGTCCCGCTGCCTGACCATCGCGGGCGGCACCACCCAGGTCCAGCTCAATGTCGTCGCCGAGCGCATCCTCGGCCTGCCGCGCGACCACCAAGGGGAGTGACGAGAATGAAGGCGTACGTCGTCGGGGTCGGCATGACGAAGTTCGAGAAGCCCGAATCGCGGGACTGGCAGTACTGGGACATGGCCAAGGAGGCCGGGGAAGCGGCCCTCGCCGACGCCGGGGTGGCGTACCGGCAGGTCCAGCAGGTCCCCGTCGGGTACTGCTTCCAGGGCTCCACCGCGGGCCAGCGCGCCGCCTACGGACTGGGGCTCACCGGCGTCCCCGTCTACAACGTCAACAACAACTGCGCCACCGGCTCCACCGCACTGATGATGGCCCGGCAGTTCGTCGAGGGCGGCCTGGCCGACTGCGTGCTCGCCCTCGGCTTCGAGAAGATGAAGCGGGGTGCGCTCGGAGGCGGAACGGACGGGGGCGACTTCCAGACCTCGCCCGTCGCACGCCACTACGGCGTCATGGCCGCCCGGCACGGCTTCGAGATGACCCCGCCCACCGCCCAGATCTTCGGCAACGCCGCCCGCGAGCACATGGAGCGCCACGGCACCACCGAGGCGCAGCTCGCCGCGGTCGGCGCGAAGAACCACCAGCACTCGGTGAACAACCCGTACGCCCAGTTCCAGGACCCGTACACGGTCGAGGAGATCCTCGCGGCCAGGACCGTCCACCGCCCGCTGACCAAGCTCCAGTGCTCGCCCACCTCCGACGGGGCCGCCGCGGCCGTCGTCGTCTCCGAGCGCTTCGTCGTCGAGCACGGCCTGCACGAGCGGGCCGTCGAGATCGCCGCCCAGGCCATGACCACCGACACCGAGGAGTCCTTCGCCTCCGGCTCCTGCATCGACGTCGTCGGCCGGCCCATGTCGCGCGAGGCGGCCCGCCAGGTGTACGAGGCGTCCGGCCTCGGCATCGAGGACATCGACGTGATCGAACTCCACGACTGCTTCTCCATCAACGAACTGCTGACCTACGAAGCGCTGGGCATGTGCCCCGAAGGCGGCTCCGGCAAGCTGATCGAGTCCGGCGCGACGACGTACGGGGGGCGCTGGGTGGTCAACCCGTCCGGCGGACTGATCTCCAAGGGCCACCCGCTGGGCGCCACCGGAATCGCCCAGACCGCCGAGCTGACCTGGCAACTCCGCGGCGAGGCGGGCGCCCGGCAGGTGACCGGCGCACGTGTGGGGCTCGCCCACAACATCGGACTCGGCGGAGCGGCCGTCGTCACCCTCCTCCGCAAGGACTGACCCGCTCCCGCCGCCCCGGGACCGGGGGCGGGCGGTCCGTGCGCCGAAACACGGATGTACGGACCACCCGGCACCTGAGACCATGACGGGCATGGTCCACCACGCCCCCACCGACGCCGCACCCGACAGCGAGATACCCCCGGCGGGCACCCGCCGCCCCGCGCACACCTGGGCGGTGGTGCTCGCCGCCTGCGCCGGACAGTTCCTCGTCGTGCTCGACGTGTCCGTGGTCAACGTGGCCCTGCCCTCCATGCGCGCCGACCTGGGCCTCAGCGGCACCGGCCTGCAGTGGGTGCTCAACGCCTACTCGATCGCCTTCGCCGGATTCATGCTGCTCGGCGGGCGGGCGGCCGACATCTACGGCCGCAAGCGCGCCTTCCTGGTGGGCCTCGCCGTCTTCACCGCCGCCTCCCTCGCGGGCGGCCTCGCCCAGGAGGGCTGGCAGCTCATCTCGGCCCGCGCGGTCCAGGGCCTGGGCGCGGCGATCCTGGCCCCCGCCACCCTCACCCTCCTCACCTCGGCCGTCCCCGAGGGCCCGGCCCGTGCCCGCGCGATCGGCACCTGGTCGGCGGTGGGCGCGGGCGGCGGCGCGGCGGGCGGCTTCGTCGGCGGCGTGCTCACCGAGAGCCTCTCCTGGCGCTGGACCCTCCTGATCAACGTGCCGGTCGGCGCCCTGGTCCTCCTCGGCGCCTTCTTCTGCCTCACCGAGAGCCACGCCCGCGAGGGCCGCCGCCTCGACCTGCCCGGCGCGGTCCTGGCCACCGCGGGCCTCGCCACCCTCGCGTACGGCATCGTGCAGACCGAGGCCGCGGGCTGGACGGCCACCAGCACCCTGGTCCCGCTCGGCGGCGGCGTCGTCCTGCTGCTCCTGTTCCTCCTCGTGGAGTCCCGCACCCGCGCCCCGCTGATGCCGCTGAAGCTGTTCAGGGTGCGCTCGGTGTCGGCGGCGAACGCGGCGATGTTCATCAACGGCTCGGCGATGTTCTGCATGTGGTTCTTCATGACCCTGTACGCGCAGAACGTGCTCGGCTACACCCCGCTCGGCGCGGGCCTGGCCCTGGTTCCCAGTTCGCTGGCCATCGTCACGGGCTCCAAGCTGGCCCCCCGGCTGATGGCGGTCATCGGCCCCCGCAACCTGGTCGTCCTCGGCAGCCTGATCGCCGCGACGGGCTTCGCCTGGCAGTCGACGATGACCGCCGACGGCACGTACGTCACGGCGATCCTGCTCCCCGGCCTGCTGATGATGCTCGGCGCGGGCCTCTCCACCACACCGCTCGCCGCCCTCGCCACCTCGGGCGCGGCCCCCGGCGACGCCGGCCTGGTCTCCGGCCTCGTCAACACCTCCCGCACCATGGGCGGCGCCCTCGGCCTGGCGGTCCTGTCCACCTTCGCCGCCGCCCGCACCGACGGCGCCACCGACCCCGAGTCCCTGACGGCGGGCTACGCCCTGTCCTTCCGGATCGGCGCGGGCGTCATCCTGGCCGGCGTACTGCTGGCGCTGGTGTGGCTGCCCAGGGGCGAGAAGCGGGTGACCCCGGCCGGCTGACCGGGGGGCCGCCCCGAGGCCGCCGGCCGGGGGCCGTCCCGGGTCCACCGGCCGGGGGCCGTCCGCGGCCCGGTGACCGGGGGCCGCCTCAGGCCCGGCCGAACTCCCGGACCACCGTCCCCCGGAACTCCGCCGGTCCGCCGATCGTGAAAAGGGACAGGCCCGTGTCCACGAGGTAGGGGAACGCCTCCATCGCGTGGGAGTGGCGGCCGTCGTCGAAGAACACCTCGACCGTCGTACGGTCCACCAGCACACGCATCCGGACCCTGCGCCCGGCCGGGTCGAAGGGGGACCTGCTCTCCTGGTGCTTGCCCGAGGTGTCGGGGTTGGCGCAGTTGCGGCGGTTCACGAAGGCGGTCCGCTCGTAGACGCCCGCGTCGATGTGCCGGGTGCCGTCGCCGGAGCGGCGGAGCTGGACCCCGGCGCCGGTCAGCGGGCCCGACCAGGTGATCTCGGTGGTGAGTTCGTAGGCGGTGGTGGTGGCGGGCAGCGGCAGGGTGCCGTCCACCCGCAGATCACCGTGGTCCACCGTCCGCGAGGCGTGCGAGGCCAGTGCGGACACCGGGGCGGAGGCCAGGTAGCGGACGCCGGCCGCGTCCTGCCGCAGGGTGATCTCGCGGACGATCGAGTCGGTGCCGTTGAAGCCGTCCGTGTCCAGGGTGGGGGTGTTGTCGGGGTAGTCCCAGTTGTTCATCCACGCCAGGGCGTACCGGACCTTCGGGTCGGGGGAGCCGTCCGGGCGGTGCCTGTCGAAGGTGACCGCGCCGTACCAGTCGAAGCCGTGGTCCAGCCACTGCGGTTCGTGCGCGTCCGCCGTGAAGGCGGTGCCGTCGAAGGCGCCGGTCCAGTAGGCGTAGGTGTTCGGCAGGCCGCGGGGCTTGCCGTTGGCGCTGACGCCCAGCACCCAGACGGCGGTGCCGTCCGGCCCCTCCAGCCGGAAGAGGTCGGGGCACTCCAGCACGCCCAGGCCCTCCCGTACGAAGCCGCTCGCGTACGTCCACTTCCTGAGGTCGTGGGAGAGGTAGAAGCCGACCTTCGTGCCCTCGGCGAGCACCATCACCCAGCGGCCCCGCGCCTCGTCCCGGACGATCTTCGGGTCCCGGAAGTCCTTGACGCCGGGGTTGGGCAGCACGGGCGTCGCGCCGTCCCCGTACGGGCGGAAGGTGCGGCCCCGGTCGGTGGAGTACCAGAGGTACTGGGCCTGCGAGTCGGCGCCCTCGACCGGCTCCTGGGTCGCCAGCACCACGACCGCGCCCCGGCCGAAGCCCGCGGTGTTCTCCGTGTCCAGCACCGCGCAGCCCGACCAGACGTCGCCCGCCGGAGTGGTGTCCTTGGGGATCGCCGTGCCGCGGTCGCGGAAGGTCACCAGGTCGGTGCTGGTGGCCAGCCGCCAGACCGTGCCGGCCCGGGTGCCGCCCGCGATGTAGTCCGGGTTGTAGAGGTAGTAGTAGTGGTACTCGCCGTCGATCCACAGCGGGCGCTGCGGGTCGTTCTTCCACTGGTCGGGGGCGGTGAAGTGGTACTCGGCGCGGTAACTGGCCGCGCGGGGGCGCCCGGTGGCGGCCGGTGCGGTGCGCGGGGCCCCGGCCGCGCGGGCGGGGGAGGGCAGGGCGGCCATCGCCGCGCCCGTCGCTCCGGCTGTGAACAGTGCTCTGCGGGTCGGTCCTTGCCCTGCGCGCATCGCGTGCACCTCTGGTTTCCGGTCTGTGGTCCGGTCCCGGCTCCCGGCAGGCTGCCCGAGGACAGCGCGGAGCGCGCCCGCACACCTGATATGTGCGGAAATCCGAGACTTGTGACGGCGGCTCACCGTGACACAGGACTGTAGACCTATCACGTGAAAGGTCAAGTGCCGGGCGGGCTGCGGGCACGCTTCGAGGGGTCCTGCCGGGGTGCCGGGCCCCGGCCGGGGATACTGGGCGCAGTCCCCGCCGCCGTACCGCCCGCAGCCCACTCCCCGAGGAGACCCGCCACGTGAAGCGCCCCACCGCCCGCGACGTGGCCGAACTGGCGAAGGTCTCCCGGGCCGCCGTCTCCTTCGTCTACAGCGGACGCGCCGCAGGCAACCTCTCCGCCGAGACCCAGGCCCGGATCAGGGCCGCCGCCGCCGAACTGGGCTACCGCCCCGACGAGGCCGCCCGGACCCTGCGCACCCGGCGCAGCGGCGTCATCGGAATGCTCAGCGACGAGATCGCCACCAGTCCGTTCGCCGGGCGGATGGTGCTCGGCGCGATGGAGGCGGCGCGGGCGCGCGGACACCAGGTGCTGCTCCTGGAGTCCCGGCTCGACCCGGCGGCGGAGGCCGAGGCGGTCGCCGAACTGCGGGCCAGACGGGTCGACGGGGTGGTGTACGCCGCCATGGACATGCGGCGCACCGCCGTGCCCGAGGGCATCGAGCCCGCCCACGCGGTGCTCGCCAACTGCCTGCCGAAACAGGCCGGTTCGTACGCCGCCGTGGTCGCCGACGAACGGGCGGGCGGCCGGGCCGCGGTCGACGTGCTGCTGGCGGCGGGACACCGGAGGGTCGCCCTGCTCGGCGGCGCGGCCGGCAGCATCGCCGCCGCCGACCGGGCGCGCGGCTTCGCCGACGGGCTGCGGGCCGCGGGGCTGGAGGTCCGCGCGGAGTGGACGGTGCGCGCGGGCTGGCAGATCGACGAGGGGTACGCCGCCGCGATGCGCGTCCTCGACTGCCCCCGCCCCGACCGGCCGACCGGCGTCGTGTGCGCCAACGACCGGGTGGCGGCGGGGGTGCTGCTCGCGGCGGCGCGCCTGGGCCTCGACGTGCCGGGGGACCTCTCGGTGGTGGGCTACGACGACCAGGACCAGATGGCGGCCCACCTGGTCCCGGCCCTCACCACGGTGGCGCTGCCCCACCACGGGATGGGCGCGTTGGCGGTGGGGATGCTGCTGGACGCGGTCGACGCGGGCACGGAGATCGACCCGACGGCCTCCCCGGTGAAGCTGGCCTGCCCGGTGGTGGAACGGGACTCGGTGCGGGAGCCGGGGCGGGGGTGAGACCGGGGACGTCCGGAGATCGCGCCGACCGCGCCCACGAGGAGTGGACTACGGGCGTCGGGCCCCACGGTGTCCGGCCCTGCGGGCGCTGACGGACCGGAGTTCTCCCCCCGCCGCAGTGCCGGTCAGCCCAGGGTCCAGGCCGCCGTGCGGACGTTCGCGTCGCCCCGGACCACCGTCACCTCGTAGCTGCCCCGTGGGGCCGGGTGGACCTTCTCCGTCAGCATGGCCCGTTCGTTCAGGAACACCTCCAGCAGCGGGCCGTCCACCAGGACGTGCAGCCGGGCGTGCGTTCCGCCCGGCACCGTCGCCACCGCGTGCGCCGTGCGCGGCAGCGGGTGGGAGGCCGTCGCGGGGGCGGCGGTGCGGTCCAGGGTGAGGGTGCCCCGGGTGGGGTTCAGCCGCAGGGTGACCGAGTCGCCCAGGGCCAGGGTGAGTTCGGTGTCGGCCAGCGACACCGTGGCGTCGAGCTCGATCTCGTACGCCGGCGGCAGCGCCGCGCCGGGCGGCAGCGATGTGCCGCGCAGGGCGGCCAGTTCACGGGCCGGGGCCAGGCGCGGGGTGCCGTCCTGTGGGTGCACGCCGATCTCGCGCGGGTGGGTCAGACATCCCGCCCAGCCCGCCGCCACCGACTCCTCCTCGGTGCGCGACTCCCAGCTCCAGCCCCACAGCAGGGTGCGGTCGTCCTCCACCAGGACGGTCGGGGCGTAGAAGTCGCGGCCGTGGTCGAGCATCCCGCCCGAGGCGGGCACGAACCGCAGCCCTTCGCCGCTCGGTTCCAGGTCGCCCAGCAGCCAGCTGGTGGAGTAGGTGATGTCGTCCGCCCACAGGGAGAGCAGCAGCATCCACCGCCCGTCGCCCGTCGGCAGCAGCGCCGGGCACTCCCAGGCGGTGGCGGGCGCGGCGACGCGGGCGGCGACCGGGTCGGCGGCGTCGAGGAGCGAGCCCGCGTACGTCCACGAGGTGAGCGCGTCGACCCGGTAGAGCAGCACGTCCGGGGTGCGGGTGCGCCGGTGCCCGGCGCCGACCAGTGCCCAGCGCCGGCCCTCGTGGGTGAAGAGGAAGGGGTCGCGGAAGGCGTGCAGGTCGAGGCCGGGGGGCGGGCCGTCGACCACCGGCACCGGTTCGGCCTTGAGAGTGCGCAGGGTGTCGTCGGTGGCGCGCGCGAGCATCACCGAGCCGATGCCGTCGTGGCGGTCCATGCCCGTGTACACGGCCGTCGGCACCCCCTCGTCGATCACCGCGCAGCCCGACCAGGCGCCCACCGCGTCGCGCCCGCCCGGGGTCGGGGCGAGGGCGGTGCCGTGGTCGGTCCAGGTGGCCAGGTCGGGGCTGGAGGCGTGGCCCCAGTGGATGTCGCCCCACACGGCGGCGGACGGGTTGTGCTGGAAGAAGAGGTGGTAGCGGCCGTTGTGGAAGACCGGGCCGTTGGGGTCGTTGCACCACTGCCCGGCGGCCGGCCGCACGTGCAGCCGGGGGGCCTCGCGGCCGGGCAGGGTGCGGTCCGCGTCGGCGGGTGCCGTGTCGAAGGCCATGTCAAAGTCGCTTCCTGGTCGTCGGGCCCTTGCCTTTTCGAACCTAGCACGTGATAGTTGGGCTGCCCTAGCACGTGTAAGGGTAGATTTCGGACGCCGGACGGAACCTTCTATTCCGGCATCATGAGCGAGGCGCCGCCCGGGACACCGCGACGCCCCAGCGCGCAAGGAGCGCACCATGACGACCCAGAGTCAGCAGTCCGGCCGCGGCAGCGGGACGAGCCCCGATCCCTCCCCGGCGGACGCCGGTCCCGCCGGACCGGGGGACGCCGCCGGGGCCCCGGGCCGCAGCCGACGCCGCCTCAACTTCACCCTCGCCGGCGCCGCCCTGTTCATGTTCTTCGTGACCTGGTCGCTGTCCTGGTCGCTGTTCGCCATCTGGCTCACCCAGGAGATCGGCCTCAGCGCCGGCCGCAGCTCGCTGGTGATCAGCGCCAACGCCATCGGCTGCCTGCTGGTCATGCCGGTCTACGGCTTCCTCCAGGACCGGCTGGGCCTGCGCAAGAACCTGCTGTACTGGATCGCCGCGCTGATGCTCCTGGTCGGCCCCCTGTACATCTACGTGTACGGGCCGCTCCTCAAGTCCCACTTCGTGCTCGGCCTGGTGATCGGCTCCGCGTACCTCGCGATGGCCTTCGCCGTGGCCGTCGGCACCCTGGAGAGCTACATCGAGCGGCTCGGCCGCTTCCACGGCTTCGAGTTCGGCCGGGCCCGCATGTTCGGCTCGCTGGGCTGGGCCGCGGCCACCTTCTTCGCCGGCCGCCTCTTCAACATCGACCCCGACCTCAACTTCTGGGCCGCGTCCCTCTCCGCCGCCGTCTTCCTCGGCCTGCTCCTCGCGCTGCGGGTCACCGGCGGACGCCGGGCCGCCGCCGTCGACCACGCCGCCTCCTCGGTGTCCGTGGCCGACGTGAAGTCGCTGTTCCGCTACCCCGCCTTCTGGGGCCTGCTGCTCTTCGTGGTCGCGGTCACGGCGACGTACAACACCTACGACGCGATGTTCCCCTCCTACTTCGCCTCGCTCTTCTCCACCACCGCCGAGGGCAACCGGATGTTCAGCGACCTGAACTCCGCCCAGGTCTTCCTGGAGGCCGGCGGCATGGCCCTCGCGCCCTTCCTGGTCAACCGGCTCGGCCCCAAGCGGTCGCTGCTCGTCGCGGGCTGCATCATGGCCACCCGCATCCTGCTCTCCGGCGTGGTCACCGACCCCGTCGCCATCTCGGCGGTCAAGCTGCTGCACGCCGTCGAACTGCCGATCATGCTGATCGCGATCTTCAAGTACATCAACCGGCACTTCGAGTCGCGGCTGTCCTCCTCCATCTACCTGGTCGGCTTCCAGCTCGCCACCCAGGTCGGCGCCGCCGTCATCTCGCCGCTCGCGGGCATGGGCTACGACAGCATCGGCTACCAGAAGACCTACCTGGTGCTCGGCTGCCTCGTCGCCGTCTTCACCCTGCTCTCCGTGCGTACGCTGAGGGCCGACGCCAAGGGGCTCCCGGAGGCGGTCCCCGCCGATCCGCTCACCGACGCCCCGGCCGAGCGGCCCGCCCCGGCCAAGGTCTGACCCCCGTACCCCACGACCGCACCACCCCGCAGCACTGCGAAAGGAACCGCCCCGTGATCGTCGTCGCCGGTGAGGCCCTGATCGACCTGGTCCCGCAGACCGGCGGAGACGCCCTGGCGCCGCTGGTGCCCGCCCGCGGCGGCGGGCCGTACAACACGGCCGTCGCCCTCGGCCGGCTCGGAGCGCGGGTGTCCTTCTGCTCCCGCGTCTCCACCGACGCCTTCGGCAGGTCACTGATGGCACGCCTGGCCGAGGAGGGGGTGGGCACGGACCTGGTGCAGCGCGGCCCCGAGCCCACCACCCTCGCCGTGGCCGCCCTCGACACGGCGGGTTCCGCCTCGTACTCCTTCTACGTCAACGGCAGCGCCGACCGCCTCTTCGCCCTCCCGCCCCAACTGCCCGACGAGGTGCGGGCGTTGTCCGTGGGGACCTGCTCGCTCGTCCTGGAGCCGGGGGCGAGCGCGTACGAGGCGCTGCTGCGCCGGGAGGCCGCGCGCGGCGTGTTCGTGGCGCTGGACCCGAACATCAGGGCCGGACTGATCGACGACCCGGACGCCTACCGCGCCCGCTTCCGGTCCTGGCTGCCGTCGCTCTCGCTGCTCAAGCTCAGCGAGGAGGACGCCGCGTGGCTGGGCGCGGACGTGCCGGGCTGGCTGGCGGCGGGCCCGGCTGCGGTGGTGCTGACCCGGGGCGGCGAGGGGCTGACCGTGCACACCCGCGGGGGCGGGGAGTGGTCGGTGCCCGCCGAGAGGACCGAGGTCGTCGACACGATCGGCGCGGGCGACACCGTGAACGCGGCGCTCCTGCACGCGCTGGCCGGGCGGGACCTGCTGGCGCCCGGCGCGCTCGCGGCGGCGGACGGGACCCAGTGGCGGGAGGTCCTCGCCCTCGCGGCCCGCGCGGCGGCCCTCACCTGCGCGCGGGCGGGCGCGGAACCCCCGTACGCACGGGAGTTGTGAACCGGGGCCGCGCCGCGCAGGCGAGGGGGCGCCGAGCGAGGGGGCGGCGCCGCGGAGCCGGTCGCGGATGGCACAGTGGGCAGGACCGCAGCGGCCCCCGCGTCACGAAGGAGCACCCCGGCATGGCGTACATCTACCGAACCACTCTCCGGCCGACCAAGCTGGAGCTGCTCTCGGCCTGGCTGCCCACCCGGCCCTGGTACCGGGGGACGGCCGCACCCGAGCTGGTCCCCGCGCGCGGCTTCCGGCTCGACGACCCGGCGGGCGAGGTCGGCATCGAGTTCCACCTGCTCGCCGACGGCGAGAGCGTGTACCTGGTCCCGGTCACCTACCGGGGCGCCCCACTGCCCGGCGCCCCCGAACACGCCCTCGTCGGCACCACCGAGCACGGCGAGCTGGGCACCCGCTGGGTGTACGACGCCACCCACGACCCGGTCGCCGTCGCCCAGCTGCTCGCCGCGATCGAGGGCCGCGCCGAGATCCAGGAGCAGAGCGTCAGCGACACCCTCGCCAAGGGCTTCAGCCGGACGTACGCGGGCCGGGAGCCGCTGGAGACGGCCGGCTCCACCACCTCGGACACGGCCGACGCCACCGAGATCCGGCTGCCGCACGGCGCGCTGCTGCGGCTGCCCCGCACCCAGCCCGCCGTACTCCCCGAGGACGCCCTCGGCCACCTCGTCGGCCCGCTGGTGCTCGCCGACGGCACCGCGACGGACACCGTCCTGGCCACGCTGCACGCCTGAGCGGCGGCGTCCGCTCCGGGTGCCGGCCCATCGGTTCCCGGAGCGGCTACAGCCAGCCCTGCTGGCGGGCCGAGCGGACCGCCTCCATCCGGTTGCGGGTGCCCGTCTTGCCGATCGCGGAGGACAGGTAGTTGCGTACCGTTGACTCCGAGAGGTGCAGCTTGGCGGCGATGTCGGCGACCGTCGCGCCGTCCACCGCCGCGTTCAGCACGTCGCACTCGCGGGCCGTCAGCGGGCTCGGGCCCGAGCTGAGGGCGGCGACGGCCAGCGCCGGGTCGATGACCGTCTCACCGGTCAACACGCGCCGGATCGAGGCCGCGAGTTCCTCCACCGGGCCGTCCTTGACCAGGAAGCCGACCGCGCCCGCGTCCATCGCCCGGCGCAGATAGCCGGGCCGGCCGAAGGTCGTGAGGATCATGACCTTGCAGTCGGGGGCCTCGGTGCGCAGCAGGGCCGCGGCGTCCAGACCGGTCATGCCGGGCAGTTCGATGTCCAGCAGGGCCACGTCCGGGCGGGCGGCCAGCGCCGCGTCGACGATTTCGTCACCCGCCGCGACCTGCGCGACGACCTCCATGTCCTCCTCCAGGCCGAGCAGGAGGGCGAGGGCGCCGCGCATCATGCCTTGGTCCTCGGCGAGGAGAACTCGGATCATCGGGTCAGCTCCAGCTGTGTGTCGACCGGCAGTTCGGCCTTCACCAGGAAGCCGCCGCGCGGCCCGGGGCCCGCGGTGAGGGAGCCACCGGCCGCCGCGAGGCGTTCGGTGAGGCCCTTGAGGCCCGTGCCGGTGCGGACGGCGGTGGGCGCCGTACTGGTGCCCGTCCCGGATCCGTGCTGCTCGGATCGTACGCCGCGCCCGTCGTCCGCGATCTCCAGCAGGACCCGCTCCGAGCCGCCCGTCACGGTGATCGTGCAGCGGGACGCGTCCCGGCTGTGCCGGACGACGTTGGTGACGGCCTCCCGCACCACCCAGCCCAGCAGCGACTCCGGCTGCGGTTCCAGGGGCGGGCCCGACTGCCGTACGACCGGTTCGATGCCGGCGGCGGACAGGGCCGAGCGGGCGCCGTCCAGCTCGGTGTTGAGGCTGCCTTCGCGGTAGCCGGTGACGGCCTCGCGGATCTCGGTGAGGGCCTGCCTGCCGACCGACTCGATGTCGTTGACCTGGGAGAGCGCGGCTTCGAGGTCGCGGGGCGCCAGCCTGCGGGCGGCCTCCGACTTCACCACGATCACCGACAGGGTGTGGCCGAGCAGGTCGTGCAGGTCGCGGGAGAAGCGCAGCCGCTCCTTCTCCACCGCGGTACGGGCCAGTTCCTGCCGGGTCTCGCGGAGTTCCTTGACCGTCTCGGCCAGGGTGAGGATGGCGGAGGTGACCAGGCCGGACAGCAGCGTCCCGTACGCGACGTTGATCGCGCCCCAGCCGTCCCGCACCCCGGCGACCACCCCGGCCAGCACGGCCAGGGCGAGCATCACCCGGCCGACCTTCGGGCCGCGCAGCACCGCGCCGGTGGCCAGGCCGAGCAGCGGCCAGAACAGCAGCCAGGGACCGCCGTACCAGGCGGACACGACGCCGGTCATCAGACCGAGGCCGACCAGCGCCAGCCGGGTGCTGCGCGATTCGCGGCTCCGCTTGTCGAAGGCCCGGAACACCACGTAGATGTACAGGGAGTTGAAGGCCAGGAGGAAGGCGCCGCCGATCCACGGGTTGTCGGTCTTGCCCTGGAAGAGGTGGGAGAAGGCGCCCATGCCCATCAGCAGCCAGGGCAGCAGGGAGAAGCCGTTGGGCGGGCCCATCCGCTCCGCGTAGTGCGCGTCCGGGTCGGTACCCGGCCGCGGCCTGTTCCGCCACGTCCGTGTCAGCCGGTTGTCCTTCACCGTGCCACCTCTGCTCCGCCTTCTCGTCCGTCCACCGGCCGGCCGTGCCGGCCGGGTCCCGCTCGCTTTGCTGTTCCCGCCCGTCAGACCGTGCGCGCCGCCTTGCGGTACGCGTAGGAAGCGTAGGAGCCGAACACCAGCAGCCAGCCGGCGAGCACCGCGAGCGCCAGGAGGCCGGGAGCCTCGCCCTGGCCGATGGACACCCCGATCTGGGAGATCGCCTTGGTCGGGGTGTACGTCGAGATGCCCTGGAGCCAGCCGGGGAAGAGCTGGGTCGGGAACCACAGACCGCCCAGGATGGACAGGCCCAGGTTGCAGCCCACGTTCACCACGCCGGTGCTCTGCGCCGAGAGCCGGTAGCCGTTGCCTATGCCCAGCAGGGTGAAGGGCAGCGAACCCAGCCACAGCAGCACCGCGAGCAGCAGCCACTGCCAGACGGCCAGGCTCACCCCGTTGACCAGCCCGCCCACCGCCAGCACCGCCAGGATCGCGGGCAGCACGACGACCGAGGCGGTCAGCGCCCGGCCCAGCACCACCTGCGCCGGGGTCATCGGGGTGATCCGCAACTGGCGCAGCCAGCCGAGCGACTTGTCCTCGGCCACTCCCGTACCGGCGGACATCGCCGCGCCCAGCGCCCCGTAGGCGGCCATGCCGATCATCGAGGCGGTCCGCCACTCGGCGGCGTCGTTGCCGCCGATGTTGGTGAACAGCAGGTACATCAGCACCGGCATCCCGATGCCGAAGATCACGAACCCCGTGTCGCGCAGCGTGCGCCGGGTCTCCAGGGCGACGTAGTCGAGAACGAGGGCCATCACACACTCTCCTTGGCGTGGGGCGCGGCCGCGGGGCCGGCCGGGACCCTGTCGGGGTCGGTGAGCTGGAGGAAGGCGTCCTCCAGGGTGGCCCGGGTGACTTCCAGGTTGCGGACCGCCCGCATTCCGGCCAGGGCCATGACGGTGGCGTCCGAGTCGTCGCTGCGGAGCCGGGCGCGGTCGCCGCGGATCTCCACCTCGCTCACGCCCGGCAGCAGGCCCAGGCCATCGGTGGGGCGGCCCGCCAGGTCGAAGGAGACCAGGTTGCCGCCGGCCCGGCGCTTGAGCTCCTCGCTGCTGCCGTCGGCGACGATCCGGCCGCGGTCGATGACCGTGATCCGGTCGGCGTTCTCGTCGGCCTCGGCGAGGTAGTGGGTGGAGAACAGGACGGTGTTGCCCCGGGCCGCGTACCGCCGCATCGACTCCCACAGGGCGCGGCGCGCCTCCACGTCCAGCGCGGCGGTCGGCTCGTCGAGCACGATCAGCTCCGGGTTGCCGACCAGCGCGACGGCGAAGCGGACCCGCTGGATCTGTCCGCCGGAGAGCTTGTCGGCGCGCCGGGACCCGAACTCCCTTATCCCGGCCAGCTCCAGGGCCTCGTCCACCGGCATCGGCGACGGGTAGGTCTTCGACACGAAGGTGACCAGCTCGCGGACCGTGACCCGGGGGATGGGGCGGCCGTCCTGGAGCATCGCGCCCACCCGGCCCGCCTGGACCGCCCGCGCGGGGGTGCCGCCGAACAGGCTGACCTCTCCGGTGCCGGGCTCGTCGAGGCCGAGCAGGAGGTTGATGGTGGTGGACTTCCCCGCGCCGTTGCGGCCGAGCAGGGCGACGGTCTCGCCGGGGCTCAGGGCGAGGTCGATGCCGTCGACGGCGCGCACCTGGCCGTAGGTCTTGCCGACGGCGCTGAAGAGGACTGCCGGGGGTGTGCCCGGGGCGGTGTCCTTGGCTGAGGTGGTCATGTCGAAAACCCTACGGAGCGGCCCGCTCGCGCAGTAGCGCGATGTGTACTCGGCCCACCAGTACAAATGTCACGGGTGGCCGCGCGGGGCGTTGGCGGGTGTCCCACAGCGCATCTGACGGATCGTCACACTTCTTCTTCCCAAGCCGGGCGGGGTGCGTTATACATGGGGCCATCGGCCTAGAACGCGTTCTACAACCGGGGGTGCGTGACGGGCCCCTCCCGTACGACCCCGGCGCGGCCGACGGTGCGGACGGCAGCGCCGGGGTCTTCTCCGCACGGCCGCCCCCGATGTCCGCCGTCCGACGCCCGCAGCCCGTCGAAGGAGCTTTGCGCCCATGCCCATTGATGTCGCGAAGGCACTCGCCGCCGAACCCCGGACCGCCCCCCTCGTCTGGGGGCACAAGGACGTCCAGCTCTACCACCTGGGCCTCGGCGCGGGCGTCCCCGCCACCGACCCCGGCGAGCTGCGCTACACCCTGGAGAGCAAGCTGCACGTGCTGCCCAGCTTCGCCACCGTCGCGGGCGCGGGCATGGCCATGATGGGCGGGCTCGCCGTACCCGGCATCGAGGTCGACCTCGCCGCGGTCCTGCACGGCGGACAGACCGTGACCCTCCACCGGCCGATCCCGGTCAGCGGCGAGGCCACCCAGACCTCCGGCGTCAGCGCCGTGTACGACAAGGGCAAGGCGGCCGTGATCGTGCTGCGTTCCGAGGCGTCGGACGCGGACGGGCCGCTGTGGACCAGCGACTCCTCCATCTTCGTACGCGGCGAGGGCGGCTTCGGCGGCGAGCGCGGTCCCTCCGCCCGCAGCGAAGTTCCCGGCCGCGAACCGGAGTTCACCGTCGAGCGGCCCATCCGCGAGGAGCAGGCGCTGCTCTACCGGCTCTCCGGCGACTGGAACCCGCTGCACGCCGACCCCGAGTTCGCCCGGCTCGCGGGCTTCGACAGGCCGATCCTGCACGGGCTGTGCTCGTACGGGATGGCGCTCAAGGCCGTCGTCGACACGGTGCTCGACGGCGACGTGACCCGGGTGAAGTCCTACGGCACCCGCTTCGCGGGCATCGTCTTCCCCGGCGAGACCCTCCGCATCCGCATGTGGGCGGAGGAGGGCCGCACCCGGCTGACGGTGACGTCGGCCGAGCGGGACGACGCGCCGGTCCTCGCGGACACCGTCGTCGAGCACTCCTGACGCCGGACGCGGGCGACATCGGGCACGGGCGATACCGGGCGCGGGCGACTTCCGGTGCCCGTGGTGCCGGGCCCGCGTCCCGCCGAGAACCTTCCACACCAGGTGAACCGTGAGGGGAGTCATGCCATGCGCGCAGCCGTACTGCACGAAGTAGGCCAGGACAAGCTGGAGGTCCACGACGACATCGAGGCGGTGGGCTTCGGCCCCGGCAAGGTCAGGATCCGGGTGCGGGCCACCGGGCTGTGCCACTCCGACGTCTCCGCGATGAGCGGCGTGCTCCCGCAGCCCGCCCCCTTCGTCCCCGGCCACGAGGGCGCGGGCGAGATCGTGGACGTGGGCGACGGGGTCACCGGGCTCTCGGCGGGGGACCGGGTGCTGGTGTGCTGGCTGCCCGCCTGCGGCAGCTGTCCGGCCTGCAAGCGCGGCCAGACACAGCTGTGCCTGGCCGGGTTCATGAACGCGGGCACCCCCAACTTCAAGCGGGCCGGCGGCGACGTCTTCGGCTTCGCCGGGACCGGGACCTTCACCGAGGAGGTCGTGGTCGACGCCGGGTGCGCGGTGCCGATCCCCGACGACGTCCCCTTCGAGATCGCCGCGCTGATCGGCTGCGGCGTCACCACCGGACTGGGCGCCGCGATCAACACCGCCCGGGTGGAGGCCGGTTCGTCGGTCGCCGTCATCGGCTGCGGCGGCGTGGGGATCTCCGCGATCCAGGGCGCCCGGGTGCAGGGCGCGGCCCAGATCGTCGCCGTCGACCCGGTCGCCTCCCGCCGCGAGGCCGCACTGCGCTTCGGCGCCACCGAGGCGCTCGCACCCGACGAACTCGCCGACGCCAAACAGCGGATCACCTCCGGCGAGGGCTTCGACTACGTCTTCGAGGTCGTCGGCAAGTCCGCCACCGCCCGGGTCGCCTACGACACGACACGGCGCGGCGGCACCCTGTGCGTGGTCGGCGCGGGCGCCATGGACGACAACTTCCAGCTCAACATGTTCGAGCTGTTCTTCGACGAGAAGCGGATCCTGCCCTCGATGTACGGCGGCGGCGACGTGCTCCGCTCCTACGAGCGGGCCGTCGCGCTGTGGCGGGCCGGCCGCATCGACCTCGAATCGATGATCACCCACCGGGTCCAACTGGCGGAGATCAACGACGCGTTGGAGCAGATGCGGACGGGCTCGGCCCTGCGCACGTCGATCGCCCTCTGACCCACCGCCGCCGCGGAACCACCCCCTCCGGGCCACCCGCGGCGGCACGGTCCGCCACGCTGCCGGGCGGCATCGTTCGGCGGCACCACCCACCGCGCTGTTGGGCCGCGCGGCCCGACCGCACCGTCCGCCGCGCTGTCGGGCTCGCACCGCCCGGCAGCACTGTCCGCCCCTGATGCCGGGCCCGTCCTGCCCGACCGCACTGCCCGACCCGCTGTCAGGCCCGCACCGCCCGGCCGCACCGCCCGACCCGCCGCTGGGCCCGTACTGCCCGTCCGCACCGCCCGGCCCGCCCGGCCCGCACCGGCACCGCGCACCCGCCGCGGCAGCCGTACCGAGACCCGTACCGAGACCCGTACCGGGACCAGCCACGGCACCCGTACCGAGACCCGCTCCGCACACCGTTCCGAAGGAGTCGTTCATGTCCCTGCCGCTCGAAGGACTGTCCGCGATCGTCACCGGAGCCGGGCGCGGCCTCGGGCGCGCCGAGGCCCTCGAACTCGCCCGGCTCGGCGCGTCCGTGGTCGTCAACGACTTCGGGCAGCCGGGGCGCGACGGGTCCGGCGACGCGTCCGCGACCCCCGCCGAGTCGGTGGCCGAGGAGATCCGTGCCGCGGGCGGCCGGGCGGTCGCCCACCAGGGCGACGTCGCCGACTTCGACCAGGCCCGCGCACTGGTCGAGCTGGCCGTCGCACAGTTCGGCAAGCTCGACATCCTCGTCAACAACGCCGGGATCCTGCGCGACCGGATGGTCTTCTCGATGAGCGAGGAGGAGTGGGACACGGTCGTCCGGGTCCACCTCAAGGGCCACTTCAACACCACCCACTTCGCCTCCGTGCACTGGCGGGCACGCTCGAAGGAGGCGGGCGGCCCGGTCTACGGCCGCATCGTCAACACCTCCTCCGAGGCGTACCTCGCGGGCTCGGCGGGCCAGCCCAACTACGCGGCGGCCAAGGGCGGCATCGTCGGCCTCACCACCTCCACCGCGCTCGCCCTCGCCAAGTACGGCGTCACCGCCAACGCGATCTGCCCGCGCGCCCGCACCCGGATGACCGAGGACGTCTTCGCGGGCTACCAGGAGCCGTCCGCCCCCGACCAGACCGACCCGCTCTCCCCGGAGCACGTCGCCCCGCTGGTCGGCTACCTGGCCTCACCGGCCGCCGCCCGCGCGAACGGCCAACTGCTCGTCGTGCACGGCGGAATGGTCGCGGTCATGGAACGGCCCAAGGTGGCCGCCAAGTTCGACACCGCGAAGGACGTCTTCAGTTACGAGGAACTGGACGAGGCCCTCGGCGGGTTCTTCGCGGGCCGCCCCGAGGGGGAGACCTTCGGTGCGGGGGAGGTGCTGGGGCTGAAGAAGGGGTGAGGCCCCGGCTTCCGGGCGCGGTGCGCGGACGGGCGCGCGCCGTATGTGCGGCGGGGCCGGGACCGGGAGGAATGCCCTCCTGGTCCCGGCCCCGCCGTGGTGCGTGCGGCCCGACTAGGCGTCGCGCCGATGCCGTCCCTGTGCCGGAGCCGTCGGCTCCTCCTTCGGCGCCGCGTCGCCCCGGTGCTTGCCGGAGCCGACCGGTCCGCCCTGCGCCGGGACCGTGGTCTGCGGTCCCGCCTGTGCCGGGTCGGTGAGGGTTTCGGACATGTGGGAAAGTCACCCCGTCAACAGATCGCTTACATACGTACGCCCAGGTCCGCCTGCCCCCGGGCCCGCGAGTCTAACCGCCCGGTCATGTCTCGGTCAGCGGGGTTGTTCTTCCGGTCAGCACGGTGGGCACGGGCACCTCGATCCGCACCGGGACGGTCATCCGGACCATCTCCGTAGCCGCCGCGTGGGCCGAGGCGGGCGGCGGCGGAGCCAGCAGTGTCGGGGGTGCGGACGCCGGTACGGCCGGGCGCGCGGACGGCACGGGGACGGGCACCGGAGGTGCCGGCGGGGCGGCCGGTGGCTGCGGGGCCGAAGGGTGCATCACCTCCCGGGGTGCCTGCGGGGCCGGAGGGTGCACCGCGTCCCGAGGGGCCTGCCGGTTCGGCGCGTGCATCGCGTCCCCGGGGACCTGCGGGACCTGCGGGATCTGCGGGACCTGCTGGGCCGGAGCGGCTGGCGCGGTGGATGCGGGTGCGGGTGCAGGTGCCGGTCCGTGGCCGGGGTCCGTGTCCCGGGCCGGGGTGGGGGCCGTGCCCCGACCGGGCGAGGTGTTCGGGCCGGGCACCGGGGTGCGGCCGGGTGCCGGGTCCTGGCCGGCGGCCGGTTCGAGCGGTGTGCCGTGCGCGGGCGTCGCGCCCCGCGGCCGGTCTGCCGGTTCCGCCGTCTCGGGCTCCGGCCTCGGCGGGCGCGTCCCGATCCGGTGCAGCCGCCCCGTCAGCGTCGCCTGCTGGAGCGGTACGGGGCGCCAGGCGGCCGAGCCCTCCCCGCCCGAGGTCCGCCCCGCGGGGCCCTCTCCGGCGGATGCCTCCCGCTCCTCGGTACCGGGCCCGTCGGCCCGTATCCCGGAGGCCGGTGCTGCCCCGGCCGCCGGGTCCGGCGCCGGGCCGGCCGGCGGTACGCAGACCTCCGCGACCCCGCAGGGCACCTCGGGCGTCGCGAACGGCAGCCGCAGCACACCGTCCCGGGTCCACAGCCCGGAGCCGGACAACCACCCCTGGGGGGCGGCCAGTTGGTGCAGGCGGCCGTCCGTGGGGCGCCACAGACCGACCCAGCACGCGGACGGGTCCGCAGGCCGGCCGGCCCGGTCTATCCGTACCGCCACCGCGCACGACTCCGGCGTCAGCACCTGTCCCGGCTGGGCCGCGAACGGGGTCACCGTGCAGCCGTCCACCCGGAGCGACTCCGGGAAGCGGACCGGGCGGGTGCTGCCCAGTACGCCCCACCCCAGGCGGTCCTCGCCGGGCGCGTCCGAGCGGATCATGAGCAGGCCGCTGTCCGGGTCGGCGAGGAGCAGCCGGTCGTTGCTCCGCTCCGTGATCTGGAGCAGCGGGGTCACCTCGCCGCCGCGCTCCAGGTCCACCGCGACGGACTTCACCGCGCCGCCCTCGCCCTCCCGGTCCAGGGCGAGGATCCGCCCCTCGCGGTCCAGCCACACCCCGCCCGTGCAGCGGCCCGGCACCTCGGCCACGTGCTCGGGGCCGAACGCGCCGCCCGCGACCAGCCACAGCGCCGTCGAGTGCGCGCCGACGGCCAGCGCGTAGGCGGCGCCGCCGCCCGGGGCCGGCGGCAGCAGGGTCAGCGGCCCCTCGCCGAACTCGACGGCTCCCAGCGGGAGTTCGCCGGTCGTCGGGCCGGTCGGGTAGAGCAGGGAGAAGAGGTGCCGGCCCATCGCCCGCCGGTGGATCAGCACGCGTCCGTCGGCCAGCGGCAGCACCTCGGTGCCGGGCTCCTCGGGCTGGTCGGCGGGGAGCGGCACCGCGTACGGCTCCGGACCGTCCAGGGTCCACCGCTCCGGGAACCACGCCTCCGCGCTCCCGGCCAGGCGCGCCGCGTACGAACCGTCCGCGGCGATCGTGCACCCGGGGCGCCGCACCGCACCGCCCTCCGGGGCGGTCTCGATGGCACAGGCAGTCATTGATCCGTCACCTCCGCCCGCGACGCTAGTTTTCGGCTTTCCCGCCGGACAACACGAGTCACCCCACTTCACACATAAGGGTGGCCGTCCGGTCGTTCCAGCGAAATGCGGGGGACGGGTGTGCTCGGGGGAGTCCGCAGGGAGACGTAAGGTTAGGTTCGCCTAAGTGTTTGCAGAAGTGCCGGCGGGGGCGTGCGGAGGTCCGCACCGGCCCGCCGCACGCCCCCGTTCGTTGTCCGGAAGCGAGTCCTTGCATGTCGTCCTCCATACGCCGCCGCGGCACCGCCGCCGTCACCCTGGCGGTCACCGCCGCGCTCGCCCTGTCCGCCTGCGGCGGCGGGGACTCCGAGGGCGGCGGCGAGAAGAAGTCCGACGGCGGGAAGTCCGTCGCCCAGGGCGGCAAGGACTTCGGCGACGCCGCGAAGAAGACCGCGGCCCTCGGCACCGACGCGAAGCCTGGCCAGTTCCCGCGCACCATCACCCACGCCATGGGCAGCACCGAGCTGAAGGCCGCCCCCAAGCGGGTCGTCGTGCTCGACGTCGGCGAGCTGGACAACGTGGTGTCGCTGGGCATGAAGCCGGTCGGCTGGGCGCCCTCCGAGGGCTCGCAGGAGCTGCCCGAGTACCTGAAGAAGAAGGGCGCCGGGGCCCCGAAGAGCGTCGGCACCATCAACAGCCTCAACATGGAGGCGATCCTCGCGCTCAAGCCCGACCTGATCCTGGGCAGCAAGCTGCGCGCCGAGAAGCAGTACAAGCTGCTCTCCGAGATCGCCCCGACCGTCTTCTCCATCCGCCCCGGCTTCACCTGGAAGGAGAACCTCAAGCTGAACGCCGCCGCCCTCGACAGGAGCGCCGAGGCCGACGCCCAGCTCGCCGCGTACGAGAAGAAGGCCAAGCAGCTCGGCGCCGACGTGGCCGCCGCGCACGGCGGCAAGAAGCCGACGATCACCATGCTGCGCTACATGCCGGAGAAGACCCGGCTGTACGCCAAGGCCTCCTTCATCGGCACCATCCTCGACGACGCCGGCCTGCCCCGCCCCAAGAACCAGCAGGTCGACGACCTCGCGGCGGAGGTCAGCCCGGAGAAGATCGACGAGGCCGCGGCCGACTGGATCTTCACCGGCGTGTACGGCGACGCCAAGGCGACCAAGCGCGACAAGGCCGAGGCCAACCCGCTCTGGAACAAGCTGGACGCGGTGAAGAAGGGGCAGGCCAAGGACGTGCCCGACGAGACCTGGTACCTGGGTCTGGGCACCGCCGCCGCCGACGAGGTCCTCGCCGACCTCCGCGGCTTCCTGGCCAAGTAGTCCCGCCGGGCCGGGTTCCCGGTGCCGGGGAACCCGGTAGCGGACAGCCAGGCGGACGGGGCACGGACGGCAGGTAGCCTTGCATCCGTGCCCCGTCTGTCTGAAGTCATCGCCGCCCTCGACGCCCTCTGGCCCCCCGAGCGGGCCGAGAGCTGGGACGCCGTCGGTACGGTCTGTGGCGACCCGGACACCGAGGTGAACCGGGTCCTGTTCGCCGTCGACCCCGTCCAGGAGATCGCCGACGAGGCGGTCGCGCTGGGCGCCGACCTGATCGTCACCCACCACCCGCTCTACCTGCGCGGCACGACGACGGTCGCGGCCACCCACTTCAAGGGCCGCGTGGTGCACACGCTCATCAGGAACGGCATCGCCCTGCACGTCGCGCACACCAACGCCGACACCGCCGACCCCGGAGTCTCCGACGCCCTCGCCGGCGCCCTCGACCTGCGCGTCGTACGGCCGCTGGTCCCCGACCCGAGCGACCCCGAAGGGCGTCGCGGGCTCGGCAGGATCTGTGAACTCGACCACCCCGAGAGCCTCCGCGACTTCGCCGCACGCGCCGCCAAGCGCCTGCCGCACACCGCGCAGGGCATCCGGTTCGCCGGCGACCCGGACGCCACCGTCACCACCGTCGCCGTCAGCGGCGGATCGGGCGACAGCCTCTTCGAGCAGGTCAGGGCGGCGGGTGTGGACGCGTTCCTGACCGCCGACCTGCGCCACCACCCGGTCTCCGAGGCCCGCGAGAGCGCGCCGCTGCCCGCACTGATCGACGCGGCGCACTGGGCCACCGAGTGGCCCTGGTGCGAGCAGGCCGCGGCCCAGCTCGAAACGATCTCCGACCGGGAGGGGTGGAACCTGCGGGTCCATGTCTCGCACACGGTCACCGACCCCTGGACGGCCCAGCTCTCCTCCGGGCCCGCCACCGACTTCTCCGCACCCTTCTCTTCTCCTGGAGCCCCCAACTGAACGCCGCGCCCGCCGACCAGATCCGACTTCTCGACGTCCAGGCCCTCGACGTACGGCTGTCCCAGCTCGCCCACAAGCGCAAGTCGCTGCCCGAGCACGCCGAGATCGAGTCGCTGACCAAGGACCTCACCCAGCTGCGCGACCTGCTGGTCGCCGCGACGACGGAGGAGTCCGACACCGCCCGCGAGCAGACCAAGGCCGAGCAGGACGTCGACCAGGTCCGCCAGCGCGCCGCCCGCGACCAGCAGCGGCTGGACTCCGGGGCGATCACCTCCCCGAAGGACCTGGAGAACCTCCAGAAGGAGATCGTCTCGCTGGCCAAGCGCCAGGGCGACCTGGAGGACGTCGTCCTGGAGGTCATGGAGCGCCGCGAGTCCGCGCAGGAGCGCGCCGCCGAGCTGACCGCCCGGGTCGACTCCGTGCAGGCCAAGGCCGACGACGCGACCGCGCGCCGCGACGCCGCCACCGGCGAGCTCGACGAGGAGGCCGCGAAGGTCGCCAAGGAGCGCGAGGTCGTGGTCGGCTCGGTCCCCGCCGACCTGGTCAAGCTGTACGAGAAGCTGCGCACCCAGTCCGGTGGCGTCGGCGCCGCCCGGCTGTACCAGCGCCGCTGCGAGGGCTGCCGGCTGGAGCTCAACATCACCGAGGTGAACGAGGTCCGCGCCGCCGCCCCCGAGGCCGTGCTGCGCTGCGAGAACTGCCGCCGCATCCTGGTCCGCACGTCCGAGTCGGGGCTGTAGAGAACGATGGCGGAAACCGTACGCAGCCTGGTCGTCGAGGCGGACGGCGGCTCCCGGGGCAACCCGGGGCCCGCCGGTTACGGCGCCGTCGTGCTCGACCCGCACACCGGTGAGACGCTGGCCGAGGCCGCCGAGTACATCGGTGTGGCCACGAACAACGTCGCCGAGTACAAGGGCCTGATCGCCGGGCTGAAGGCGGCCCGGGACCTGTTCCCGGACGCCCGGGTGCACGTGCGGATGGACTCCAAGCTGGTCGTCGAGCAGATGTCGGGCCGCTGGAAGATCAAGCACCCCGACATGAAGCCGCTCGCGGCCGAGGCGGCGACGATCCTGCCGCGCGCGCAGGTCCGCTACGAGTGGATCCCGCGCGAGAAGAACAAGCACGCGGACCGGCTCGCCAACGAGGCGATGGACGCGGGCAAGAAGGGCAGGCAGTGGGAGCCCTCGGGGTCCGCCGCCGCGTCCTCCTCGCCCGCCGCCGCTGCCGCCGAGCCGCCCCGGGTGGTCGGCGACGCCGCCGCGGGCGCTGCGCGGGCCCGCGCAGCGCTGGCCGGGGCACGGGCCGCGGCCCCCGCCCCCGAGGGCCTGTTCGCACTGGACGAGGAACCGGCGGCGGCCCCGCAGGAGCCGTCCACGCCCTCCGTGGGCTGGGGGGTCACCGCCGATCTCGGCGAGCCCGCCACCCTCGTGCTGCTGCGGCACGGCGAGACCCCGCTCACTCCGGAGAAGCGGTTCTCCGGCAGCGGCGGCTCGGACCCGATGCTCTCGGCGGTCGGCCGGAAGCAGGCCGAGGCGGTCGCCGACGCGCTCGCCGCGCGCGGCACCGTCCAGGCGATCGTCAGCTCCCCGCTGCTGCGCTGCCGGGAGACCGCCGACGCGGTGGCCCGCCGCCTCGGGCTGCCCGTACAGGTCGAGGAGGACCTGCGGGAGACGGACTTCGGCGCCTGGGAGGGGCTGACGTTCGCCGAGGTCAAGCAGCGCCACCCCGAGGACCTGGACGACTGGCTGGACTCCCCGGACGCGGCACCGACCGGCGGCGGCGAGAGCTTCGCCGAGGTGGCCGTGCGGGTGGCGGCGGCCCGGGACCGGCTGACGGAGAAGTACGCGGGCCGCACGGTACTGGTCGTCACCCACGTCACCCCGGTCAAGACGCTGGTGCGCCTCGCGCTGGGCGCCCCGCCGCAGGCGCTGTTCCGGATGGAGCTGTCGGCGGCTTCGCTGTCGGCGGTGGCGTACTACGCGGACGGCAACGCCTCGGTGCGGCTGCTGAACGACACCTCGCACCTGCGCTGACACCCACGGCGAAGCCCCGGTCCGCTCCTCCTCGGGAGCGGGCCGGGGCTTCGCCGTGTGCGGGGGCGGCCGTACGGGGGGACGTCCGGGCCGCCTGCCGCGGGCCGTCCGGTTATCGCAGGGCCGCGGCCTCGCGGGCCAGATTCTCCACCCGGTCCCAGTCCTCGGCGGCGATCGCGTCGGCGGGGAGCATCCAGGTGCCGCCCACGCAGCCGACGTTGGGCAGGGCGAGGTAGGAGGGGGCGGAGGCCAGGGAGATGCCGCCGGTCGGGCAGAAGCGGGCCTGGGGGAGCGGTCCGGAGAGCGACTTGAGGTACGCGGTGCCGCCGGCCGCCTCCGCGGGGAAGAACTTCATGTCGGTGACGCCGCGCTCCAGCAGGGCGACCACTTCGGAGGTGGTCGAGACGCCGGGGAGGAAGGGGACGCCCGACTCCTGCATCGCGCTCAGCAGCGAGTCCGTCCAGCCGGGGCTGACCAGGAACTTCGCTCCGGCGGCCACCGACCGGTCCACGTGGGCGGGGGTCACGACGGTGCCGGCGCCGACGACCGCGTCCGGCACCTCGGCCGCGATCGCCCGGATCGCGTCCGGGGCGGCGGGGGTGCGCAGCGTGACCTCGATGGCGGGCAGCCCGCCGGCCACGAGGGCGCGGGCGAGCGGAACGGCGTGCCGGGCGTCGTCGACGACCACGACGGGGATGACAGGGGCGAGCGCGAACAGGGAGAAGGCCATGCATGCATCCTGCCTCGGATGCAGCACTCTGCACAACGTGCGTTGCGCCCTCTGCAATATGCCGCCGGTGCGTGCCGTACCGGACGCCCCGCTCGGGCTGCTCCCCGGGTCCGCCGCTCAGGCCGCGATCAGCAGGGCCTCCGCGCCGACCGCCCGGTACCCCGCCGCCTGGAAGGCCCGTACGCTCCGGGCGTTCCCCGGTGCCTGCTGGGACCAGACCACCTCGCCCGCCGGGACCATGTGCCGCGCCGACTCCGCCAGCGCCCGGCCGAGGCCCCGGTGCCGGGACTCCTCGTCGACCTCGATGGCCGTCTCCCAGCGGCCGGCCAGACCGCGGCCGATGACCAGGATCCCGCCGCCCTCGGACGACCAGACCCGGACGTCGTCCCGGTACTTGCGGGCACGCGCCACCCGGGGGTGGTCCGGGTCCTCGATCGGGGTGAGCTCCAGCGGCGGCGGACCCTCCAGGGCCGGGGCCAGGGTCAGCGAGCCGACCGTGTCCATGCGGCGGCCGGTGCGCGACATCAGGGCGGCCAGGAAGACCGGGTGCAGGGACGCCGAGAACGGGTCCGGGCAGGCCGCCTGCAACTGCGTGCGGATCCACTCCGGGTCCTCGTCCGAGAAGATCACCGAGTGGGCGGTGAAGGCGACCACACCGGCGTCCCGCGGGCTCGGCTGCGGAAGGACGAGCGTGCGACCGTCCGGCGGCGGGTACTGCCCCTGCGCCACCGAGGTCAATATGTCGCACAAAGAGCTGGGCACGGAGTTTCCTCTGGATCTGGTTCGGACGGAGCGCGAAGGACCGGCCGGCCCGCCAGGAGCGGGTGGACCGGAAAGACAACCTTTCCACTCTACGCGCATAAACCCGTGTCCCGTACGGCCGCCGACGGCAGCCGCCGCCGGCCCGCCGCGCGCCTCAGTGGATCTGCCGCACCACCACGTCCAGCTCCCACGGCCGGCCCGCCCTGGCCGGCTCCGCGGCCTCCACCACGTGACCCAGGTCCCGCAGCGCCACCACCAGCTCCGCCGGATCGCGCGGCGCGGCCCCCGCGACCAGCAGGTCCCGTACGATCCGGCCCTTCGTCGCCTTGTTGAAGTGGCTGACCACCGAGCGCTTCTCCACGCCGTCCACCACCTGCGCGTGCAGGACCCGTACCGTCGCCGTCCGGCCCGCGACCTCGCCCTTCGGCTTCCAGGCCGCCGTGTACGCGGAGGAGCGCAGGTCCAGTACCAGCCCGTCGCCCGCCGCCTCGGGCATGACCCCGGCCATCGCCGGACGCCAGTACGCGCCGAGCGCCCCGAGCCCCGGCAGCTTCACCCCCATCGAGCAGCGGTAGGACGGAATGCGGTCACCGACTCCCACCGCCCCCCACAGCCCCGAGAACACCAGCAGCCATTGCCGCGCCCGCTTGCGGGCCGCCGCGTCGAGCGAGGCGAGGTCCAGGGCGTCGTACAGCACCCCCGTGTAGATCTCCCCGGCCGGGCGGGTGCCCGCGGTGAGCAGCCCGGCGTTCTTGGCGACCTCGCCGCGCAGCCCCTCGCTCAGCCCGAGCACCTCACGGGCCTTCTCCTCGTCGCCCCGGCACAGCTCCACCAGCTCGGCCAGCACCGCGGCCCGCGCCTCCGCGAGGCCCGGCAGCGACAGGGACTCCGGCTTCAGCGGGGCGCCGCGCCCGGAAGCGGCCTTTCCTTCGGACGGCGGCAAGAGCACGAGCACGGGGTGACTCCTTCGGGACTGCGGGACGGACCAGCCCACGGTAGTGCGCCGCCGCCCCCGCCCGGACCACCCCCTTCCGCCGTGCCGCTTTCCCCCTGCCGCCCTACGCTCGACCCATGCCCCGCCGCCATATCCACGTGACCGGCGCCGCCGAGGCCGCCCCGCTGCGGGCGGCCCTGCGCGAGCTGCGGACGACCCTCGACGTACCCGCCGACCCGGCCGGTCCGGACGCCTTCCCGCCCGAGGTGCTGGCGGAGGCCCGGGAGGCCGCCTGCCACCCCCGGCTGCCCGCGGACCCGTACGACGCCACCGGCCTCGCGCTGTTCACCGTCGACCCGCCCGCCTCCACCGACCTCGACCAGGCCATGCACCTGGCCCGGCGCGAGGGCGGCGGGTACCGGGTGCACTACGCCATCGCCGACGTGGCCGCCTTCGTCGCGCCCGGCGGCGCCCTCGACGCGGAGGCGCACCGCCGCGTCACCACCCTCTACTTCCCGGACGAGAAGGTGCCGCTGCACCCGCGGCTGCTCTCCGAGGGCGCCGCGAGCCTGCTGGCCGACCAGGTCCGCCCGGCCCTGCTGTGGCGGATCGACCTCGACGCCGACGGCGCGGTCCGCGCCACCGACGTCAGGCGCGCCCTGGTCCGCAGCCGCGCCAAGCTGGACTACGCGGGCGTCCAGCGGCGGATCGACGCGGGCACCGCCGACGAGTCCCTCGCCCTCCTGCGCGACATCGGCCGGCTGCGCGAGGAGCAGGAGCGCGAGCGCGGCGGGATCTCCCTCAACGTCCCCGAGCAGGAGATCGAACTCCGCGACGGCGCCTACCGGCTCGCCTACCGCACCCCGCTGCCCGCCGACGGCTGGAACGCCCAGATCTCCCTGCTGACCGGAATGGCCGCCGCCGACCTGATGACCGCCTCGGGCACCGGCATCCTGCGCACCCTGCCCGCCGCCCCCGACGGCGCGGTCGCCCGGCTGCGCCGCACCGCGCGCGCCCTGGGCATCGACTGGCCGCACCACACCTCGTACGCGCAGATCGTCCGCGGCCTCGACCCGGCGGACCCGGCGCACGCCGCCTTCCTCCAGGAGTGCACGACGCTGCTGCGCGGCGCGGGCTACACCGTCTTCACCGGCGGCGAGGTCCCGGACGCCGCGGTGCACGCCGCGGTGGCCGCCCCGTACACCCACTGCACGGCTCCGCTGCGCCGCCTCGTCGACCGGTACGCGGGAGAACTGTGCGTCGCCGCGGCGGCGGGCCAGGATCCGCCGGAGTGGGTCCTGGCGGCCCTCCCCGGCCTCCCCAAGGAGATGGCCGAGGGCACCCGCCGGCAGAACACGGTCGAGCGGGAGTCCGTCGACATCGTCGAGGCGGCCCTCCTCAAGGACCGGATCGGCGAACTCTTCGACGCCCACGTGGTCGACGTCAAGGACCACGAACCGACGGTCGGCACCGTCCAGCTGGACAGTGCCGACCTCGCCGTGATCGCCCGTGTCGAGGGCGGACGGAACCTGCCGCTGGGCGAGCGGATCAGGGTGCGACTGACGCAGGCCGACCCGGGGTCGGCGAAGGTGCTGTTCGCTCCGGCGTGAGCGGGGCGAGCGGGGAGCGCTCGCCCCGGGCGGCCGGGGTGCGGTCGCCGTCGGCCGCCCCGCCCGCGGCGGTGGCCGGGCCGTCCCCGGCCGCCTCCCGCTGCTCCAGGGCCGCCCGCGCCGCCTCCGCCAGTCCCCGGGCGTCGTCCGCGTGGAAGCAGACCGTGGTCACCGGCCGCCGCTTGCCCAGCAGCGACACCGCCTCCACCGGCTCCGACAGCCGCACGGTCACATTGGTCTGCGACGCCACGGCCAGTTCCAGCAGCCCGTCGTCCTTCTTCTGACCCGGGTTCAGCCGCAGGTCGTACCGTACGGAGACGATGTGCGCGGCGGGCAGCAGCAGATCCGTGTGGGCGCCCGCGCGCACCCGCAGCGAGCCGTCCGCGCGCACCACGTGGGGCCTGCTCACGGCCGCCGCGTGCAGCCCCAGGATCAGCACCACGGTGTACACGTCCAGCACCAGGAAGACCATCTGCACCACCGGCACCCCTGCCAGCAGGACGTGCATCCCCACCGTCTCCACCACGCACACGAAGCCGAAGCCCAGCAGCAGCGCCGACTGCGCCCCCGCGTGCGCGAACGCCGTGTCGCCGGGACCGATCCCGTGCGGACGCCGCGCCACCCACCGGGCGATCGACGCGAGCAGCCGCAGCTCGTGCCCCAGGATCCGCAGCACGGGCGCGGGCACCAGCTCCGCCACGGCCTCCCGCGCCGAGAGCCCCTGCCTGCGCAGCCGTACGAAGAGGAACACCTCGGCGCAGACCAGGGCCAGCACCAGCGCCTCGGCCGCCACCAGCACCCCGCCGGGCACCCGCACGCCCGCCAGCAGGCAGACCACCAGGGTCAGTTCCGCCGGAATGGCCGTGTAGGCGATACCTCTGAGCAGCTTCTTCACGATCCCGTTCCCTTCCGCTCGGTGACGATCCTGAGCGACAGCCGTACGGCTTCCGCCTGGGCCGGTGCGAAGTCGGCGAAGAAGGCCCGCAGGAACGCGCTGTCCTCGTCCGGCAGCGCGTCGCCGCTCCACATGTCGTCCGGCACGCACGAGGCCAGCAGCTCCGCCGCGGCCCGCACCCGCGGGTCGTCGACGGGCACGTCGCCGGCCAGCTCGTCCAGCCGGTCGTACGCCTGCTGGGCCCGCTCCGCCGCACCCGGCAGGGCGGCCGCCGCCCGCAGCGCGTCCACCATGGGCCCCCGGGCGAGGTCCGGCGCCGTGGTCTCCAGCAGCGCCAGCATCTCCCGGTCCTTGGCCGCCATCGCGCCGCGCGCGGGCAGCCCGCGCAGCAGCTCGCCCAGTGCGGGCGACACGGGCCCCTCCGGCGACAGCTCGCCGTCCCTGGCCTGCGCGAGCAGCGTTCCGATCCGCGCCCTGCGCTCCCTGATCGCCGCCTCCTGGCGGGCCAGGTCCGCGTCCAGTTCCTCCAGTACGACGGCCAGCTCGCGGCCCACGTCGTCGCGGACCACGTCGCGCACCTCGTCGAGGCCGAGCCCCAGCTCGGTGAGCCGCCTGATCCGGGCGAGCACGACGGCGTCGCGCAGGGTGTACTCGCGGTAGCCGTTGGGCAGCCGCTCGGGCTCGGGCAGCAGCCCGACGTGGTGGTAGTGGCGCACCGCACGCGTGGTGATCCCGACGAGTGCGGCGATCTCTCCGATCCGCATGACTCCATTGGAAACGTTGACGCTGCGGCAAGGTCAAGCGGACCGGTCCGTCCGGGTCCCCGGACGGCGGCCCCCGCGACCCCGGGTAGCATGGTCCGCGCAGCAGATGAGGCGACTGGACGGTCGCGTGGAGCTCCTCCGGGGGCTTCCCGAGGAACGTCCGGGCTCCACAGAGCAGGGTGGTGGCCAACAGCCACCCGGGGTGACCCGCGGGACAGTGCCACAGAAAACAGACCGCCCGGGACTCAGGTCCCGGGTAAGGGTGAAACGGTGGTGTAAGAGACCACCAGCGCCTGAGGTGACTCAGGCGGCTAGGTAAACCCCACCCGGAGCAAGGTCAAGAGGGACCGTCGCAAGACGTTCCTGCGCGGACGATCGAGGGCTGCTCGCCCGAGTTCGCGGGTAGACCGCACGAGGCCGGCGGCAACGCCGGTCCTAGATGGATGACCGTCTCCTCGGGGACCGCGAGGGCCCCGAGTGACAGAACCCGGCGTACAGGTCGGCTCATCTGCTGCTTCCTCTCCTTCGTGCGGCGTCCTTCGCGTGTGCTCCTTCGTGCGCTGTCCTTCGCAGGTGCTCCTTCGCGTGTACTCCCTGGCGTGCGCTCCTGCGCCCGCGGTCCGGCTGCCTCCGGTCACTTTCGCCCCGTGCCGGGGGCGTCGGTAGGGTGCCCGGATGGGTTTTGGATCAAGTGAAGTGGGCGGGGAACTGCTGCGCGCGGTCGCGGAGTTCGAGGCGGGGGTGGCCGCGCGCGACGCGGAGCTGACCGGGAGCGGGTTCGACGCGATACGGCAGACCTTCGGGCAGGCCGGGCCCGCGGAGGTGCGGGAGTGCGGGCCGCGGCTGGCCGCACTGCTGACCTCGGCGCCCGAAGGGGTGCGCGCGGTGGTCGCGGTGATCGTCGGGGCGTGCGTGGAGCGCGGGGCCGACGCCGGGCTGTGCGCGCCCGGGGTGTTCGCGGGGATGCGGGAGGCGTTCGAGGACGTGGCGGAGTTCTGTGCGCTGTGGGAGGAGAGCGGGGGCGGGACGTTCCCCGACCCCGAGGAACCCGGGCAGGGCCCCGACGGCGAGGCCGCGGAGCGCACCGGCTTCGGTCCCGCCCTCGCCTGGTGGACGCTTCCGCAGTGGCAGATGGCCGCTTTCGCGTTGCTGAACGAGGAGGCGGGGCGCGGGCAGGTTCCCTGCCGCGGGGAACTGCTGGCCCTGCTGGCCCGGATCGAATGGGCCTGCGAGGAGAGGGGCGGCCCCTCCCTGAAGGGGCTGCGGTACGCGCTGCGGGTGCTCGACGGGGAGCCGCTGGTGGTGCTCCACCGGGAGAGCAGCGCCGGGTTCCTCGTCCGCATCGGCGGCATCGGGGACAACTTCCAGCTCCACACGCTGCTCGCCGACGCGCTCGTGGGCGGCGGCCATCTGCCGGGCACGCCGCCGTCCGCGGAGGCGGTGGCCGTCTGCCGGGACGTCGAGGGCCAGGTCCTGACCCAGGGGTCGTTCAACCTGGTCGGTGCGGACGGGGCGTGGATCTGGAACGAGGGCGACCCCGCGGACATTCCGCCGGTGAACGGGACGCGGGTGCTGGTCCTGGACCCCGAACCGTATGCGCGGAGCTGGCCGGCGGGGAGGTACTTTCCGGGGATGCGTGGGGGGTTGGTGGTGGAGCGGGTGCTGAGCCGGGACGAGTCCCGGACCTGGCTCTCCCACACGACCCCGGCCCAAACGGGATAGCCGTTGCCCCCGCCGCCCCCTTGGACGCCGGGCCCGCACGCTCGCTCCCCCGCCCCGCCCCGTCCCCTTGGGCGGCGGGGCCGCCCCCCGGGGGCGGGACGGGCGGGCAAGGGGGCGGCCCCCGGCGGAGCCGCACCCTCCGGCCCCGCCCGGCCCGGCCCGCTGCTCCGCACCCAAGTGGCCGCTGCGCGGGGCTTCACCCCACCCCGCCCCTTCCCGAAACCGGAGCTCCGCCCCGGACCCCGGGTGGCGAGCCCGCCAGGGGAGAGTGCGCACGCGCGGGAGGAGCGTGGTTGCTCGCGCAGTTCCCCGCGCCCCTGAAGGGGCGTTGATCGCGCCCGCGCGGCGGCAGCCGCACAGTGACACAGTCCCGCGCCCCTGCCGGGGCACGCCACGCTCGTGCCCGCGCGGCGGCAGCCGCACAGTGACACACCCCCCGCCCCTGGAAGGGGCACACATGTACCGGGGAGTGGGGGATGCCGGCGTCCGCGCCCCCCGCCGCGCCTCAGGAGATCGCGACCGCCGTGCCCGAGACCTGGACGCGGGGGTCGTCGGCCCGCAGCGTCACCGTCAGCGTCCCCGGCCTCCCCATGTCCTCCCCCTGGTGCAGCGTGAGCGTCGACTCCGCCGGTACCAGCCCCAGCTCCCGGGCGTACGCCCCGAACGCCGCCGCCGCCGCGCCCGTCGCCGCGTCCTCGACCACTCCGCCCACCGGGAACGGGTCGCGGACGTGGAACACCGTGTCCGAGACGCGGTGGACCAGCTGGACCGTGGTCAGGTCCAGGCGTTCCATCAGCGTGCGCAGCCGGACGAAGTCGTAGTCCAGGTCGGCCAGCCGTGCGCGGGTGGCCGCCGCGAGGACGAGGTGGCGGGCGCCCGCGTAGGCGATGCGGGGCGCGATGGCCGGGTCGAGGTCGCCTGCGGGCCAGTTCAGGGCGGCCAGGGCTTCCTCGACGTCCTGCGGCTCGGCGGCCTCGGTGTGCGGTTCGACGCTGGTGAGCGTGGCGCGCAGGGTGCCGTCGGGGGAGGCCGCGACGTTGACGGGCACCGTGCCCGCGTTCGTTTCGAACGTGAGGTCCAGCGGCCCGAGCCGCTCACCGAGCGCGACGGCGGTCGCGACGGTGGCGTGCCCGCAGAAGGGGACCTCCGCCTTCGGGCTGAAGTAACGGACCCGGTACGCCCCGGGGGCCCGGCCCGCAGTGAGGAAGGCGGTCTCGCTGTAGCCGAGTTCGGCCGCGACGGCGAGCATCTCCGGGTCGTCCAGGGCGGAGGCGTCGAGGACGACGCCGGCCGGGTTGCCGCCGGCGGGGGTGGTGGAGAAGGCGGTGTAGCGGAGGATCTCGGCGGTGAGCGGAGACGCGGGGTCGGTAGTCATGGTCGGCACAACCGGTGGGCGGGAGTGCGCATTCCCACGCTGGCGAGTGGCGAGTGGCGAGTGGTGGGTGACGTGGGGGAGCGGGGGGGGCCGGGCAAGGCAGGGCAAGGCAAGGCAAGGGGCCCGCTCCGCCGGGGGCTGCCCCCCTGCCCGCACGTTCCGCCCTCTCGGGCGGCCCCGTCGCCCGAGAGGGACGCGCGGCGGCGTGGTCAGCCGCGGCCCACGTAGGGCATGGAGGTGGCCAGGACCGTGGCGAACTGGACGTTCGCCCCCAGCGGCAGGTCCGCCATGTGCCGCACCGTGCGGGCCACCTCCGCCACGTCCATCACCGGCTCCACCGCGAGCCGGCCGTCCGCCTGGAGGATGCCGGTGCGCATCCGTTCCGTCATGTCCGTGGCCGCGTTGCCGATGTCGATCTGGCCGACCGCGATGTCGTACGCGCGGCCGTCCAGGGACAGGGACTTGGTCAGGCCCGTCATGGCGTGCTTGGTGGTGGTGTACGCGACGGAGTGCGGGCGGGGGGCGTGGGCGGAGATGGAGCCGTTGTTGATGATCCGGCCGCCGCGCGGGGTCTGCTCCTTCATCAGGCGGTAGGCCGCCTGGGCGCACAGGAACGCGCCGGTGACGTTCACCTGGACGACCGACTGCCAGTCCTCGTAGGAGAGTTCCTCGGTGGGCACCCCGCCGGGCCCGAAGGTGCCCGCGTTGTTGAAGAGCAGGTCGAGGCGGCCGAAGGTGTCGCGGACCGTGCCGAAGAGGGCGTCCACCTCGGCGGGGGAGGACACGTCGGTGCGTACGGCGAGGGCCGTGCCGCCCGCCGCCCGCGCCAGCTCCGCCGTCTCCTCCAGCGGCCCGGTACGGCGGCCCGCCAGGGCCACCGTCCAGCCGGCCGCGGCCAGTTCCACCGCCACCGCCCGGCCGATGCCCGAGCCCGCTCCCGTCACCACCGCGATCCGTGCGTCAGTACTCATGACAGGGGAGGGTAGCCAGATCCGCCGGTCAGGAGATCATCTGTCCGTCATGTGGTGGACGTGTACGTGACAACCAGGTGCCGTTCCGGCGCGCTCAACTGCCCGCATGACAGCCTCCGGAGCACCCCAGCACTCTCCCGAACTCCGCGCCGCGGCACGCCACTTGACACACGGTCGGCGCCGCTTCCTCACCGTCGCGGGAGCCGCCGCGGCCCTCGCCTTCGCCACCAACCTCCCCGGCGCCGGCGAGGCGCACGCCGCGTCCGCCGGTGACTTCGACGCACGGCGGATCACCGAGAACCCCTTCACGCTGGGCGTCGCCTCCGGGGACCCGCTGCCCGGATCCGTCCTGCTGTGGACCCGGCTGGCCCCCAGACCGTACGAAACGGACAGCGGTCTGCCCAGGAAGCGGGTGCGGGTCGAGTGGGAGATCGCGCACGACGAGCGGTTCGGGCGGGTGGTGCGGCGCGGCGGCGTCACCGCCCACCCGGAGTTCCACCACAGCGTGCACGTCGAGGTGGACGGGCTCGGCACCGACCGCGTCCTGTACTACCGCTTCCGGGCGGGCCGGTGGATCAGCCCCACCGGACGGACCCGCACCGCTCCCGCCCCCGGCGCCCGCAACAGTGCGCTGCGGCTCGGTGTGGTCTCCTGCCAGGCGTACCACGACGGCTACTACACCGCCTACCGGCACCTCGCCCAAGAGGACGTCGACGCCGTCTTCCACCTCGGCGACTACCTCTACGAGTACGCGGTCAACGCCACCGGCGGCGAGCGCAAGTACACCGACCGCCGGCTGCCCGCCCACTTCAACCGGGAGACCGTGACCCTGGAGGACTACCGGCTGCGGTACGCCCTCTACAAGTCGGACCCGGACCTGCGCGCCGCGCACGCCGCGCACCCGTTCGTCGTCACCTGGGACGACCACGAGACCGAGAACAACTACGCGGGGGGCACGCCGGAGAACGACGTGCCGCCGGAGGAGTTCCTGCTGCGCCGGGCCGCCGCCTACCGCGCGTACTGGGAGAACCAGCCGCTGCGCGCCCCGCAGCGCCCCACCGGCCCCGACATGCGGCTCTACCGGCGGCTGCGGTTCGGCAGGCTCGCCCAGTTCGACATCCTCGACACCCGCCAGTACCGCTCCGACCAGGCGTATGGCGACGGCTGGCAGGTGCCGGGCCCGGAGTCGGAGGACCCGGGCCGCACCATGACGGGCGCCGCCCAGGAGCGCTGGCTGATCGACGGCTGGCGGCAGGGCCCGCGACCCGTGTGGAACGTCGTCCCGCAGCAGGTCACCTTCGCCGAGCGGCGCGACAAGGACGCCCCCGGCTTCAAGCTCAGCATGGACTCCTGGGACGGCTACCCCGCCTCCCGCGCCCGGATCCTCGCCGGGGCCGAGTCCGCCGGGGTGAAGAACCTGCTGGTGCTCACCGGTGACGTGCACGTCTCCTACGGGCTCGACATCAAGCGCGACTTCCGCGACCCGGCGTCGCGGACGGTCGGCACCGAGATCGTCACCACGTCGGTCACCAGCGGCAAGGACGGCGCCGACAGGCCCGCGAACTGGGCCGCCCTCACCGGCGCCAACCCGCACATGAAGCACTACAACGGGCGGCGCGGCTACGCCCTGGTCACCCTGGGCACCCAGCAGGCGCGGGCCGACTTCCGGACCGTGTCCGCGGTCAGCACGCCCGGGGCGCCCATCTCCACGGCGGCCTCGTTCGTCACCGAGGCCGGAAACCCCGGACTGAAGCCGGTGTAACGCACACTGATGTGCGCCGGGTCGCTCCCCCTCCGTGCCGCAAGCGCTCCCACCAGTGCCGAAAGACTGTTCCGAACACTCCGGAAGAGCTGAGAGCATGGGTCGGTATTCAACGAAATGGGAGCGATGATGCCGGAGAGCGGCAAGAGTTCAGCAGGATCGGCCGGGCAGGAGCACATACCCGCGGCGGGCGCGGAGGTCATGGCGGCGGCGGAGTCCGCGACCGCCGCGACGGCCGGAACCGTGTCCGCCGTCTCCGCCGCACCCGCCGTCGCCGCACCCGCCCGGCCGGTGTCCGGCGAGGCCGCCCCGGGCAAGGGCACCGACGGCGCGGGGCGGACGGGCGGGGCCGCCGTCCGCCGCACCGGCCTCCTGGTCACCCTCGTGCTCGGCGGCCTCACGGCCCTCCCGCCGCTCTCCATGGACATGTACCTCCCGGCCCTCCCGGAGGTCACCGGCGCGCTGAACGCGCCGGCCGCGACCGTCCAGCTCACCCTGACCGCCTGCCTCGCCGGCATGGCGCTCGGCCAGCTCGTCGTCGGCCCGCTCAGCGACAAGCTCGGCCGCCGCCGCCCGCTGCTCTTCGGCATGGTCGTCTACGTGCTGGCCACCGCCATCTGCGCGCTGGCCCCCAACGCGGAACTCCTCATCGCCTTCCGCCTCCTCCAGGGCCTGGCGGGCGCCGCCGGAATCGTCATCGCGCGGGCGGTGGTCCGCGACCTGTACGACGGCGTGGAGATGGCCCGCTTCTTCTCCACCCTGATGCTGATCTCCGGGGTGGCCCCGGTCATCGCCCCGGTGATCGGCGGCCAGGTGCTGCGCCTGACCGACTGGCGCGGCGTCTTCTACGTACTGACCGGTGTCGGCCTGGTGCTGACCCTGGTGGTGTGGAAGTGGCTGCACGAGACGCTGCCCGAGGAGCGGCGGCACACCGGTGGCGTGGGCGCGGCCCTGCGCACCATGAAGGGGCTGCTCGCCGACCGGGTCTTCACCGGCTACATGCTGACCGGCGGACTCGCCTTCGCGGTCCTCTTCGCGTACATCTCGGCCTCCCCGTTCGTGGTCCAGGAGATCTACGGGGCGTCCCCGCAGACCTTCAGCCTGCTGTTCGGCGTGAACTCGATCGGCCTGATCGTCGTCGGCCAGATCAACGGCAAGGTCCTGGTCGGCCGGGTCCGCCTCGACAAGGTCCTCGCGTTCGGGCTGGCCGTGGTCACGCTCGCCGCCACGGCGCTGCTGCTGATGACGAGCGGGGTGTTCGGCGAGGTCGGGCTGTGGCCGGTCGCGGGCGGGCTGTTCGTGCTGATGTCGGCGATGGGCCTGATCATGCCGAGCACCAACACCCAGGCCCTGATGCGCACCCCGCACGCGGCGGGCTCCGCCTCCGCGCTGCTGGGCACGTCGTCGTTCCTGGTCGGCGCGGTCGCCTCGCCGCTGGTGGGCATCGCGGGCGAGGCCACGGCGGTCCCGATGGCGGTCGTGCAGCTGGTGTGCGCGCTGCTCGCCGTCGTGTGCTTCACGGCCCTGTGCCGCCCGTGGCAGCGCACCTCGGACGCGTAACCGGCGCAGGGGTACGAGGACGGCCGCCGCCCGGTGCCGGTGGGCGGCCGTCGCCGTACCCGCCCGCCACCCGCTCTCCCTTGCCCGCCCCGCTACCCGCTCTCCCGGAAGCGGCGCAGCAGTTCGAGCGCCGGGGCGCTGTCCGGGTCGAAGCTGTAGATGCCCTCCTGCTTGTGCGGGACGGACGGCCCCCACACCCGGGCCGCGTGGCAGTCGTAGGAGAAGGCGATCTCGAAGAGCATCCCGCGCGCGCCGTGCACCCGCACTCCCCAGCCCGGCAGGAACGTCCGGCCGGGCTGACTGCCCGGCAGCGCCTCGACCAGGGCGAACACCTCCCGCGCCTGGTCGGCGTCCCAGAGCGCCACGTCCTCGCCCGCCATGGTCCTGGGCATCGGGTCGTTCGCGTCCGGGGTGATCCGGACGACCTCGACCAGCTCCGTCTGTTCGTGTGCGCGGGGCAGCAACATCCGCTCAGCGTGGCCGAGTTCGGCCCGGTGCGCCAGAGGCGCGGCACGGGCGGTTCAGCGGCGCGGATAGCCGATCAGGTACGGGCGCTCGCGCCGGTCGGTCCACCGGAACAGCCCCGTGCCCGCAAGCTCCGTCTCCGGCGGCACGGCGGTGTCCTTGAGGGCGACGGGCGCGCCGGTGGCCAGCGGGACCTCGACGGGGGTGCCGGCCGCCGAGGTCGGGCTGGTGGTGCCGTAGGCGATGCCGTCGTCGGTGACCGAGGTGAGGGTGACCGGCCTGCTGCCCTCCTTCTCCTGGAGGCAGTGGCCGGTGGTCGCCTCCTTGGGCGCGGGGGTGCGGAGGTCGAAGGCGAGGTTCCCGGCGACCAGGTACTGGCCGCCGGGCGCGGTCACCGCCTGCGGGTAGGTGCCCGGCTCTATCGCCGGTTTGCGGCAGTCCACCGAGGCCAGCACCTTGCCGGTGGCCGCGTCGTGCACCGCCCACCGGTCCCAGCCGTCGGGCTTCTTCTTCTGCCACTTCGCGAGGATCTGTCCGGTCGCGGTCACCGAGGTGGGCAGCCCGGACACCGGGTCGGTGCCCTTGGGCGCCACCGACCTGCTGTACCAGCCGCCCTTCACCCAGAACTCGGTGCGCCCGCCGACCAGCAGCCCCTTGGCGGTCAGGCCCCGCACCTCGGTGCGCACCCCGCAGTTCTTGCACCCCTTGGGGGCTCCGAGGTCCTTGGGGGTGTACGCGGTCGGCCGCCCGGTCTCCGGGTCCACCACGGTCGCGGTGGCCGCGCCGTCGGTGAGCAGGATGCCGGGGCCCGTACCGGAGACCACCGGGACGCCCGGCCAGGGCAGCTCGGTGTGCTGCTGGCTGCCGTCGCGGGCGTCGTACATGTCGAGGGCGACCACCGAGTCCCCGGTGGACAGCGCGTCCGCGCCGCTGACCTTCCCGTACGACCAGGTGACGAAGAAGCGGCGGTCGCCCTTGGTGACGGTGAGCAGCTTGGGGAAGTACGCCGGGTCCGACAGGGAGCGCCACGGCTCGCCCGACCACACGGTCCGCCCGGTGCGCGCGTCGTAGGCGCGGAGCACGAAGCGGTCGGCGCCGGAGCGCTCCACGTGCGCGACGAGGGCGGGCTCCTGGGCGAGCGCGTACTCCGCGGAGCCGCCGACGATCCGCCACCCCTTCGTGTTGTCGTACGCGGCGGGCGCGGCCAGCCGGGGCGTGGCGGGCGGCGCCTCGGTGGCCGCCTTCGCCGGCTGCCCGCCGTCCTTGCCCGCGTCCTTCGCGCCCCCGCCGTCCTGGCCGCCGCCGCAGGTGGCGAGCAGCAGGAGCAGGGCGAGCACGGCTCCTGCGGCCACCAGCGCCATGCGCACGATCCGCTGTCCCACGGTCTGCCCCCTGATCCGCCGTCGCACGGTCTGCCCCGACACATTGCCGCCGGAAACGGTCAACGGCTGTCAGAGTATGCAACTGCCTCTGGAAGCGCAGCAGTTCACCGATGCCCCTTTTGGGGCCCCGGTGCGGTCCGGCCCGGCGCGCCCGGCCGGCCCTACACTTCTGCGGTGAACTCCACCCTCCCCACCTCGGCCGCGGGCGCCCCGACCGCTCCCGGCGCCACCCCGGACGTGCTGCGCGGTGCCCTCGCCGGGCTGCTCGACGGACTGCCGCCCAAGCAGGCGGCGCAGGCCGTCGAACGGCTGATCGCCAACTACCGGGGGACCACCCCGACCGACGCCCCGGTGCTGCGCGACCGCTCGGACGTGGCGGCCTACGCGGCCTACCGGATGCCGGCGACCTTCGAGGCCGTACGGTCCGCGCTCGGGGCGCTGCGGCTGGCGGCGCCCGGCTGGGTGCCCGCCACGCACACCGACGTCGGGGGCGGCACCGGGGCCGCGAGCTGGGCGGTCTGCGAGGCGTGGGGGACGCAGCGCAGCACCGTGCTGGACTGGGCGGAGCCCGCGCTGGCGCTGGGCCGGGAGCTGGCCGAGGCGTCCGGGGTGCCCGCCCTGCGCGACGTCGTGTGGCAGCGCTCGCGCATCGGAACGGCGCTCAGCATCGAGAGCACCGATCTCGTCACCATCTCGTACGTGCTCAAGGAACTCACCGAGGCCGACCGGGACACCCTCGTCGAGGAGGCCGCCCGCGCCGCCACCGGCGCCGTCGTCGTGGTCGAGCCCGGCACCCCGGACGGCTACCGGCGCGTCCTGGCCGCCCGCGACCGGCTGATCGCCGCCGGGCTGCGCGTCGCCGCCCCCTGCCCGCACAGCGCCGCCTGCCCGCTGGAGGCGGACGGCGACGACTGGTGCCACTTCTCCGCCCGGGTCAGCCGCTCCTCGCTGCACCGCCAGGTCAAGGGCGGCTCGCTGCCCTACGAGGACGAGAAGTTCGCGTACGTGGCCGCGGTGCGGGAGGAGGCTCTCGACGCCACCGCGGCCGGCGCCCGCGTCGTGCGCCGGCCGCAGATCCGCAAGGGACTGGTGATGCTGGAGCTGTGCCGGGCGGACGGCACCCAGGCCCGGGAGAACATCTCCAAGAAGCGGCACGGCGACCTGTACCGCACGGCCAGGGACACCGACTGGGGCGACGAGTGGCCGCCCCGTTAGAGGGGCGGGGCGCCGTGCCGCCGGGCACCGGACGGCCGGCTCCCCGCCCCCCGGCCGCTGTCAGCCGCGCAGCTCCTGCGTGCAGCACTTCACACTGCCGCCGCCCTTGAGCAGTTCGCCCAGGTCCATGCCGATCGGCTCGAATCCGCGTGCGCGCAGCGGCTCGTAGAGGCCGGTCGCCGCCTGCGGCAGCAGGACGTGGCGCCCGTCGCTGACCGCGTTGAGTCCCAGCGCCGCCGCGTCCGGCTCCTCGGCGATCAGCGCGTCGGGGAAGAGGCGGGCGAGGACGGCCCGGCTGCCCGGGGAGAAGGCACCCGGGTAGTACATGACCTCGTCGGTGCGGTCGTCGAGGACCGCGAGCGCCGTGTCGAGGTGGTAGTAGCGGGGGTCCACGAGGTCCAGGCCGATCACCGGGCGGCCGAAGAACTCCTGCGCCTCGTCGTGCGCGGCCGACGTCGAGCGGAAACCGCGCCCGGCCAGCACCCAGGAGGAGGTGACGGCGAAGTCGCCCTCGCCCTCGTTGACGTGCTCCGGCTCGTGGACGTCCCCGAAGCCGTGCGCCGCGAACCACTCGCGGTGCGCCTCGGCCTCCAGGGTCCGTTCCGCGTAGGCGAACCGGGCGCCCAGGACCCGGTGGTCGACGACGGTGGCGCCGTTGGCGGCGAAGACCATGTCGGGGAGGCCGGGCAGCGGTTCGAGGAGTTCGACGGTGTGGCCGAGGGAGAGATAGCGGTCGCGCAGGTCTTCCCACTGCGCGAGGGCGAGCGGCAGCTCGACCGGCTTGCTGGGGTCCATCCAGGGGTTGATGGAGTACGTGACCCTGAAGTGCTCCGGGGGGCACATCAGGTAGCGACGGGGCGCGGCGTCACGAATGGGTCGGCTCAATGAGGGCTCCTTCGAAGGAGGGGGCAGGAGTGGTCGGCCTGCCTGGTGCCCATGGTCGGGGCTCGCGGGGACTTCCGCTGTGCACCGAAAGGGTGGTTCACGGTACGTGAGGCGGGTGCGCGCGGGAGGGCCGGGCGGCCCGCGCGGGGGAGGCCCGCCGACCACCCCCAGTGAGCGAGACGGAACGTCTCGCGGGCTGGTAGATTGCCGGGATGGCAGACACCAGGACCCCCGACTCCACGCGGCGCAGCGAGCGCTCCCGGCGAGCGATCTACGACGCCGCGCTCGCCCTCGTCGTCGAGGCCGGCTACCCGAAGACCACCATCGAGGGCATCGCCGCCCGCGCCGGCGTCGGCAAGCAGACCATCTACCGCTGGTGGCCCTCCAAGGCGGCGGTCCTCCTGGAGGCCTTCGTCGACCTCGGCGAACAGGCCGCCGAGGCGGTCGGCGAGGTCGGGGCAGCCATCCCCGACACCGGCGACCTCGCCGCCGACCTCCGGCTCGTCGTGCGCGCGACCGTCGACGAACTCGTCGATCCCAAGTACGACCTGCCCACCCGCGCGCTCGCCGCCGAGGGCATCGTCGACGCCGAGCTGTGCGCCCAGTACGTCGAGAAGCTGCTGCGCCCCTCCCTCCAGCTGTACGCCGACCGCCTCGCGGCCTCCCGCGAACGCGGCGAACTCCGCGCCGACCTGGACCTGGACATCGCCGTGGAACTGTTCACCGGCCCGCTCTCGGGGCGCTGGCTGATGCGCACCGGCCCCCTCACCCACGCCTACGCCGACCGCCTCGTCGACTACGCCCTCCACGGCCTCGCCCCCCGCTGAACAGGCCCCCGCCCCGCCCCGCACCCGCCTCCGGTGCGGCGCATTCCTCCCTCGCGCCCCGTCCCGAGCGAGCTATCTCACCAACCCCGGATACGGACACCGGCCACCCGGGGCGCAGGATGGTGGGAGCATGGAGGGGTCCGCCGGGGGCCGACGTTGAGGGTGAGGAGCCAGATGGGCGCGGGGAGCAAATCGTCCGGAGCAGCCGACATGTCCGGACCGTTCGGGGCCAAGGGCCGGATCGCGCAGTGGCTGCGCCGCCGCGGCGGGGGCAAACCCGCACCGGACTCCGGGGTCGACCGCCTGGAGCTGCTGCGCGCCGCCGCCGCGGCCGGACTGCCCCTCGCCCCTGCCGCGCATCCCTCCGGCTACCGGTGTTCCTGCGAGCGCGTCGGCTGTCCCACGCCCGCCCGCCATCCGCTGTCCTTCGCCTGGCAGACCCAGTCGACCACCGACCGCGCCCAGATCGACCGCTGGGCGCACACCCAGCCGCAGGCCAACTTCATCACCGCGACCGGCATGGTCCACGACGTCCTCGACGTTCCGCTGGAGGCCGGTCGCGCCGCGTTGGAGCGCCTGCTGTCCGCCGGGATCGAGGTCGGCCCGGTGGCCGTCTTCGGCGAGGGCGGCAGCGGCGAGGACGCCCGGATGCTGTTCTTCACCGCGACCCGGGGCACCCCCGAGGACGAGGACGAGTGGTGGCCGTGCGAGCTGGACTGCCACCCCGAGACCATGGACGAGCACCCCGGCCTGCGCTGGCACTGCCGCGGCAGCTACGTCCTCGTACCGCCGGCCCGGCTCCCCGGTGACCTGGACGTGCACTGGGTGCGCGGCCTCGAACACCCGCTGCCCGACCCGCTGACCCTCCTCGAAACGCTCACCGACGCCTGCGCCCGGTACGCCGAGGGCGCGCAGAGCGACGCCGGCCACGACCCGCACGCGGTCGCCTGGCCGGTGGGCCGCTGACCCCCGCGCGCTCCACGGCGGCGACCGGGCCACGGACGAGGGGCCCCGGCGCGGGCACCGGGACTCGGGGCCGGTGTGTCAGGACCCCGACGCCGCGACCAGCCCCTGCACCCGGGACTCCAGCTCCACCGCCGGCCGCGCCGCGCCCTTCCTGGGGACCAGCGCCACCTGGCTCGACACCCGCTCCTTGGTCAGCGTCGACTTCGCGGTGCCGGTCATCAGGGCGGTGACGTCCGCGTTGAGGTCCAGCAGCGGCACCCCGCGCGCCGCGGTCTGCTTCTCGAAGTGGCGGGTGGCGAAGAAGACGAACGCACCGCCGTCCGCGGTGCTCAGCGCGACCGGGGCGAACGCACCGGTGTCCAGCTGCTGGTCGAGGTACTGCATGGAGCGGCCGATGCGCTGCGAGGCCCGTTGCCGCGAGGCCAGCCACAGCGTGGTGTCCGCGCCGGGTGCGAAGCGCACGGAGCCCGCCTTCCCCCTGTTCTGGAGGTACGCGGCGTAGGCCCGGCTCAGCTCCCGCGGAGCGGCGGCCAGGCCGGCCCCGTCGGCGGGCGCGGGCTTCGCCCAGCCGTCGGCGTCCACCGCGAACTTCGGCACCTCGCCCGGCGAGAGCGTCAGCAGGTGCGCGGCCTCCCAGAGCTGGTTCGCGCCGCCCCGGACGAAGACGATCAGCCAGCGGCTGTCGGCGCTGCCGCCCTCGGTGTCCCGGTTGCTGTCGGCGTCGGCGACGAACCAGCGCGGCCAGCCGGCCTTCTTCGGGATCAGGAACTTCGTGTCGGTGAGGGCCAGTTCACGGTGGCGCGGATTGCCGCCGGGGCTCTGCTTCTGCCGGGCCTTGAGCCCGCCCTGGTTGATGGCGCCGAGCGCGCCGGTGACCCGGCCCGCGCTGAGGGCCGGGTCGTACGCCTTGTCCGCCTTGTTGTAGGCGGCGGTGAAGTCCTGCAGCGCGCGGGCCGCCTCAGCCCTGGTCGCCGACGGGACGACCGCCGTCTCCCCGTGCACCGTCACGCACCCGCTCGCCGTCAGCGCCAGCGCCCCCGCCGTCGCGAGGGCCGCCATGCGCCGCTTGTGACGCGTCGCCGGACGCCGCCCGGTCCGCACTGTGCTCAGCCTGCCCATGGGTCGCCCTCTGTGTCACCGTCGCCGACGACCGGAACCCTACCGGGGCGAGGAAGAGCACCAGCATCGGGACCAGATACAGCGCCCACACCGTGACCTGGAGGACGGTCGGGTCGGGCTGGAAGTTGAAGACGCCCTTCAGGAGCGTCCCGTACCAGCTGTCCGGCGGGATCTGCTCGCTGATGTCGAAGGCCTTGTCGGACAGACCGCCCAGGAAGCGCGCCTCCTGGAGGTCGTGGACGCCGTACGCCAGCACACCGGCCGCGACGACCAGCAGCATGCCGCCGGTCCAGGTGAAGAACTTCGCCAGGTTGATCCGGACCGCACCCCGGTAGAACAGCCAGCCCAGCACGATCGCCGTCAGCAGGCCGAGGACCACTCCGATCAGCGGCGCGTGCGTGCCGTCGCCCGACGCCCGCACCGAGGCCCACACGAACAGCGCCGTCTCCAGCCCCTCGCGCCCCACCGCCAGGAACGCGGTCGCCACCAGCGCGCCCGTCCCCATCCGCAGCGCCGCGTCCAGCTTCCCGTGCAGCTCGGATTTCAGGTGCCGGGCGGTGCGCCGCATCCAGAACACCATCCAGGTCACCAGGCCCACCGCCAGGATCGACAGCGAACCGCCCAGCGCCTCCTGCGTCTCGAAGGTCAGCTCCTGCGAACCGAAGGTCAGTCCGGCACCGAAGCCGAGCGCGAGCAGCACGGCGACGCCGATGCCGATCCACACCGGCGCCAGCGCGTCCCGGCGGCCGGTCTTCACCAGATAGGCGATCAGGATGCAGACGACCAGGCTGGCTTCGAGGCCTTCACGCAGACCGGTCAGATAGTTGGCGAACACGTCGGTCCCCGCCCTTTCACGAGCATTCGAGGGTTACGAGGGTCTGGAGAGCTTGGGAGCGGAGCGGGCCGGGTCACGAGAACAGCGCCCGGCCCCACCAGTCGCCCTTGTCCCGGACGCCGGGCGGTACGGCGAAGTGCGCCGAACCCACGTGCTGGATGTACTCGTTGAGCGCGTCGGAGCGCGCCAGGCTGCGCTGCACCGGGATGAACGCGTCCCGCGCGTCGCGCTGGTACGCCAGGAAGAACAGCCCGGCGTCCAGCCGGCCGAGCCCGTCCGTGCCGTCGGTGAACGAGTAGCCGCGCCGCAGCATCCGCGCCCCGGCGTTGCTGTCGGGGTGTGCGAGCCGTACGTGCGAGGTGGGCAGCAGGGCCTGCAGCCGGGGCTCGTCGTGCTCCTTGGACCTGCCGACCGCCGCGCCCTCGCCCTTGTCGCGGCCGAAGATGTCCTCCTGCTCAGACAGCGGGGTGCGGTCCCAGGTCTCGATGTTCATCCGGATGCGGCGGGCCACCAGGTAGGAGCCGCCGGCCATCCACGCCGCCCCGTCCTTCGCGGACGCCCACACATGCTTGTCGAGGGCGGCGGAGTCGGCGCCCGCGATGTTGCGGGTGCCGTCCTTGAAACCGAAGAGGTTGCGGGGCGTCTGCGCGTCGGGAGTGGTCGAGGAGGTCTTGCCGAAGCCGAGCTGCGACCAGCGCACCGCGACCTTGCCGAAGCCGATCCTGGCCAGGTTGCGGACGGCGTGCACCGCCACCTGCGGGTCGTCCGCGCACGCCTGGACGCACAGGTCGCCGCCGCTGCGCGCCCTGTCGAGGTTGTCGCCGGGGAACTTCGGCAGGTCGACCAGCGCCGCCGGACGCCGCCCGGCCAGCTGGAAGCGGCCGTCGAACAGGGAGGGGCCGAAACCGATCGTCAGGGTGAGCCGGGACGGCTTGAGCCCGAGCGCCTCGCCCGTGTCGTCCGGCGGGGCCTCCGGCAGCCCGCCGAACGCGCCCTCGCCGACCGCGTGCCCGGCCGTCATCCGGGCGGCGGCCGCCGTCCAGTCCTTCAGCAACTGGACGAGTTCCGCCCGGTCCTTGGTCGTCACGTCGAACGCGGCGAAGTGCAGCCGGTCGGGGACCGCGGTGGCGATGCCCGCCTGGTGCGGCCCGTGGAAGGGGACGGCGGCCCCGTCGGAGGCGGCGGGCGCGGCCGGTTCCGGCTCCCGGTCACGGTTCAGGGCGAGGGCCGCGCCGCCCGCCGCCGCGGCCCCGAGCGCGAGCCCTGCACCGCCCCAGCCGACCACCGAACGGCGGGACGGGCCGGGGGAGCCGCCGCCACCGGCACCGGGGCGCGGGCCGGCTTCCGCACCGGCGGGGGTGCCCGTACCGCTACCGGCATCCGTACCGGTACCGGCCACGGCCCCGGTGTTCCTGCTCAGGTCCTCGCCGGTTTCCGACGGGGGACCGGCTTGTGCTGCTGACACGGGTCCGCCTCCTTCCACGTGACCTGTGCGCCTACTTGGTGACCGCGGCGGCGAGCTTCGACAGCGGCTCGGCCAGCGCGTTCACCCCGTCGGAGAGCGTCTTGCGGTCGGCCTTGCCGACCTTGTCGTAACTGACGAAGTCGTACGAGGAGGTGTTCGGGCGGTGCTTGTCGAGCAGCTTGTCCAGCGCCGCGAACTGCTTGTCCAGCTCGGCGGTGAGCTTCGGGTCGCTCTTCGAGGCGACCGGCTTCAGCAGGGTGTACGCCTTCTCCGCGCCCTCGACGTTCGCCTTGAAGTCCACGAGGTCGGTGTGGCTGTAGCGCTCCTCCTCGCCGGTGACCTTGCCGGTGGCCACCTCGTCGAGGAGCTCCTTGGCGCCGTTGGCCATCGAGGACGGGGTGATCTCGGCCGTGCCGACCTTCTTCACCCACACGCCCAGGTCCTTGATCAGGGTGTCCGCGAGCTTCTTCTCCGCGTCCCCGATCTTCTTGTCCTGCCACAGCGCCTTCTCCAGGCGGTGCCAGCCGGTCCACGGCTTGCCGGTCTCCTCCACGCCGTCCTCGCGCAGGTCGACCATCGGGTCGATGTCGCCGAACGACTCGGCGACCGGCTCGGTGCGCTCCCAGCCGATCCGCGAGGGCGCGTACGCCTTCTTCGCGGCCTCCAGGTCGCCCGCCTTCACCGCGTCCGCGAAGACCTGCGCCTTGGGCAGCGTCTCCTCAGCCTGCTCGCGCACGTAGGTGCGGTACGCGGCGACCGCGGCGTCCTTCTCCGGGTTGCGGGCGGCCTGCTGGGCGCCGCCGGTGGCGACCACCTTCTGCCGGATGCCGTCGCCCTTCATGCCGGGCTTGCAGGTGATCTCGTACGCCCCGGCCTTGACCTCGGCGGTGAGGTCGGCCTTGGTGCCCGGACCGATGTTCTCGCGCTCGGTGAGGATGCGGCCGTCGGGGAAGAGCACGTACACCTCGGTGACCTTGGTGCCCTTGTTCTCCACGGCCAGCTCGACCTTGCCCGCGGGGAAGGCCTTCTTCGACACCGCGCAGGAGTCGTCCTTGGCCACGACCTGGATCGCACCGCTGTCGCTGCCGTCGTTCTTCATGGCCTTGCTCTTCTGGGCGCAGCCGGTCATGGCCGTGAGCACGGTCGCGGCGGCGACGACGGTGAGGACGGGAAGACGGAGGGGACGCATAAGGGAACTCCACGCGGGGTGAAAGGTCTACGAGGCCCACAGGTCTACTGAGGCTTACCTAAGTTAAGCGCCCCTTACTCCGGACATAGCCCCCCGTGCAGTGATTCAGATCTCACCTTGGGCCCAGGAGTACGAGCCGGTCACAGGAGCCCCATGGGTGCCTCGGAGTCCGGCAAAGGCCGGGTCAAATCACGCCTCGGCGCAGGACCCGGCCGCGGCCCGCGGCTCCTTCCCCGCCGGGTGCGGATCCCGCCGCGGAAGCACCAGCGGGGCCCCGGTGCGCGGGTGCGGCAGCACCTCGACCGGCTGCCGGTACACCCGGCTCAGCAGCTCGCCCGCGAACACCTCGGCGGGCGGCCCGCACGCCGCGATCCGTCCGTCGTGCAGCACGGCCGCCCGGTCCGCGTACGCCGCGGCGAGCCCCAGATCGTGCAGCACGACCACCACCGCGTCCCCGGCCGCCGCCCGCTCGCGGCAGATCCGCAGCACCAGTTCCTGGTGGCGCAGGTCGAGCGCCGCGGTCGGCTCGTCCAGCAGGAGCACCGGGGCGCGCTGCGCCAGCACCCTGGCCAGGGCGACCCGGGCCCGCTCGCCGCCGGACAGCGCGGAGAAGGGGCGCGGCCCGAACCCGGTGACCTCCGTCGCCGCCATCGCCTCCGCGACCGCCGCGTCGTCCTCGTCCTCGCGTTCCGTGCCCGCCCAGGGCGCGCGCCCCATCCGTACGACGTCCTCGACCGGGAACGGGAAGGACAGCGCCGCCGACTGCGGCAGCACGGACCGGCGCAGCGCCAGCTCCGGCGCGCTCCAGCCGCCGACCGCCCGGCCGGCGATGCGTACCTCTCCCGCGGTGGCGGGCAGGTCGGCGGCGAAGGCGGCCAGCAGGGTCGACTTCCCGGCCCCGTTGGGCCCGACCAGTGCCAGCACCTCGCCCGCGTGCGCGCTCAGGTCGATGCCGCGCAGCACCTCGCGCTGCCCGAGCCGGACGTGCAGAGCGGCCGCCTCGACGGCGGCCCGGCCGCGTTCGAGCGGGGACGGCAGCTCGCGGCGGCGGCCCGCCGAGGAGAAGAGAGACGCGAATTTCATGCCCAACCACCCTGCTTGCGACGGGTCCGGCGCAGCAGCCAGAAGAAGAAAGGACTGCCGAACAGCGCGGTCAGCACACCCAGCGGCAGCTCCGCCGGGTTCGCCACCGTCCGGGCGGCGAGGTCGCCGGCGAGCAGCACGAGTGCGCCGCCCAGCGCGCTGCCGGGCACCAGGAAGCGGTGCCCGGGGCCGTTCGCCATCCGCAGCAGATGCGGGACGAGCAGCCCGACGAAGGTGATGATGCCCGCCACCGCGACCGCCGCCGCCGTCAGCAGCGCCACCACCAGTACGAGCACCATGCGCAGCTTCTCCACGTCCACGCCCAGGTGCCTGGCCGGGCGCTCGCCGAGCGCGAGCAGGTCCAACTTGCGGGCGTGGAAGGGGGCGACGAGCAGGCCGAGCAGGGCGCACGGCAGCACCGCGAGCACCTTGGGCCAGGTGGCCTGGGCGAGCGAGCCGAGCTGCCAGAAGGTGATCTGGGTGATCTGCGCGTTGTCCGCGAAGAAGATGAACAGGCCGATCAGCGCGCCCGCGAAGGCGTTCACCGCGATGCCGGTGAGGATCAGCGTCACGACCTCGCTGCGCCCGCCCGACCGGGAGAGCACGTACACCACCAGCACGGTGAGCAGACCGGCCACGAACGCGCAGAACGTCACCGTCCAGTTGCCGAGGAAGCTCAGCCCGAGCGCGATCGAGGCGACCGCGCCGACCGCCGCACCGGCCGAGATGCCGATGACCCCGGGCTCGGCCAGCGGATTGCCGAACACGCCCTGCATCAGGGCGCCCGCACAGCCCAGCGAGGCACCGACGAGCAGCGCGAGAACCACCCGGGGCAGCCGGATGTTCCACAGCACGCTCTCGCCGACCCGGTCCAGCGGAGCACCGCCGAGCCCCAGCCGGTGCTGTACGGAGCCCAGGACGTCACCGGGGGAGATGTGGTAGGTGCCGAGCCCCGCGGACACCAGGGCGAGGGCGAGCAGCGCGACGGACAGCCCGACGGTGAGGGTGAAGGCCCTACCGCGCGGCTTCGACGGCACGGGATCGCCGGCCGCGGTGGCGCCGCGCGCCGGAGCCGGGGACGCGTCCGGGGCGCAACCGTGCTCCGCCGGGGAGCGGTCCGGCGGGCCGGGCCGGTCTGCCGTCGGGGCTTGGGGGACGGTGGTCGTGGGGTCGCCGGTCATTCGTTCCCGCCGTAGAGCTGGTCGACCAGGGACGTGAGGACCTGGTCGGTACGGGGGCCGTAGTTCAGCAGGACGCCGTCGTCGACGGAGACGATCCGGCGGTCGAGCCCGGCCGGGGTCTCGGCGACGCCGGGGACCTTGAGCAGGCCGTCCACGCCGTTCACCGATTCGAGTCCCTTGCGCATCACCAGGATCGCGTCGGGCGCCGCCTTCACCAGCGCCTCGCTGGTGATCGCGGTGAAGTCCTTGTCCAGCCCGGAGTCCTTGCCCGCGTCGACCGCGCCGGCCGCCTCCAGCAGCGAACTCGCCCCGGAGTCGCGCCCGCCGAGCAGGTAGACCGACGCCGAACCGCGCAGGTAGAGGAACGTCACCCGGGGCTTCCTGCCGTCCTTCGGCCGCGGAATGTCCTTCTGCACGGCGGCGATCCGCTCCCGGGTGCGCTTCTTCAGCTCCTCCCCGGCCGGCCGCACGCCGAGCGCGGCGGCCACGGCGTCGATGCGCCGGTCCACGTCGGCGAGTTCCTTCGCGGGCTTCACCACGACCAGCGGGACGCCCGCGTCGCGGATCTGCTGGACGGCCTCGGCGGGGCCCGTCGTGGTGTCCGCGAGGACCACGGTGGGCCGCAGCGACAGCACGCTCTCCGCCGACACGTCGTGCGCACGTGTCACCACCGGGAGGGCCGCGGCCTGTTCGAAGGTGGCGGTGATGTCGCGGGCGACCACCTGCCGGCCGAGCCCGAGGGTGAAGACGATCTCGTTCAGGCTCCCCGTCAGCGGCACGATCCGGTCGGTGGAGGCGACCTTCACCCGCTTCCCGTCGGCGGACGCCACGGTGACCGGGAGCTGCGCCTTCGGCGCGGCGGACAGCGGCTCGACCCGGTCGGGGGCGGTCCGCGCCTTCGTCTCCACGGTGGGCGGAGCCGTCGTCGTACCGCCGCCGCAGCCGGTGGCGACGACGGCCAGGGCGAGCGCGGAGAGCAGCGCGGCTGCCGGGCGTGAGGGGCGCCGGGACGCGGCGGGCGTTCGCACGGGGTGCACCGTCCTGTTCTGTTGCTTCCGGTCCGAGGGGGCCGAAGTGATCGATGGGGCAGGGGAGTCGGCTCCCGGCCGGCGGGGGCCGGACACCGGTGAACGGTTCACGGGGGTTCCGGACCAGGTCGGGATTAGCTTAGGTTAGCCTTACCTCACTCGCCAGACCTCGGAGGGTCCCCCATGTTGTCGTCCAGACCGGCCCGCGCGTTCGCCCTCGCGCTCGTCGCGGCCGTGCTGGGAGCACTGCTCCCGGCCGCCGCAGCCAGTGCGGCAGCGCGCACCGTCCAGGGCGGCAGGCTCGACTGGGGGATCAAGTCCTCCTTCCAGAGCTACGTCACCGGGCCGATAGCCAAGGGGAACTTCTCCCTCCTCGGCGGTGCCGCGACCGTCGGCGGAAGCCAGTTCCGCTTCCACTCGGCGAGCGGTTCCTACGACCCGGACAGCGGGGCCCTGACCGCCGGCTTCCAGGGCAAGGTCCGCTTCACCGGCCACCGGAAGGCGGACGGCAGCCACGAACTCGACCTCACCATCGGCCGCCCCACCGTCCGGATCTCCGGCGGCAGCGGCACCCTGTTCGCGGACGTCAGCAGCCGGAGCAGGGCCACCGGCAAGGTGACCGGCGGCGCCCAGATCCCGCTCGCCTCGCTCGCCGTCGGCGGCATCAACATGAAGGGCGGCAGCAGCCCCGTCGCCCTCCGCGACATCCCCGCCACGCTCACCGCGCAGGGCGCCACCGCCTTCGCCGGCTACTACACCGCGGGCACGCCCCTCGACCCGGTCAGCCTGTCGGCGGACGTGGCGGCGGGCGCGAAGACCCCCGGAAGCGGCCCGTCCACCGACCCCGGAAGGAAGCCCGAGGACCCGAAGGACAAGGCCGGGGAGAAGAAGGCCGGGGAGAAGGCGAAGGCCGAGGACGGCCGCCGGGCCCCCGGCACCTTCACCGACGCCGCCGTCGACTGGGGCGTGCGCCGCACCTTCCGCGAGTACGTCACCGGGCCCATCTCCAAGGGCCGGTGGGAACTGACCGCGGGCGCGCAGGACGGTGGCGCACTGTTCCGCTTCCCGCAGGGCAGGGGGACGTACGACAGCGGAGGGCAGACCCTCGACGCGTCCTTCGCGGGCAGCGTCCGCTTCTCGGGCGCCCACCTCGACCTGACCCTCTCCAAGGTCGGTGTGAAGGTCGCCGACGGCAAGGGCACCCTCGTCGCCGACGTGGCGGGCAAGGACGCCCGGACGGACAGGCCCACCAGCTCGGCCGGTGTACCGCTGGTCACCTTCGAGGCGAAGTCCCTCACCGCCAAGGACGGCCTGGCCGTACTCACCGAGGCACCCGCCACACTGACCGAGCAGGGCGCACGGGCCTTCGGCTCGATGTACCGGGCGGGCACCGAGATGGACCCGGTGTCCCTCGCCGTCACCGTCGACGACAGGGCGAAACTCCCCGCGCTGCCGGACCTCGGCAGCGACACCGGGACCCCGGCGGCCGGCGCGGACCAGCCGAAGAAGGCCGCCGCGACACCGCGGACCGCGAACACCGCGGCCGCCACCTCTTCTTCGGACACCGGGCTGTACGTCGCCGTGGGCGCGGGCGTCCTGGTGGTCGGAGGAGCCGCGTTCCTGCTGCTCCGCAGGCGGGGCGCGCGGGGTGCGGAGAGCACCGAAGGCGCCGGCTGACGCCACTCTCCCGCGCGGGGCCCCACCCTCCCCGGGGGCCCCGCCGCACCCACCCTTCCTTCTTCTCTCCTTTTCCTCTCCCTTCCCCCTCTCCACCCCTTTCCCCACCCCCGCACGTCCTAGGAGACCCCTGACCATGGCAGCCACCCGCCGCCCCATAGCCCTCGCCGCGGCCGTAGCCACGGCCGCCGCCGTGGGCGCCACCGTCCTGACCCTGCCGGCCTCGGCCGCCCCCGCCGCCCCCGGCGCTCCTCAACTGGAGCTGAAGGACGGCACGCTGGACTGGGGCTTCAAGGAGTCCTTCCGCAAGTACCTCGCATCGCCGTTCTCCGGCGGCAGGATCACGGTCGCGGAGGGTGCCCGGCAGGCGGCCGGCAACGGTGTGTTCACCTTCGTCGACGGCGTCGGCACGTACGACACGACGACGCACGGCACGCAGACCGCGTTCAAGGGCAGCGTGCACTTCACCGCGCACGACGGGGTCCTCGACATCACCATGTCGGACCTGAAGATCTCCACGGCCGGCAGGACCGGTGCGATCACCGCCGACATCAGGTCGAAGCCGCAGGGCGGCACGGAGTTCGTCACGCAGAACGACGTGCGGCTCGCTGCGCTCGACCTGTCCGCCGTGAAGCCCGGCCAGGGCGCGGGCGGCGCGATGGTCTTCAAGGACATCCCGGCCACGCTGACCAAGGAGGGCTCGACGGCCTTCAACGGCCAGTACAAGGAGGGCGACAAGCTCGACGCGGCGACCCTGTCGGTGAAGGCGGCGGGCGGCGGCGAGCCGACGAAGCCGCCGACGACGAAGCCGCCGGTGGACCCGACGAAGCCGCCCGTCGACCCGACGAAGCCGCCGGCCACCAAGCCCCCGGTCGAACCGACCACGCCCGCTCCCACGACCCCCGCCCCGACCACTCCGGCACCGACCGCCCCGGTCACCCCGCCGGTCGGCGCCGACCGGGGCGCGATCGTCGACGGCAACCTCGACTGGGGTGTCCTGGAACGCTTCCGCAAGTACGTCACGGGCCCGATCGCGCACGGCAGGATCGAACTGTCCGGCGGCGCGGTGAAGTCGGGCGACGGCTTCCGCTTCCCGAAGGGCAAGGGCTCCTTCGACGCGGAGAAGCAGAACCTCTCGGCGTCCTTCGACGGCAAGGTCCGCTTCCTGGGGCACGAGGAGAACGGGGCGTTCACCCTCGACCTCAACCTCTCCGCCCTCAAGGTCGAGGTGAAGAACGGCAAGGGCACCCTGACCGCCGACGTCTCCACGAAGGACCGCACGACGAAGAAGGTCGAGACGTACAGGGCGCTGGACATCGCGTCGCTGACGCCCTCGGGCGAACTGGCCGTCGTGGACGGCGTGGTGAAGCTGTCGGGCGTGCCCGCCAAGCTGACGGCGGGCGGCGTGAAGGCCTTCGGCGGCATGTACGAGCCGGGCCAGGCGCTGGACGCCCTGACGGTGGCGGTCTCGGTGGACAAGAACGCGCAGCTGCCGGAGGGCGGCGCGGTGGGTGGTGGATCGGCGGGCGGCTCGGCGGGCGGCTCCACGGCCGGTGGGACGGACGCGGGCTCGACGACGGGCGGTACGTCGGTGGGCGGCGGGACGGTCGGCGGTGCCGGTGACGGTACGTCGGTGGGTGGCCCGGTCGGCGGCAACCTCGCCGCGACGGGCTCGTCGACGCCGTCGGGTGCGCTGATGGGCGCGGCGGGGGCGCTGGCGCTGGCGGGCGGCGCGGTTGTCTTCGCGGCGAAGCGGCGCCGCACGGCGAACGGGGCGTAAGGGCGGGAGGGTGGCGGGGGCGGGCGGGGTCCGCTGCGCGGGGCCTTCCCCCACCCCGCCCCTTCCCGAAACCGGTGCTCCGCCCCGGACCCCAGGTGGCGGGCCCTCCCGAGCCGGGTGCCCATCCGCGGCTTGTACGTGCCCGCTCGCGCAGTTCCCCGCGCCCCTTCAGGGGCGCGGGGAACTGCGCGAGCAACCAACTACGCACACGCAGTCCAAACACAGCCCCGCGGCCAGCGGTTTAGGGAAGGGGCGGGGAGGGGCATCGCCCGCCGCAGGCGCAAGCCCGGCCAGGCCTGCGCCACGCGGCGGCAGCCGCAGATCCGGCGCAGCGGGCCGGGGCAACCGCCCGCCGCAGGCGCGAGTTCCGGGCAGCAGGAAGCGCTCTCACCCACCCCGTGCTTCAATGCCGCCCGTGAACGACCTCGACATCCTCCAAGTCTTCTGCGCCCCCAACGGCACCCACGGCAACACCCTCGCCGTCGTCCGGGACGCCCCCCGTACGCACCCCGACCCGGCCGGCCGTCAGGCCCTCGCCCGGGAACTCGGTTACAGCGAGACGGTGTTCGTCGACGACCCCGAGCGCGGCGTCCTCGACATCTACACCCCCACCACCCGTCTCCCGTTCGCCGGGTACCCCCTCGTCGGTGCCGCCTGGCTCCTCGACATCGAGGTGATGGAGCTGCCCGTGGGCGACGTCTTCGCCCGCCAGGACGGCGAGTTCACCTGGATCACGGCCCGCGCCGACTGGGCACCCCCGCGCACCCTCCAGCGCTTCGCGAGCCCGGCCGAGGTCGACGCGCTGCCCGCGCCGCCGCCCGGCGAGGGCTGGCTCTACGCGTGGGCCTGGGAGGACGAGGCGGCGGGCCGCGTCCGCGCCCGCGGTTTCCCGCGCCGCGACGACGGCATCGCCGAGGACGAGGCGACCGGCGCCGCCGCGCTCCTGCTCACCGCCGAGCTGGGCCGCGCCCTCAACATCACCCAGGGCCGCGGCTCCCAGCTCCTCACCGCCCCGGGACCGGACGGCCTCATCGAACTCGGCGGCCGGGTCCACTTCACCGCCCACGAGCCCGCCCGCACAGCGCGAGGGGCCCACACCGCCCCGGTGTGGACCCCGTAGAACCGGCCGTGCGCAAAGCCACGGCCCGGCCCCGTAGAACCCTCCGTCAGTACAAGGTCGCCGCACAGCGGGGCAGCTCCGCCCCGCCCCGCCCGGCCCACGTACCGTCAAAGGCCCCGTACCCGCCCCGTACTACGCACTGAGCGGGAACTCCCCGCCCAGCTCCCGGAACACCGCCCCGTTGAAGTCGAACGCCCGCTTGCACTCCTCGACGATGCGCTTCTTCTCCAGCTCGTCCGCCGCGATGTTGTCCAGCAGCTCCCGGTAGTCCCGCTTGAAGGCGGCCGGGTTGGAGACCTGCTCGAAGACGTAGAAGCGGACGCCGTCGCCCTTGCGCGCGAAGCCCCAGGTCTTCTCCGCCTTGTCGCGGATGATCTGGCCGCCGGAGAGGTCGCCCAGGTAACGGGTGTAGTGGTGGGCCACGTACCCGCCGGGCCAGGTCGCCGCGCACTCGGCGACGCGTGCCGCGTACGCCCGGGTGGCGGGCAGCGGCTCCAGGCCGTCCTGCCAGTTCTCGCCCCGCAGGTGCGCCAGGTCGCGCTCCAGCTCGGGGGTGCGCATCAGCTCGGGCTGTATGAACGGGCCCGCGACCGGGTCCTCGCGCAGCGAGTCCGCGGCCTCCTCCAGCGCCCGGTAGACGAACCACAGCTGCTCGGTGTAGCGCGTGTACGCGTCCACGCCGAGCCGGCCGCCGAGGAGGTCGCTCATGAACGTCGAGGTCTCCGCCTCCGTGTGCTGCTCGTGCGAAGCGACACGGATCAGGGTGGAGAAGTTGGTGTCCAAAGCGGACCTCCGGGGACGAAAGGGGCCGGGAAAGAGAGCGGTGGTGACAGCGCTGACACCTGCCACCACCGATCTTCGGTGCTTAGGGTTACCTAAGTCAACCTGTTCCCGACGACCTGTCGGTAAAAAAAATCCGGCCCGCCACGGGCGCCCTACGGCAGCGTCAGGATGTCCGCCCCGGTCTCCGTCACCACCAGCGTGTGCTCGAACTGGGCCGTGCGCCTGCGGTCCTTGGTGACGACCGTCCAGCCGTCCTCCCACATGTCGTACTCGTGCGTGCCCAGCGTCAGCATCGGCTCGATGGTGAACGTCATGCCGGGCCGCATGACGGTCGTGGCGTGCGGGCTGTCGTAGTGCGGCACGATCAGCCCGGAGTGGAAGGACGTGTTGATGCCGTGGCCGGTGAAGTCACGGACCACGCCGTAGCCGAAGCGCTTGGCGTACGACTCGATGACCCGGCCGATGACGTTGATCTGGCGGCCCGGCTTGACCGCCTTGATGGCGCGGTTGAGGGACTCCCGGGTGCGCTCGACGAGCAGCCGGGACTCCTCGTCGACGTCGCCGCAGAAGTAGGTGGCGTTGTTGTCGCCGTGCACGCCGTTGAGGTACGCGGTGACGTCGAGGTTCACGATGTCGCCGTCGCGCAGCACGGTCGAGTCGGGGATGCCGTGGCAGATGACCTCGTTGACCGAGCTGCACAGCGACTTGGGGTAGCCCTTGTAACCGAGCGTCGAGGGGTAGGCGCCGTGGTCCACCATGAACTCGTGCGCGACCCGGTCGAGCTCGTCGGTGGTCACACCGGGCGCGATGTGCTTGGCGGCCTCCTCCATCGCCTGCGCGGCGATACGGCCCGCGACGCGCATCCGCTCGACGGTGTCGGAGTCCTGGACCTCGGGTCCTGTGTACGGCGTCGGCGAGGGTTTCCCGACGTACTCGGGACGCCGGATGTTGCCGGGGACGGAACGGGTGGGAGAGAGCTCCCCTGGTACGAGCAGCGACTGGCCAGACATGCCGACGAGTGTAGTCAGCGGGGCGGGGGCACTATGGCGGCAGAGACGACGGAGCGACGCCGTACGACCGAGCGAGGAGTGACGAGAGATGGCCCTGTTCAAACGACGCACCACCGGCAAGCCCGGCGAGTGGTTCTACTGCCTGGAGCACAAGACGGTCGAGGAGGGCCCGCAGTGCCCCTCCAAGGACCGCTTCGGCCCGTACGCCAGCCGGGAGGAGGCGCAGCACGCCATGGAGACCGCCCGCGAGCGCAACCTCGAATGGGAGAACGACCCCAAGTGGCACGACAAGAACGGGCCGCAGGCGGGCGCGGGCGCCTGAGCGGCGCCGGGCCGGACCCGGGCGGGAGCCGCGCGGGACCCGGGCGGGAGCCGGGCCGGACCCGGGCGGGAGCCGGGCAGGGGCCGAGCGGGGGATCCTGCGCGGAACCACCGGCGGGGCGGGCCCGGAGGAACGTCCTCCGGGCCCGCCCCGCCCGTTCGTGCGCCCTACGCGGCCCCTGCCGCCTCCGCGCCCGCCCCGTGCGGCGTGCCCGCCTCTTCCGGGTCCCCGGTCTCCCGGCGGGCCTCCTCCTCGCGCTGGGCGCGGCGCCGCTGGGCGTCCTCGTCGGTCTCCGAGTCGTACGAGAGCAGCTTCGGCAGTACGGCGGCCAGCAGGCCCACCGCGACGACGCACGCGGCGCCGCCGCTCCACACCGCGCCCCGCACCCCGGTCCAGCCCGCGATGGCGCCGGACCTGACCTGGCCGAGCTGCGGTCCGCAGCTGTACGAGAGGATCTCGATGCCCGCGAGCCGTCCGCGCAGCTCCTCGGGGATGGTCTGGTTCCAGATGGTGGAACGGCCGAGTCCGCTGAGCATGTCGCCGCCGCCCGCCAGCACGATGCACACCAGCACCAGCCAGATGTTGGAGGTGAGCCCGGCGGCCGTCATGGCGAGACCCCAGCCGGTCGCGCCGATCACCACGAGCCGGCCGTGCCGCCGTACCTTCGACGCCCAGCCGCTGGTCAGCCCGACCAGGCAGGCCCCCAGCGGCATCGCCGCGTACATCAGCCCCAGCGCCCACTCGGCGCGCAGCTCGGTGGCGAGGAAGGGGAAGACGGCGTTCGGGAACGCGAAGAACATGGCGGCCAGGTCGACCGCGTACGTGCCCAGCAGCACCGGCTTGCTCCAGGCGTAGCGCGCGCCCTCCGCTATGCCGCGCAGCGAGGGCTTCTCGGCGTCCCGCACGGGCGGGGCGGGGGAGAGCCGCAGGCACATCAGCACCGAGGCGGCGAACCCGACGACGGTGACGGTGTACGCGGTCGGCGTGCCCGCGGTCGCGACCACGACACCGGCGAGCGCGGGTCCGGCGATGGCGCCGACCTGCCAGCGCAGCGCGTTGAGCGCGGCGGCCGCGGTCAGCTGGTCGTGCGGCACGATCCGCGCCATCAGCGAGTCGAGCGCCGGACGCTGGAGCCCGGCGAGGGCGGCGACACCGGCGGCGACGACGTACAGCGGCCACAGCAGGGGCTCGGGAAGCAGCGAGTTCACCAGCAGCACGACGGCGAGCACACCGAGCCCCGCCTCGGTGAGCAGGATGATCCGCTTCCGGTCGGAGGCGTCGGCCAGCGCCCCGCCGTACAGACCGAAGACGATCAGCGGCACCAGCTCGACGGCGCCGATCGCACCGACCGCGAGCGGCGAGTCGGTGAGGTGGGCGATCTGCAGCGGCAGCGCGATGAGCGCCATGGAGCTGCCGAAGAACGCGACCAGCCCCTGGATCCAGAGCAGCCTGAAATCGGCGGAGGAACGCCAGGGGGAGAGGTCGGGGAGTACGGATGCCAGCGAGAACCTGGCGGATTTGGGAGGCACGAAGCACCATGCTGCGAGCATTTCGCTGAACCATGCAACTTCTTATCGCCCCCCTCGGACACCAGAGCCGCCCTCTCCCACCTCACCCCCGCCCCCTCGGTCGGCGGGGCCGCCCCTTCCCACCCTGCCCCCGCCCCCTTGGGCGGCGGGGCCGCCCCCCGGGGGCGGAACGGGCGGGCAAGGGGGCGGCCCCCGGCGGAGCCGAACCACCCGCCCCGCCCCGCCCCGGCCCCGGCCCCGTACTGCCCCCCGCCCGCCCCCGCCCTACCACCGCTCCGGCGGCGGCGCCGTAAGCCGATCCGTCAACCGGGCCAGCCGGTCCCGGAACCGGCGCCCCCCACGCGGCCCCGGCAGCACGTTCTCACCCGCCGCCGCACTCACCAGATGCTGGACCGTGTCCAGATCCACCGCCCCGCCCTCCGGCACCGCCAGCAACTCGTGTGCCAGCGCCCCCAGTTCCCCCGCCCGCTCGTCCCCGCCGGACAGCGCCAGCACCGTGACCCCCGCCCTGCGCACGTCGTTCACCCGCTCCAGCAGCTCCGCGTCCGCGTCCACGTCGGCCGCCCCGTCCCCCGGCGCCACCACCAGCAGCGTGTCGCCGCGGCCGGCCGCCGTCAGCCGTCCCAGGCCCGTCGACAGGTGCGCCGGGTCGTCGTGCCGCACCTCGTGCCGCACCAGGGTGGGCGCCAGCGCGGGCAGCCCCGACCAGGCCGCCTCGTCCATCAGGTGCGCCGCCAGGTGCCACGGCTCGTACCGCTCCGTGCCCACCAGGAGCAGCCCGCTGCCCTGCGGCACCACCGACGCCCGCAGCACCCCGGCGAATCGACGGGTGGCGCCCAGCCACTCCGTACCGGCCAGGACCTCCCGCAGCAGTGCGACCCTCACGGCATCCATGGACGGAAGCCTGCCGTGCGCGCACCCGCCGTGTCCCCGGGACGTCGCGGGCTCACCCCAACGAGCGCACTACCGGGAAGTAGGGTCGGCCCATGACTTCCACCACAGACAGCACCACGGGCGACGCCGCCCCCGCCCCCAAGCCGGTCAGGGACCCCTGGGAGCTGCCCGACGTGTCCGGCCTCGTCGTCGGCGTCCTCGGCGGTACCGGCGACCAGGGGCGCGGCCTCGCCTACCGGCTGGCCAGGGCCGGCCAGAAGGTGATCATCGGCTCCCGGGCCGCCGAACGCGCGCGGTCGGCCGCCGCCGAGCTGGGCCTGGGCGTCGAGGGCGCGGACAACGCCGAGTGCGCGCGGCGCAGCGACATCGTGATCGTGGCGGTGCCGTGGGACGGCCACGCCAAGACCCTCGAATCGCTGCGCGAGGAACTCGCCGGCAAGCTCGTCGTCGACTGCGTGAACCCGCTCGGCTTCGACAAGAAGGGCGCGTACGCCCTGAAGCCCGAGGAGGGCAGTGCCGCCGAGCAGGCCGCCGCCCTCCTCCCGGACTCGCGCGTCACGGCCGCCTTCCACCACCTCTCGGCCGTCCTCCTCCAGGACCCCGAGGTCGAGGAGATCGACACCGACGTGATGGTGCTCGGCGAGGTGCGCGCGGACACCGACCTCGTACAGGCGCTGGCCGCCCGCATCCCCGGCATGCGCGGCGTCTTCGCCGGCCGGCTGCGCAACGCCCACCAGGTCGAGTCGCTGGTCGCCAACCTGATCTCGGTGAACCGCCGCTACAAGGCCCACGCGGGTCTGCGGGTGACCGACGTATAAGGCGATCCGGGCATGGGGGACACTGGACGGGCAGTTCCCCCTCCACCTGGACAGGAGATGTCCCCCATGCCCCGCCTCGCTGTGTACGCCCTGGTCGTCTGCGCACTGTCGGTCGCCGCCGCGGTGGTCTCGTTCGTCGCGGGCAACCTGCTGGGCATCGTGTGGATCCTGCTGGCCGGTGTCTCGTCGAACATGGCGTGGTTCTATCTGCGCCGGGCGAAGGCGGAGAAGGCCGGGCAGAGCGGACGCGAAGCCTCCGCCGCCAAGGCGTAGGGCGGGGCCGGTCGGGCCCGGCCGGCCCGGGGAGTCCTAGCGGACCTGGCAGAGCGGGTTGGTCTCCTGCCAGAACTGGAACAGGTCGCGCCCGCAGTAGCTCTCCACCTCGTCCACCCCGAGGCTGCCGGTGATCGCGTAGATCACGTCGAAGAACACCCGGTTCACGCTCGGCACCCACAGCAGTGCGAACACGAACAGCAGCCCGAAGGGCGCGTACGGCTCGATCTGCCGCCGGAACCGGTGGGAGAGCCAGGGCTCGATCACCCCGTACCCGTCGAGCCCGGGGACCGGCAGGAAGTTCAGGATCGCCGCCGAGACCTGGAGCAGGGCCAGGAAGCCGAGCGCGTAGCGGAAGGCGGCCGGTACGCCGTCCAGCGCGTCCAGCCAGAACGGCGCGGTGCACACGATCGCGAACACCACGTTCGTCAGCGGCCCGGCCGCCGAGATCAGACTGTGCTTCCAGCGCCCCTGGATCCGGCCCCGCTCGATGAAGACGGCCCCGCCGGGAAGGCCGATACCGCCCATGATCACGAAGATGATCGGCAGCACGATGCTGAGCAGGGCGTGCGTGTACTTCAGCGGGTTGAGCGTCAGATAGCCCTTGGCACCGATGCTGATGTCACCGCTGTGCAGGGCGGTGCGGGCGTGCGCGTACTCGTGCAGGCACAGCGAGACGACCCAGGCGGCGGTCACGAAGAGGAAGACCGCGATCCCGGGCATCGCCGCGAAATCCGTCCAGACGGCCCACCCGGAGACGGCCATGACGGCAACGATGCCGAGGAAGACCGGGCTGACGCGGCGGTCCTTGCGGCTGATGGCGGTGGTCATGGAAGCGACTCCTGGGCGGGGGCGGGGTCCGTGGGGGGCGTTGGTACGGGGCGGGGCGTGGAGGGTGTGCTGCGGCGGGACGTGGTCGGTGCGGCACGTGGTCGGTGCGGGGCGGGTACCGGTCGAGGAGCCGACCGTACCGTCCCGCACTCCCCCCAACGCCCGACCCCACCCCCACGGTTCCACGCCCCCGCCCCCTCGGGCGGCGACGCCTCACGTTCCCCCACCCCGCCGAGCCCCCTCGGGCGGCGGGGCCGATGCCGGGATCGGCAGGGACAATGGCTCGGTGCGTTATCAGATTCTCGGCCCCGCCCGAGCCCTCCGCGACGACGGAACCCCCGTCCCCCTCGGCGGTCCCCGCCTGCGCGCACTGCTGACGGCGCTCGCCCTGCGCCCCGGCCGGCAGGTCTCGGTCGCCGCTCTCGCCGACGACCTGTGGGGCGATCCCGACTCCGCCCCGGCCGACACCCCCGGCGCCGTCCAGGCCCTCGTGGCCCGGCTGCGCAGGACCATCGGCCGCGCCGCGGTCACCTCCGCCGACGGCGGCTACGTACTCGCCGCCGCCCCGGACGACGTCGACCTGCACCGGTTCGAGCACCTCACGACCGAGGGGCTGCGGGCCGCCGCCGAGGGCGACGCGACGAAGGCCCTCGCGCTGCTCGACGACGCGCTCGCCCTGTGGCGGGCCGGCGGCGGCCCGCCGCTGGCCGACCTCCCGGCCCGTACCGCCGACGCGACCCGCTGGGAGGCCCGCCTGCTGGACGCCCGCCGCGCCCGGCTCGGCGCGTCCCTCGCGCTCGGCGGCGCGGCCGAGGCACTCCCGGAACTGACCGCGCTCTGCGCCGAGCACCCCCTGGACGAACCCCTCCAGGCCCTGCGGCTGCGCGCCCTGCACGCCACCGGCCGCACCGCGGAGGCGCTGGCCGGGTACGAGACCGTGCGCACCCTGCTCGCCGACCGCCTCGGCACGGACCCCTCCGCCGAGCTGCGCACGCTGCACGCCCGGCTGCTGACCCCTGAGGCTGCCGGGGTCCCCGAGACTGCCGGGGCTCCCGAGGCCGCGGAGGTCCCGGAAGCCCCCAAGGCCCCCGGTGCCCCGCCGGCCCCCCGCGCACCACGGCCCGCCGCCCCGCCCGTCACGGGCAATCTCCGGGCCCGCCTCACCTCCTTCGTCGGCCGGGAGAAGGACATCGACGTCATCCGGGACGACCTCGCGCAGGCCCGGCTCGTGACGCTCCTGGGGCCCGGGGGAGCGGGCAAGACACGGCTCTCGCAGGAGGCCGCCGAGGCGGCCGAGCGGGCCGGCACCCCCGGCCCGTGGGGCGACGGCGTGTGGCTGGTGGAACTCGCCCCGGTGGAGGACCCGGACACCGTCCCCGAGGCGGTCCTCACCGCGCTCGGCGCCCAGGAGATCGTGCTGCGCGGCGCGGGCGCCGAGGAACTGCGGGCCGCCGACCCCACCGGCCGCGACCCGCTGATCCGCCTCACCGAGTACCTCTCCCGCCGCAGCGTGCTGCTCCTGCTCGACAACTGCGAGCACGTCGTGGCCGCCGCGGCCCGGCTCGCCGAGCACCTCCTCGCGCGCTGCCCCGAGCTGACCATCCTCGCCACCAGCCGCGAACCCCTCGGCGTGCCGGGCGAACTGGTGCGCCCGGTGGAACCGCTCCCGCCGCCCGTCGCGCTGCGGCTGTTCGCCGAGCGCGGCGCCGCCGCCAGGCCCGGGTTCCGCACCGACGACGACCCGGCCGCCGCCGCCGAGATCTGCCGCCGCCTCGACGGACTGCCGCTGGCCATCGAACTCGCCGCCGCCCGGCTGCGGATGCTCACCCCCCGGCAGATCGCCGACCGGCTCGACGACCGGTTCCGGCTGCTCAGCGCGGGCGCCAGGACCGTACTGCCCCGCCAGCAGACGCTGCGCGCGGTCGTCGACTGGTCGTGGGAACTGCTGGAGGAGGACGAACGGCAGGCCCTGGCCGCGCTCTCGGTCTTCCAGGGCGGCTGCGACCTGGCCGCCGCCGAAGCGGTCTGCGGGCCCGCCGCACTCGACCTGCTCGGCTCGCTCGTCGACAAGTCCCTCGTCGTCGCCGCGCCCGCCGAGACCGACGGCCAGATGCGCTACCACCTGCTGGAAACCGTCTCGGAGTACGCCGCCGAACGCCTCGCCGAGTCCGGCACCCGCGCCGAGGCCGAGCACCGCCACCTCGTCCACTTCCGCGAACTGGCCCGCACCGGGAACCCGTTGCTGCACAGCCGGGAACAGCTGCACTGGGTCGCCCGCTTCCAGAGCGAGTACGAGAACCTGCGCGCCGCACTGCGCCGCGCCGTCGCCGCCGGGGACGAGCACGAGGCGCTCTGCCTGGTGCACTCCCTGGCCTGGTACTGGCAGGTCCGCGACCGGCGCAGCGAGGCCAGGCACTGGACCGCGGCCACCCTGGCGCTGAGCGAGGACCCGTTCGAGGCGCCCCCCGAGTCCGTCGAGGCCGTCTTCGAGGCGTGCACCGACGCACCCCCGCCGATGCGCCCCGAGGTGCTCCAGGAGGCCCGGCGCGGCGTCCGCATCCTCCACCTGGTCAGCATGGACCACCGGCTGGACGCCTGGTTCGGCCCGGAGGCCGAGCGCTGGCTGCGCCGGGTCGCCGCCACCTACCGCCCCGACCTGCCGCAGGCCTGCCGCGCCCCGGGCTCGCTGTGGGTCCTCGCGCTGCTGATGACCAGCGAGGACGACGCCGTGCTGCGCGACGCGATCGACGGGACCGTCGACGCCTGCCGGCGGTTCGGGTACGAGTGGGACCTGGCCTGCGCCCTGGAGATGCGGGCCAACATCTTCGCCAACCACTCCGCCTGGGCGGGCGACGCCCGCCGGGACGCCGAGGAGAGCCTGGAGATCTTCCGCCGGCTCGGCGACGGCTGGGGGATCGCCGAGGCGCTGTCCGCGCTGGGCGAGGCATACGAGAAGTCCGGCGACTTCGCCCTGGCCGCCGAGGCGTACGAGGAGGCCGTCGGCCACGCGGAGGCACTCGACGCGCGTCCCCACGTCCTGCTGCTGCGCACCCGGCTGGCCGGTGCCCTGATGGAGATCGACCGGGGCGACGAGGGCGAGGCACTGCTGTGGCAGGGGCTGGCCGACCCGGTGAGCCCCGGCACCGAGGCGGGTCCGGCCACCCGGCTCTACCTCGGCATCCGGCTGGCCCGCACCGGCCGGCTGGCCGAGGCCCGCGAGCAACTGACGGTGCTGCGCGACGACTTCGAGGGCGGCAACCTGCGGATCTTCGACGGCTTCTCGCTCGGGCTGCTCGCCTGGGTGGCCAACCTGGAGGGCTCGTACGCGGAGGGCCTCGCCCTGGGGGCCCGCGCACTGGAGCGGGCGGGGTCCGCGCTGTCCCGGATGGTGGCCCCGCAGATGCCCGCCGTGCACCTGATGACGATCGCGGGCTCGCTGGCCGGTCTGGCCGGCGGCCACGACGGCGGCGCACCGGACACGCGACTGGCGGCGGACGCGGCGCGGCTGCTCGGCACGTACCAGGAGCAGCTCCCCAAGCGGCACTTCGTCGTCGGGCAGGAGGTCGAGGCCAGGGACCTCGCGGCGGCCCAGGCCCGCGCCGTCCTGGGCGAGGAGGCCTACGGGACGGCGTACGCGGAAGGCGGCGGCCTCTCCATGGAGGAGGCCACCGCCCTCGTGTACGCACGACGCGATCGGTACGGGGAGGATCCGGACTGGTTCGAGGAGCGGGGTCCCGGGCACTAGCGCGTGTCCTGTGGAACGGCTCGGGTCGCCGGGGCCCGTGGGCTCAGGTCTTGTTGCGGAACCTGGAGATCGCCAGCGGCGCGGTCGCCAGGGTGATCACCACGGCCCAGCCCAGCACCATCCACACGTCCTGGGCGATCGGGCCGCTCAGGAACAGTCCGCGCACCGCGTCCGCCAGGTTGGACAGCGGGTTGTAGTCGGTGAACGTCTGCAGCCAGCCGGGCATGGTCTTCGTCGGGGTGAAGATGGAGGAGCCGAACTGGAGCGGCATCAGCACGATCATCGCCATCCCCTGCACGGCCTGCGCCGTCTTGACGGTCAGTCCGATCAGGATGAACACCCACATCAGCGCGGCACCGAAGAGCAGCGACAGACCGACCGCGGCCAGCACGTGCAGCGGCGAGGTGGCGATGTTCATCCCCAGGACGAGACCGACGGTCAGCAGGATCGCGAAGGCGATCATCATGCGGCCGATCTCGACGACGATCTTGGCGATGAGGACGGAGGACCGGGCGATGGGCATCGTCCGGAACCGGTCCATGACCCCCTTCTGGAAGTCCTCGTTGACACCGGTGCCGACCGCCATCGACACGTTCATGCCCATCATCGCCATCAGGCCGGGCACCAGGTAGCTGACGTACTGGTCCTGGTTGCCGGCGCCCGCCACCGCGCCGCCGAAGACGAACGTGAACAGCAGCGTGAAGATGATCGGCATGAACAGGACGTCGAACAGCGACTCCGGGTCCCGCTTGATCTGCAGCGCGTTGCGCCGCGCGAGCGCGGTGATGTGCCGCAGATTGGCGCGCAGCCCGATCCGGCCCTCGTCGACGAGGTCCGCCGGCCGCGTCCGCCCGGTGCCGGGCTCCGGCTTGGTCAGGGTGGCCGTACTCATGCCGCTACCTCTTCCTTCTCCACGGCGTCCTCGATCCGCCCGGCGGACGGCGACGCGCTGTCCGCCTCGCTGCTCTTCTCGCCCGTGATCGCCAGGAACACCTCGTCCAGGCTGGGCAGATGGGTGCCGATGTCGGCGATGGCGAACCCGCGGGCGCCCAGCAGGCCGACCACCGCGGTCAGTTGCTCGTCGCTGAGGATCGGCACGTACAGCAGGCCCTCGTCGACCCGCGTCTGCGAGCCCGCGAGGCCGTCCAGCCCCGCCTCGGCCAGCGTGCCCGCCATGGCGTTCAGCTGGGCCGGGTCGGAGGGGCGGATCTGCAGGGTGCGCCCGCCGACCTTGGCCTTCAGCTCGTCCACCTTGCCCTCCGCGACGACCTTGCCCCGGTCGATCACGGTCAGCTCGCTGGCCAGCTGCTCGGCCTCCTCCATGTACTGCGTGGTGAGCAGCACGGTGACGCCCTCGCCGACCATGCGCTGCACCTCCGCCCACACCTCGTTGCGGGTGCGCGGGTCGAGGCCGGTCGTCGGCTCGTCCAGGTAGAGCACCGCGGGCTGCCCGATCATGGACGCCGCCAGGTCGAGCCGGCGGCGCATGCCGCCGGAGTACGTCGCGGCGGCCTTCTTCGCCGCCTCGGTCAGCGAGAACCGCTCCAGCAGGTCGTCCGCGCGCCTGCGGGAGTCCTTGCGGGACAGGTCGAGCAGCCGCCCGATCATGTAGAGGTTCTCCCAGCCGGAGAGCTTCTCGTCGACCGAGGCGTACTGCCCGGTCAGGCCGATCGTCCGGCGCAGCTGCCGCGGCTGGCGCACCACGTCGAACCCGGCGACCGTCGCCGTGCCCGCGTCGGGCCTGATCAGGGTGGAGAGGCAGCGCACGAGGGTGGTCTTGCCGGCGCCGTTGGGGCCGAGTACGCCGAGGACCGTGCCCTCGCTCACGTCGAGGTCCACGCCGTCGAGCGCCCTGGTCTCGCCGTAGTGCTTGGCCAGGCCCCGTACCTGGATGGCAGGTGTGCCGGTGTCACCCGGTTTCTTGTCGTATCGCGTCATGTCGAACATTGGAGCAGCCGCCACTGACAATCGGCCGACAGTTCTGTCCGGCCGGCCCCGCTCCACCGACAGATCACCGACAGCCCGCCGACAGGGCGCCGTTCCCGCCGTCCGCCGCGAACGCCGACGGCCCGCCGTGGGGGAAGGCGGCGGGCCGTCGTTCGTGCGGGCAGTGGCTCGTGGTCCGGCGGTGCCCGCCGGACGGTCCCTCCCGCGGGAAGGGTCCCCGCGGGAGGGGTTTCCGGGGGAAGGGGCTCCCCGGGGCGGGGCTCCTAGTGGAAGGTGTGCTCCTCGCGCGGGAACGTTCCGCCCGAGACCTCGTCGGCGAACGCCCGTGCCGCGTCCCCGAGGGTCTGCCGCAGGTTCGCGTACTGCTTGGTGAAGCGCGGCACCTTGCCGCCGGTCAGCCCCACCATGTCGGTGTAGACGAGGACCTGCGCGTCGGTGTCCGGGCCCGCGCCGATGCCGATGGTGGGGATGGACAGGCTGCGGGTGACCTCCGCCGCCAGCTCCGCCGGGACCAGCTCCAGGACCAGGGCGAACGCGCCCGCGTCCTCGGCGGCCTTGGCGTCCCGCAGCAGCCGGTGCGCGGCCTCGTCGCCGCGGCCCTGCACCCGGTAGCCGAGCGTGTTCACGGACTGCGGGGTGAGCCCCAGGTGGGACATCACCGGGATGCCGGAGGCGACCAGCAGTTCGGTCTGCGGCAGCGACCGCTCGCCGCCCTCCAGCTTGACCGCGCCGACGCCCGACTCCTTGATCAGCCGGGTGGCGTTGCGCAGGGCCTGCACGGGGCCCTCCTGGTACGAGCCGAACGGCAGGTCGGCGACGACCATGGCGCGCTGGGTCCCGCGGACGACGGCGGCCGACAGCACGGCCATCTCGTCCATGGTGACCGGCACGGTGGTCTCGTACCCGAGGTGGCAGTTGCCCATCGAGTCCCCGACGAGCAGCACCGGTACCCCGGCCTCGTCGAACACGGACGCCGTCATCGCGTCGTACGCGGTGAGCATGGGCCACTTCTCGCCGCGCTCCTTGGCGGCGGCGATCTGGTGAACGGTGATCCGGCGGGTGCCGGTACCTCCGTAGAGCGACTTGGGGTCCCGGCTCGCGGCGGCGGGGGCCGCGGGCGAGGGGGCGGGCGACCCGGCGGAATCCGGGTGCTGGGCAGCGTTGTGGGCAGCCTGAAGCGTCATGGCTGAAACGGCTCCTTCGTCATCTCGAAGCGCCCTTACGGCGTCTCCGGACCGCGTCCATGGTGGCATCCCGCGGCGCAGTCCGGAAGTGGGACGCCGAGACACCCTCCCCACCTGCCCTTCTGTGCGCGTTTCGTCACAGAGGACCGGGCGGGCGGTCGCACCGGAACCCGTCGCCGGGCACCGCCGTCCTTCACGCCGTACGGCCGTTGCGGATGGCGGCGGAGAAGGGCACCGGTCATCGCCTAGGGTCAAGGGGCGGGGCGGGCGGTGAGCGAGCACGGCAAGTGAGGACAGCGGAATGGCGCAGGCGTACAGGCCGGACACCGGGAACGACGGCCCGGAGGCGGAGCCCTCCGGAACCGGCTCCGGAGCCACCGCCTCGACCGGCGCGGGCGACGGCGCCGGCGGGGCCTTCGCACCGGGTTCCGGGGCCGCTCCCGGCACCCCTCCCGGCTCAGGGCCGGATTCCGCTTCGGCCGCAGGACCGGGTTCCGCGGCCGGTTCCGGTTCCGTCGCCGGTTCTGGTTCCGGCTCGGGTTCCGGTTCCGTCCCGGGGTCCGGTTCCGGCTCGGGTTCCGGGGCGCGCACGGGGCGGCCGTCGGCCGCCTGGCGCGGCGACCGCCGGATCTGGCGGCGCGGCATCTTCCTCGCGGTCCTGGCCGTGCTGGTCGCGCTGGTGATGATGTTCCACGCGCAGATCCCCAACACCATCGGCAACCTCGGCAGCCTCACCGAGACCTTCCTGCCCTGGTTCGGGCTGGCCGTCCCGGTGCTGCTGGTGTGCGCCCTGCTGCGCCGCTCGGCCCTCGCGCTGGTCGCGCTGATCCTCCCGGCGGCGGTCTGGCTCAACCTCTTCGCCGGGCTCTACTCCGACAAGACCGCCCCCGGCGGCGACCTCACCGTCGCCACCCACAACGTCAACGCGGAGAACGACGACCCCGAGGGCACCGTACGGGTGGTCGCCGCCTCCGGCGCCGACGTGGTGGCCCTGGAGGAGATCCGGGGCGACCGCCTCGCGGCGTACAAGAAGGCCATGGGCGCCACGTACCGCTACCACTCGGTCGAGGGCACCGTCGGGCTGTGGAGCAAGTACCCGATGACCGACACCCGGCAGGTCGACATCCAGCTCGGCTGGGCCCGCGCGATGCGCTCCACGGTGGCCACCCCCAAGGGCGACGTCGCGGTGTACGTGGCCCACATGCCCTCGGTACGGGTCAAGCTCCAGTCCGGCTTCACCGCCGGGCAGCGCGACGCCAGCGCGGACGCCCTGGGCGAGGCCATCGCCCACGAGCCGCTGCGGCGCATCGTGCTGCTCGGCGACCTCAACGGCACCATGAACGACCGTGCCCTCAACGGCATCACCGCCCAGATGCGCTCCACCCAGGGAGCCGCGGGCGACGGCTTCGGCTTCACCTGGCCGGCCGGGTTCCCGATGGCGCGGATCGACCAGATCATGGTCAAGGGCGTCGAGCCGATGTCCTCCTGGGCCCTGGAGCGCACCGCGAGCGACCACCTGCCGATCGCCGCCCGGGTGAAGTTCTAGCCCGGGTCCGCGGACCCGCCCCGCCGCCCGCGGCCCCCTTCCCGCGGGCCGCGGGGCTCAGCCCGACTCCCGCCACCGGTTGGTGACCGGCAGCCTGCGGTCCTTGCCGAAGCCCTTCGGGGAGATCTTGGTGCCCGGCGGGTACTGGCGGCGCTTGTACTCGGCCGCGTCCACCATCCGCAGTGTCCGCGCGACCAGTTCTCGGTCGAAGCCCGCCGCGACGATCGCCTCCAGGCCCTCGTCACGGTCGACGTAGCGCTCCAGCACCGCGTCCAGGACGGCGTAGTCGGGCAGCGAGTCGGTGTCGACCTGGCCGGGGCGCAGTTCGGCGCTGGGCGGCTTGGTGAGCGAGTTCTCCGGGATCGGCGGGGTCTTCCCGCGCTCCTCGGCCGCCTTGTTGCGCCAGCGGGCCAGATCGAAGACCCACGTCTTGTAGACGTCCTTGATCGGGCCGAACCCGCCGACGGAGTCGCCGTAGAGGGTCGAGTAGCCCACCGCCAGCTCGGACTTGTTGCCCGGGGCGAGGACGAGGTGGCCCTCCTGGTTGGAGAGCGCCATCAGGGTGGTGCCGCGCAGCCGCGACTGGAGGTTCTCCTCGGCTAGGCCGGTCAGCTCCAGCGCGGCGGTGTACGCGTCGAACATCGGGCCGATGGGGACGGTGCGGTAGTGCAGCCCGGTGCGCCGGGCCAGTTCGGCTGCGTCGTCCTTCGAGTGCTGCGAGCTGTACTTCGACGGCATGGACACGCCGTACACGTGCCGGGCGCCCACCGCGTCGCAGGCGATCGAGGCGACCAGCGCCGAGTCGATGCCGCCGGACAGCCCGACCAGCACCGAGCGGAAACCGTTCTTCGCGAGGTAGGCGCGCAGCCCCACCACCAGCGCCGTGTACACCTCCTCGGTGTCCTCCAGCCGCGCCGCGCTGTCCCCGGTCAGCTCGGCGTCGTGGGCGGGCGGCGGGTCCGTGCTGAGCACCACCCGGTCGACGCGCAGTCCGTCGTCGACCGTCCCGGTCACCGGGTCCCCGCTCGCGGCGGGCAGGTCCAGGTCCAGCAGCATGCTGCCCTCGGAGAACTGCGGTGCGCGCGCGAGGACTTCGCCGTCGCGGTCGCAGACGATCGAGTCGCCGTCGTAGACCAGCTCGTCCTGGCCGCCGGTCGTCGCCACGTACGCGGTGGTGCAGCCGGCCTCCCGGGCGCGCCTGCGCACCAGGTCGAGGCGGGTGTCGTCCTTGTGCACCTCGTACGGCGAGGCGTTGACCGACAGCAGCAGCCCGGCCCGCACGGTGCGGGCGGCGGGCACCCGGCCGCCGTCCTGCCAGAGGTCCTCGCAGATGGCGAGGGCGACGTCCACCCCGTGCACCCGGACGACCGGCATCGTGTCGCCCGGCACGAAGTACCGGAACTCGTCGAAGACGCCGTAGTTGGGGAGGTGATGCTTGGCGAAGGTCAGGGCGACCTCGCCCCGGTGCAGTACCGAGGCGGCGTCCTGCGGGGCTCCGGCGGGCTGCCCGTAGCGCGGCCGGGCGCGGGCCGCCCGGTCGAGGTGGCCGACGACGACCGGGACCTCCCCGAAGCCCTCCTCGGCGAGCCGCGCGGCCAGTTCCCGTACGGCGGTGCGGGAGGCCTCGACGAAGGACGACCGCAGGGCCAGGTCCTCCACGGGGTACCCGGTGAGCACCATCTCGGGGAACGCGACCAGGTGCGCGCCCTGTTCGGCGGCGTGCCGGGTCCAGTGCACGATCGCCTCGGCGTTCGCGGCGAGATCACCGACGGTCGAGTCGATCTGATTCAGGGCGATGCGTAGTCGGGGCACGCCCGCCACTCTAATCGTCTACCTGACGCGATGTCCTGGTGCGCCGCCTGGTCCCCGCCTACTCGGCCGGGCCGGTCCACATCTGGAAGTCGTGTCCCTCGTAGTCCGGGGCGTACTCCAGCTGGAGCCGCGTGGCGGCGTCCTTCGGCACCTGGAAGGCGTGCATGGCGCTGGACCGGTTGCCGGGCAGGATGGTCCGGGCGAAGTACGAGACGTGCGCGGAGTCGACCATGACGTCCACGTCGGCGCCGCGCTGGTCGGTGACCTGCGGGTAGGAGAGCGGGGACAGCCGCTTCGTGCTGCCGTTGTCGATGGTGATCCGCACGAAGTACGCGCGGTTGCCCGGCTTGAGCAGGTGCGCGGTGTACCGGTCGGGGGTGAAGGACTTCGGGGCGCTCACGGTGACCTTCACGCCGTCCTCGTAGGTGAAGGACTTCCCGAAGGGCAGGATCTCCGGCTCGGGTTCGGGCTCCGGCGTGCGGTCCGCGGGGGAGGTGTCCGCGTCCGCGCCGTCGTCCGCGGACGGGTCGCCGTACTCCTCGCCGTCCACCGTGCGGTGCTCCGCCACCCGTGCCTCGGCCGCGCGGTACCCGGTGACGGCGAGGTAGCCGCCGCCGCCCGAGAACAGCAGGCCCACGGCGCCGAGGACCGCACCGGCCACGGCGGCGCCCTTGTTGGTGGCCGTGCCCCTCCTGACCTGCCCCAGTGCGACGAGGCCGAACACGAGGGCCAGCAGCCCCGGCAGCCAGGTCGCCCAGAAGAGCACGACCAGCAGGCCCAGGAGCGTGCTGACCAGCCCGAGGACCAGCGCGGTGACGCCCATGCCGTTGCGGGGCGGCGGGGGCGGCGCGAACGGCATGCCGTAGCCGCCCGGGTAGGTGTAAGGGCCCGGGTGCGTGGGCGGCGGCGGGACCGCCGGGTGGGCGTACGGGTCGGCCCGCGGGCCCGTCCCGTGCGGGTCCGGACCGGTCGGCGGGGCCTCGGGCGTGTCCGCGTCGGGAGCTGCCCACGGGTCGGAACCGGAGGGCGGGAGGGGCGTGGTCATGCGGCGGTGTCCTTAGCGCGACTCGGGGCGATGCGAATGCGCATTCGACCCGTGGTGTCGTGACAGTAACAGGATCTTCACCCGTGCCCCACGGCCTTTTCACCGCCCCCGGGGCGGGGGCGGCGGGGCCCGGCGGCCTTCCGGTCCGGCACCCCGCCGCCTCCCGCCCCGGGGCCCGGCTCAGCGCCGGTAGCCCAGCACCGTCATCATTCCCGCCTCCGAGTGGTAGACGTTGTGGCAGTGGATCATCCACAGCCCCGGGTTGTCGGCGTCGAAGTCCACCGTGAGGCGCCCGTTCGGCAGGATGATCGCGGTGTCCTTGCGCGGGCCGGCGCCGGGGTTCGCCAGGGCGAAGGTGTGGCCGTGCAGGTGCAGCGGGTGCCACATGGCCGTCGCGTTGGTGAAGTCCAGCCTGACCCGCTCGCCCGCCTTCACCGGGTGCCGCTGGTCGGGCGAGTACGGCTTCCCGTCGAACGCCCAGTCGTACTTGGCCATCCCGCCGGTCAGCCGGATCTTCACCGTCCGGTCCGGCTTGCGGGCGGGCAGCGCCACCGACTCGTCCGCGGTCAGCCTGTCCGCCGTCAGCAGCTTCCCGGTCAGCTCCTTCGGGCGTACGGAGGCGGCGGGCGCCGCGCCGCCGCCGGTGCGCAGCAGCGCCAGGGCCGCCGCCTTCTTGCCCTCGGCGACCGCGGTCAGCGGGAACACGCCGTCCTTGGCCGTGACCAGGACGTCGTACCGCTCGCCCATCCCCAGCAGCAGTGCGTCCGTCTCCGCGTGCCGGACCGGGAAGCCGTCCGTGTGGGTGACGGTCATCCGGTGGCCGCCGAGCGCGACGCGGAAGGCGGTGTCGCCGCCCGCGTTGACGATCCGGATGCGGATCCGGTCGCCCGGCTTGGCGCGGTACGTCGAAGGGGCCTGCGGGGTGCGGCCGTTGACCAGGTAGTGCGGGTAGGCGACGTCGCCCGCGTCGGGTCCCAGGAGGTCGCTGGTGGCGCCCATCATCATCCGCGAGGGGCCCTTCGCGGCGGGCGTCGACTGCGTGGGGGCGGGCATCGAGTGGCCCTCGTGGCCGCCGCCCCCGCTGTTCCCGCCGCTCCCGTGGTCCATGCCGCCCATGCCCCGGCCCAGCTCGGCCAGCACCGCGTCGGGGGTGGAGCCCTGCACCCCGTCGACCCAGTCGTCCAGGACGACGACCCACTCCTTGTCGTACTTCAGCGGCTCCTTCGGGTCCTCCACGATCAGGGGCGCGTACAGCCCCCGGTCCTGCTGCACGCCCGAGTGCGGGTGGAACCAGTACGTCCCCGGGTGCGGCACCGCGAACCGGTAGGCGAACTCGGCGCCCGGCCTGATCTCCTGCTGGGTCAGGCCCGGCACGCCGTCCATGTCGTTGCGCAGGGCCAGCCCGTGCCAGTGCAGGGAGGTGGCGGCGGGGAGGTGGTTGGCGAGGGTCAGGGCGAGGGTGTCGCCCGCCGTCACCCGGACCTCCTTGCCGGGCAGGGAGTCCCCGTACGCCCAGGACCTGACGGTCGTGCCGCCGCCGAGGTCCAGGGTGGTGGGGGTGGCGGTGAGCTTCACGGTGCGGACCGGGCCGGCCCCGCGGGCCTTCTCGGCGGCGGCGACCTCCTTGTCGTACGGGGCGATGTAGCCCTTGGGCGCGGGGGCTCCGCTGCCGCCGGGCCGCGCGCCCGAAGTGCCGCCGGAGTGGTCCATTCCGGCCATCCCGTCCATGTCGGAGCCGGAGGAGTTGGAGCAGGCGGTCAGGATTCCGGTGCCGGCCGCGGCGACGGCGGCGCCGAGCAGGGTGCGGCGCGTGGTGTGGGTACGCATGACAGACGTCCTCGTGTGGTGTGGTCGGTGACGGAGTGCGGGCAGGTGCGCGGGAGGCCGCGCACGGGTGCGCGCGGTCGCGCGCGGGTGCCCGGAGCGGTGGTGTCCCTGGCGGGACTCCGCTCCTAGATCCGCAGTACCGACAACCTGGCGAGAACCGTTCTGGGCGGCGGCGGTTGGGGCCACAGGGCCCGCAGCAGCGCCCCGCGCACCACCCGCACGAGGTCCGTGGCCGCCGCGCGGCGCACCACCAGCCACGCCCCGAGCAGGGCGACGCCCCAGGCACCGAGCACGGCGAGACACACCGACATGGGGTCCATGCCGTGCGGGGAACCGGCGGGGGAGGTGGCGGCGGTGACGGTGGCGACGGCCGCGGTGAGGGCCGTGACGGGTGCCGCGAGGGTGGCCGCGGTCGCGGCGGGGCCGGTGGCTCCGGACGCCGGACCGGGCATCGCGTGCGCCGCCGGGCGCGGCTCGTGGGGCCTCTCGTGGGACCCGGTGCGTGCCGCGTGGTCGGTGGCGCCCGTGTGCTGGGTGCTGACGGTGGTGCCCGTGTGGCCGGTGGTGGCGGTGCTGCTCGCGACCGTGCCCGTGTCCATGGCTCCGTGACCGCCGCCGTGCTCCTCGGCGGGGTGGCCCAGCGTGTGCATCGTGACGATGCCGAACAGGAGCGCCGCGAACAGCAACAGCCGCCCGCCCCACGCGCTCCGCCCGCTCGTCACCATGCCCGCACCTTACCCCCACCGGGTATCGAACCGGCAAGCAGGGGTGCGCACTCAATTAGCATCAATCCCACTATGTCCCGATTCGACTCTCGTCCTCTCGCTGTTCTGCTCGGCCTCGGCGCTGCCGCGTACACCGCATGGGTGGTCGAAGTCGTCCTGTGGACCGGCCTCGACCCCATCCGTACGTACGTCAGTGAGCTGGCCGCCGCCGACCAGCCGCTGGGCGGCCTCTTCCGGGCCACCGACCTGGCGGCGGGCGCGCTGCTGTTCCTCGGCGCGCTGTGGGCGCTGGCCCGTACGCCGCGCAGGCCGTGGCTGGTCGCGGGCTGGGCGGGACTGGCCCTGTTCGGCGGGGCCACCGTCGCGGACTCCCGGCTTCCGCTGAGCTGCGCGCCCACCGTCGACCCGGAGTGCGCCGCCCGGGAGACCGCGGGTCTGGTCCCGGCGACCCACACCGCGCACGCCTGGAGCAGCAGTCTGGCCATGCTGGGCGCGCTCACCGGCATCGTCGCGCTCACCGTCGCGGCCCGCCGCTACCGGCAGTGGGCGCCGCTGGCCCGCCTGGGCCCCGCCCTGGTCGTCCTCGAACTGGCCGCGACCGCCTGGACCCTCGCCTCGGTCGCCGCCTTCCAGGCCGGAAGGGGCACCTGGCTGCTCGGCCTGGGGCAGCGGTCACAGGTGCTGCTGGTGGCGATCTGGCTGGCGGTGCTCGCACGGTCGGTGTGGCGCGAGAGGCTGTCGGTGTGACGGACGTACGGGCAGGAGCAGGGATGGACGCGGAAGCAGGGGCAGGAGCGGTCGCGGGCGGCGCGGCGGGCGCGGACCTGGGCAGGGGCGGCTTCGTGCGGATCGGCGGGGTCGCGCACCACGTGGTCGTGACGGGCAGCGGGCCGGTGTGCGTGCTGAGCGCGGGGCTCGCGATGAGCTGGTTCGACTGGGAGCCGGTGGTGCGGCTGCTCGCCCCGCACCGCACGGTGGTCTGCTTCGACCGGCCGGGCCACGGGCTGTCCGCGCCCGCCGTCGTGGCGCCCTCCGCCACCGGCGAGGCGCGCCGCATCGCCGCCCTGCTCGACGCGCTCGGCCCGGCCCGCGGGAGCACCGGCCCCGCCACGGTCGTGGGCCACTCGATCGCCGGATTCCACGCGGAGGCGTTCGCCCGGCTGTACCCGGCCCGCACCGCGGGGCTGGTCCTGCTGGACTCCAGCGTCGAGCCCCGCGCGCGCGTGCCCGCGGCGCCCGCCGTCCGTACCGCCCTCGCCCGCGGACTCGCGGCGGCGCTGAGCGCGGCCGGGGCCCCGGCCGCGCTGGGGCCCGCGACCCGGCGGGCCGTCGTCCGCGCCTCCCGCGCGGGCGGCGCCGCCGACCCGGCGCCCGACGCGCTGGTCCGCCGCACCTACCGCACCGCGCGCGTGCTCGACGGGCTGCTCCTGGAGAACACGCACTACCGGGCGGTGGCCGCCGAACTCAACGCCCTGCGCATCACCCACCCGCTGCCCGCCGGAGCCCCGGTCACCGTCGTGCCCGGCTACGACGGCCGCCCCGGCGCGCTCGCCGTCCGGTGGCTGGAGCGGCAGCGCGATCTGGCGGGCCTGCTCGGTGCCCGCTTCGAACCGGCTTCGCCCGCCGGGCACTTGGTGATGATGGACCGGCCGGACGCGGTCGCGGCGGCGGTGCTGCGGACCGGATGACGCGCGCCCGGTCACGGGCGATTGTCGGACCCCCGTGGTGACATGGAGGCATGACTGCGCACGAGGGACCGGCACGAGCGACCGGGGCGACGTCCGTGCTGACGGTGCGGATCGTCGGCTCCGACCTGCCGGGACGCGTCTTCGAGGAGTTCCGCGACGTGCACGTGGCGGTGCAGCGGGGCCGTGAGCCGTACCGCCCGGTGCCGGGCGACGCGGCCGGGGCCCAGTGGGAGTTCCCCGTGGAGGTGGTGACCGGGCGGGACGGCGGTCCGGACTTCCGGGGCCGGTTCGTCCAGGGGCGGCCCGGTGCGCGGTTCTGCTATCTGACCTGGGGCGAGCTCGTGGAGGGCGGCGGGTTCGCGATGTTCCGCCGGGCCAAGATCTTCTTCGCCGACCTGCCCGCCGCACTCCTGGAAGGGGGCACGGCGGTGGGCCGGCTCGGCCTCACCGACGAGCGGGGCGGCCCACTGTGCGCGGCGGTCCGCCCGCCCCGCATCACCTGGGGGACGTGAATGGACGGCTGACCCGCACACTGCCGGGGGCCGGCCGGCGCATCACCCGGGGGACGTGAGCGGACGGCCGACCCGTCCCACGACCGGCCCCGCCACCGCCCGGCCGTCACCCGACCGGCCCCGCACCCAGTTCGGCCCCGGTCCCCGGTCCAGCTGCGGCGCCCCTACGGCCGCGCTCCCCGCTCCTTCAGCAGGTCGGCCATCAGGTCGAGTTCGGACTGCTGCGCGTCGACCATTCCCTGGGCGAGGGCCCGCTCCGCCGGCACCGTGCACAGCTTCGCGCAGCCCTGTGACATCGCGACCCCGCCCCGGTGGTGGGTGGTCATCAGCCGCAGGTACTGGATCTCGGCCTGCCTGCCGTTCGCGGCGCCCAGCGCGGCCAGTTCCGCCCGGGTCGCCATGCCCGGCATCAGCCCGTCCTCCTTGGGCTCGGGCGCCCCCTCGTGGCCGGTGTGCCCCATCCACGCCATCTGCGGCGCGTCCGGCGGCGAGATCTTCGGCAGGCCCCACAGGTCCAGCCAGCCCAGCAGCATGCCGCGCTGATTGGCCTGCGTATTGGCGATGTCGTAGGCGAGGCGCCGTACGTCCGTGTCCTTCGTGCGGTCCCGGACGACGAACGACATCTCCACGGCCTGCTGGTGATGGGCCGCCATGTCCCGGGCGAACCCGGCGTCCGCCGAATTCCCGGCAGGCGTCGACGACTTGCTGGAGACGGCGGGCGACGCGTCGGAGGCGTCTCCGGGTGCCGAGGCCGCCCGGGTCACGACGACGGCTCCCACCGCCACCACCAGGGCGAACACCACGGCACCCAGCGCACCCCACAGGGACCTGCTCACTTCTGGCCCACCGCGTCCAGCGTCAGGCCGTTCGAGCAGGCCGCGCCCGGCTCGGGGGTCTGCGGCCCCATCACGTACCGGGTGAAGAACTGGTTGACCCGCGGGTCGTCCGCGCCGGTCACCGTGACCTGCTTGCCCCACGCGCTCAGCATGATCGCCCCGGACTGCTCGTTCACCGGGCTCATCAGCGAGTACTGGGTCTTCTTGACCTTCGCCTTCAGCTTCTCCAGGTCGTCCTTGGACGCCTTGTCGGTGTACGTCACCCAGACCGCGCCGTGCTCCAGGGAGTGCACCGCGTTCATGTTCGGTATCGGCTTGGGGTAGACGTCGCCCTGGCAGTTCATCCAGGCCTGGTTGTGGTCACCGCCGACCGGCGGGGTCATCGGATAGGTGACCTCCTTGGTGACGTGCGTGCGGCCCAGCTTCTTCGCGTCCCAGACCTTCTCGTCCTTGATGGGGCCCTTCGCCGCGACCCGCTCGTCGTCCTTCTTGTCGGACTCCTTCATGAAGACGTACGTGCCGAAGCCGATCAGCCCGGCCAGCACGGCTCCTCCGGCGACCAGGGCGATCACCTTGTTGCGGCGGTCGCGGGCCTTCTCGGCGCGCCGCATCTCCTCTATTCGGGCCTTGCGGGAAGTGGTGGCAGACATCGGGGCAACATCCTTACGCGGTACGGAGGTCGGAAAAGGGGGAGAGGGATCCCGGAGCACGGGAACCTCTCCTACCTCCGCAGCACCTGAAGGACGTGCGGTCCCGGCGCCCGCGGCCACGCCCCGTCCCCGCGCCGCACGCCCGCCGGCGCGGTGCCGTCCGCCCGCCGCACCGGCAGCGCGAGGGCCTCCGGCGGGGCGTCCTGGGACGGCGCGGTCAGTATCGCGGGGGAGAGGTGCGGGAAGACGCCGCAGTGCCCCTGCTCGTAGGGGCAGTTGTAGACGGGTGCGGGGGAGGGCGCCGCCGCGTGCGGACCGCCGCCGGAGGCCGACGCCGGTGCCGGGCCCAGACAGATCAGCAGCGCGCCGAACAGCGCCGTCGCGGCACACAGGAGCGCCACGCCACGTCGGACGCGGGCGATGCCCCTGGTGCGCGCGGGGCGCTCGTGGCGCCCGGTGCGACTGTTGCGGGTGTGCCGCAGGCCCCCCATGAGGGGGGATCGTAACGGCCGCCTCGCCGTACGTCACCAGGCCCTCCTGTGGAATCTTCAACTCCGGTTGCAGGAAGAGGAGTTGGTGCACAATTCCCCTCATGGTGATCGTGGGCCTTCTGGTCGCAGTCAGTGTCTTTCTCGTCGTCGTGGTGCTCCCCTCGGTGCTCGCGCGCCGGCTCCTGGGCATCCGCGCGGCCCGGAGCCGGGTGGTGATCGCCGGATTCGTCGCGCTCTCCCTCTCCGGAGCGCTGGTCGGCCCGCAGATGTCGTACGGCGAGAGCCCCGAACCGCTCTTCCTCTCCCTGATGGCCCTGGTCGGCATGCTCTTCTCGATGACGGTCCTGGTCGTCCTCGACCTGGTGTTCCCGACCGGACTGCGCCCGCTGAGCCGACTGCAGTCGCTGCGCGCCCGCGTCGCCCGCGCCCGCCGCTACTCCGGCGTCCTGCGCATCGCCACCCGCCACGGACTGGGCCCCTACCTGCGGGGCCGCCGCCACCCCAGCGACGTGCGCGACGAGCTCCTCGCGGTCGAGCTGCGCCAGGCCCTCCAGGCCGGCGGCACCACCTTCGTCAAGCTCGGCCAGCTGATGTCGACCCGCCGCGACCTGTTCCCCGAGGTGTACGTCGAGGAACTGAGCCGCCTCCAGGACCAGGTGCCGCCCGCCCCCTGGCCCGAGGTCGAGGCCACCCTCACCGCCGCGCTCGGCGCCCCCGTCGAGGAGGTCTTCGCCGAGTTCGACCACAAGCCGCTGGCCGCCGCCTCCATCGCCCAGGTGCACGCCGCCGTCCTCACCGACGGCACCCAGGCCATAGTGAAGGTGCAGCGCCCCGGCATCCTGCCGCTCGTCGAGCGCGACCTCGACATCGTGACCCGGCTCGCCGCCGCGCTGCACGCCCGCACCGCCTGGGGCCGCGGCCTGGGACTGCCCGAACTGGCCCGGGGCTTCGCGGTCGCCCTGCGCGAGGAACTCGACTTCCGGGTCGAGGCCCGCAACATGAAGGCCGTGCGCGCCGCGTCGACGGCCCGCGCGGGAAGCGCCGCGCTCACCGTGCCCGTCCTGCACGAACACCTCAGCACCGAACGCGTGCTGGTGATGAGCCGCATCGCAGGAACCCCGCTCGGCCAGGCGGTCCCCGACGACCCCGAGCACGGCGGCCGGATCGCCCGCACCCTGCTGGACGCGCTCCTCGACCAGATCATGCTGGACGGCGTCTTCCACGCCGACCCGCACCCCGGCAACATCCTGCTCCAGGAGGACGGCACCCCCGCCCTCCTCGACTTCGGCTCCGTCGGCCGCATCGACCCCGGCCTGCGCGACTCCCTCGCCGGGCTCTTCCTCGCCGTCGAGAGCGGCGAGGCCGCCGCCCTGTGCGACGCCCTCCTCGAAGTCACCGACCACCCCGAGGAGGTCGACGAACAGCAGCTCCAGCGCGCACTGGGCCGCTTCAGCGCCCGCCACCTGGGCCAGGGCGCGGTGCCCGACGTCACCATGTTCACCGAGCTGTTCCGCCTGGTCGCCGACCACCGCCTCGCCGTCCCCGCCGAGATGGCCGCCGTCTTCCGCGCCCTGGCCACCCTGGAGGGCACCCTCGTCGGGCTCTCACCCGGCTTCGACATGCTGGCCGCCTCGCGCGCGTACGCCACCGAGCAGTTCCGGGACCGGCTCGCCCCGCAGAGCGTCCGCGAGACCGCCCAGGACGAGCTCCTCTCGCTCCTGCCGGTGCTGCGCCGGCTGCCGCGCCGCCTCGACCGGATCGGCGGGCGGCTCGCCGAGGGCCGCCTCTCGATGAACGTCCGGCTGCTCGCCGACCCCCGCGACCGCCGCTTCGTCGGCGACCTCGTCGGGCGTGTCGTGCTCGCCGCCGTCGGCATCTTCCTCGGCGTGGTCGGCATTCAGCTGGTCGGTATGGAGGGCGGCCCGAGAATCGGTGAGACGCTGACCCTGTACGGACTCGTCGGCTTCCACCTCCTGGCACTGTCGGCGGCGGTGCTGCTGCGCACGGTGTACGTCGTGAGCCGCCCGGCGCCCTGACCGGCACACGGCGCGCACACCGCCCCGGCCGCACCCGTCGGCACGTGGGGCGGTACGCAACCCGCCCGAAACCGTGTGGTGGGATGCTGGGGAGCCCCGGCGTGTCCCGTGGCGTGGGAGCAGGCGGCCTGACCAGCAAGGATGGAAGTGAAAATGGACAAGCAGCAGGAATTCGTGCTCCGTACGTTGGAGGAGCGGGACATCCGATTCGTACGCCTGTGGTTCACCGATGTACTCGGCTTCCTGAAGTCGGTCGCGGTGGCCCCGGCCGAGCTGGAGCAGGCCTTCGACGAGGGCATCGGCTTCGACGGCTCCGCCATCGAGGGCTTCGCCCGCGTCTACGAGTCCGACATGATCGCCAAGCCGGACCCGGGCACCTTCCAGATCCTGCCCTGGCGCGCGGAGGCCCCCGGCACCGCCCGGATGTTCTGCGACATCCTGATGCCGGACGGCTCGCCCTCCTTCGCCGACCCCCGCTACGTCCTCAAGCGCATCCTGAACAAGACCTCCGACCTCGGCTTCACCTTCTACACCCACCCCGAGATCGAGTTCTTCCTCCTCAAGGACAAGCCGCTGGACGGCTCCAAGCCCGTCCCCGCCGACAACTCCGGCTACTTCGACCACACCCCGCAGAACGTCGGCATGGACTTCCGCCGCCAGGCCATCACCATGCTCGAATCGATGGGCATCTCCGTCGAGTTCAGCCACCACGAGGGCGCCCCCGGCCAGCAGGAGATCGACCTGCGGTACGCCGACGCGCTCTCCACCGCCGACAACATCATGACCTTCCGCCTGGTCATGAAGCAGGTCGCGCTCGAACAGGGCGTCCAGGCCACCTTCATGCCCAAGCCCTTCTCGGAGTTCCCCGGCTCCGGCATGCACACCCACCTCTCCCTCTTCGAGGGTGACCGCAACGCCTTCTACGAGTCGGGCGCCGAGTACCAGCTCTCCAAGGTCGGCCGCTCCTTCATCGCAGGACTGCTGCGCCACGCCGCCGAGATCTCCGCCGTCACCAACCAGTGGGTGAACTCCTACAAGCGCATCTGGGGCGGCTCCGCCCGCACGGCCGGCTCCGGCGGCGAGGCCCCCTCGTACATCTGCTGGGGCCACAACAACCGCTCCGCCCTCATCCGCGTCCCCATGTACAAGCCCGGCAAGACCGGCTCCTCCCGCGTCGAGGTCCGCTCCATCGACTCCGGCGCCAACCCCTACCTCACCTACGCGGTCCTGCTCGCCGCCGGCCTCAAGGGCATCGAGGAGGGCTACGAACTCCCGCCGGGCGCCGACGACGACGTCTGGGCCCTCTCCGACGCCGAGCGCCGCGCCATGGGCATCGAGCCCCTCCCGCAGAACCTCGGCGAGGCCATCGCCCTGATGGAACGCAGCGAACTCGTCGCCGAGACCCTCGGCGAGCACGTCTTCGACTTCTTTCTCAGGAACAAGAAGCAGGAGTGGGAGGAGTACCGCTCCGAGGTGACCGCCTTCGAGCTGCGCAAGAACCTGCCGGTGCTGTAGCGGCGGCACCGGAGCTGCAACTTCCGGTGCTGTCGGGCCCCCCGCAAAAGGCGTGCAGGGGGCCCGGGTTGTTGAGAGAGTGCCGGGCATGGAACGTTCACTCATGTCACAGCTGGCACATGTGCACCATCCCATCGCCTCCCCGCTGGACGACTCCTCGGTGGCACGGGTGCTCGCGCGGGCGCTCGACCGGGGCGGCGAGCGGGTGCTCGACCTCGGCTGCGGGCAGGCCGAGTGGCTGATCCGGGCACTGGAGCGGGACCCCGCGACGACCGCCGTCGGCGTCGACCTCGCTGCGGGCGGGCTGGCCGAGGCACGGCGGCAGGCCGATGCGCGGGGCGTCGGTGAGCGGCTGGTGCTGGAGCAGGCGGACGCCGCCGCCCTCGTACCGGAGGAGCCCTTCGACGTCGTCATCAGCTCCGGTGCCACGCACGCCTTCGGCGGGCTTACCGGGACCCTGGAGGCCGCGCACAAGCACCTCGCGCCCGCCGGGCGGGTCGTCGTCGGCGACGCCTTCTGGCTCACCGAGCCGTCTCCCGAGGCCGTCGAGATGCTGGGCGAGTACGAGGACCTGGCCGACACCGTCGACCGGATCACCGCCGCCGGCTGGACCCCCGTCTACGGCCACCTCTCCACCCGCCACGAACTCGACGACTACGAGTGGAACTGGACCGGCGCACTGTCCGCCTGGGCCCTCGACCACCCCGAGGACCCCGGCAGCGCGGACGCCCTCAAGGCGGCCACCGCACACCGCACCGAATGGCTGCGCGGCTACCGCGACAGCTTCGGCTTCCACACCCTCGTCCTGCGCCGCACGGAAGGCTGAGCGACATGAAGACCGGAGACGACCGGCCGACCCCGCCGCTGCGCGGCGACGAGCGCGAAACCCTGCGCGGATTCCTGGAGTTCCACCGGGCCACCCTCGCCATGAAGTGCGAGGGGCTCACCGACGAGCAGCTGCGGCAGCAGTCCTCCCCGCCGTCCACCCTGTCCCTGCTCGGGCTCGTCCGCCACATGGCCGAGGTCGAGCGCACCTGGTTCCGCCGGGTCGTCAACCAGGAGCTGGACCTGCCCTTCCTCTGGTCGGCCAAGGGCGACTTCCAGGAGGCGTACGACGCCTCGCGGTCGACCCGTGAGGAGGTCTTCGCGGCCTGGGAGGCGGAGGTCGAGCACGCCCGCCGCATCGAGCGCGAGGCCGCATCGCTCGACGTGAGGGCGTACTTCGCCCGCTGGGAGGAGGACGTCTCGCTGCGCATGGTGATGGTCCACCTGCTCCACGAGTACGCCCGCCACAACGGGCACGCCGACTTCCTGCGCGAGTCCATCGACGGAGTGGTCGGGGCGTAGCCCGGGGGAGCGGTGCCCCCGGGCCGGGGGCACCGCTACGCCCCGTAGAACAGCTCCTCCACCACCCCGCGCGCCCGCCTCGTCAGCCGCCGGTAGTCGTCCAGCATGTCCCCGACGTGCCCCGGGTCGTACCCCAGGTAGCGGCCCATGGCGGCCAGTTCGCGGCCGTCCGAGGGGAACGTGTCACCGGCCCGCCCGCGCACCAGCATCACCCCGTTGCGCACCCGGGAGGCCAGCACCCACGCCTCGTCGAGGATGGCCGCCTCCTCCGTCGGGATCAGCCCCGCCGCGTGCGCCGCCGCCAGCGCCTCCCGGGTGCGCGTGGTGCGCAGCCCCGGCTCGGCCCAGCCGTGCTGCATCTGCAGCAGCTGGACCGTCCACTCGACGTCGCTCAGCCCGCCCCGGCCCAGCTTCGTGTGCAGGGTGGGGTCCGCGCCGCGCGGCATCCGCTCCGACTCCATCCGCGCCTTGAGCCGGCGGATCTCGCGGACCGCGTCCTCGCCCAGCCCCTCCATCGGGTAGCGCAGCGGGTCCACCAGCTCGACGAAGCGCCGCCCGAGGTCCGCGTCGCCCGCCATCGGGTAGGCCCGCAGCAGCGCCTGGCTCTCCCAGACCAGCGACCAGCGCCGGTAGTACGCCTCGTACGACTTCAGGGTGCGCACCAGCGGCCCGCTCTTGCCCTCCGGGCGCAGGTCCGCGTCGATCAGCAACGGCGGGTCAGCGGTGGGCAGTTGGAGGAGTCTTCGCATCTCGGCGACGACCTTGTTCGCCGCCCGCGCCGCCTCCTGCTCGTCGACGCCCTCGCGCGGCTCGTGCACGAACAGCACGTCGGCGTCGGAGCCGTAGCCCAGCTCGTGCCCGCCGAAGCGGCCCATGCCGATCACCGCGAACCGGGTGGGCAGCTCGTCGCCCCACTGCTCGCGCACCGCCGCCCGCAGCGCACCCGCGAGCGTCGCCGCGTTCAGCGCGGTGACCGCCCCGCCCACCCGGTCCACCAGGGCCCCCGGGTCGGACTCCGCCGGGCTGTCCTCCGTGCCGTAACTGCCGATGATGTCGGCGGCGGTGGTACGGAAGAGCTCCCTGCGCCGCACCCCGCGCGCCGCGGCCACCGCCGCCTCGGCCCCGTCCGCACGGCCGACCGCGGCCAGCACCTCCTGCTCCAGGTGCTCACGGGTGCGCGGGCTGAGCCCCTTGGGGTCGCCGAGGATCGCCACCGCCTCCGGGGCCCGCAGCAGCAGGTCGGGGGCGAGCCGCCCGGCGGACAGCACCCGGGCCAGGTTCTCCGCCGCCGCGCCCTCGTCCCGCAGCAGCCGCAGGTACCAGGGGGTCTTGCCGAGCGCGTCCGACACCTTCCTGAAGCCCAGCAGACCCGCGTCCGGATCGGCGGAGTCGGCGAACCAGCCGAGCAGCACCGGCAGCAGGGTGCGCTGGATGGCGGCCTTGCGGGTCACCCCCGACGACAGCGCCTCCAGGTGGCGCAGCGCGCCCACCGGGTCCGCGTACCCCAGCGCCTCCAGCCGCTGGCCGGCCGCGCGCGGGCTCAACCGGGTCTCGCCGGGCGCCAGTTGGGCCACCGCGTCGAGCAGCGGGCGGTAGAACAGCTTCTCGTGCAGCCGCCGCACCACCGACGAGTGCCGCTTCCACACGCTCTGCAGCTCGGTCACCGGCTCGCCGCGCAGCCCCAGCGACCGGCCGAGCCGCCGCAGATCCGCCTCGGACTCCGGCACCAGGTGGGTGCGGCGCAGCCGGTACAGCTGGATGCGGTGCTCCATCTTCCGCAGGAACCGGTACGCCTCGTCGAGCTGCGCCGCGTCCGCCCGCCCCACGTACCCGCCGGCCGCCAGTGCCGCCAGCGCCTCCAGCGTCGTACCGCTGTGCAGGGTGGCGTCGCTGCGCCCGTGCACCAGCTGGAGCAGCTGTACGGCGAACTCGACGTCCCGCAGCCCGCCGGGGCCCAGCTTCAGCTCGCGCTCCAGCTCGCCGAGCGGGATGTTGTCGACGACCCGGCGGCGCATCCGCTGCACGTCGTGGACGAAGTTCTCCCGCTCCGCGGCCTGCCACACCATCGGCGACAGCGCCTCGATGTAGTCCTCGCCCAGCGACAGGTCCCCGGCCACCGGGCGCGCCTTCAGCAGCGCCTGGAACTCCCAGGTCTTGGCCCACCGCTGGTAGTAGGCGACATGGCTGGAGAGGGTGCGGACCAGGGGGCCGTTGCGGCCCTCGGGGCGGAGGTTGGCGTCCACCGGCCAGATGGTGCCCTCGACGGTGGTCTCCGAGCAGATCCGCATCAGGTGCGAGGCGAGCCGGGTGGCGGCCCGTACCGCCTTGTCCTCGTCGGCGCCGTCGACGGCCTCGGCGACGAAGATCACGTCCACGTCGGAGATGTAGTTCAGCTCGTGGCCGCCGCACTTGCCCATCGCGATCACCGCGAGCCGGCACAGCGCCGCGTCGTCGGGCGCGGCGCGGCGGGCGATGGCCAGGGCGGCGCGCAGGGTGGCGGTCGCCAGGTCGGCCAGCTCGGCCGCGGTCTCGGCGACGTCGGTGGTGCCGCACACGTCCCGGGCCGCTATCGACAGCAGGCACCGCCGGTAGGCGACCCGCAGGGCCACCGGGTCCTCGGCGGCGGCGAGCCCGTGCTCGAACTCCGGCACCCCGGGGTGCAGGTCCGCCGCCTCGTAGGTGAGCAGCGCGTGCCAGTCGCCCGGGTGGCGGGCGAGGTGGTCGGCGAGGGCCTCGGAGGCGCCCATGACGCCCAGCAGCCGGTCGCGCAGCGGTTTGGCGGAGACCAGGGTGCGGAGGAACTCCTGCCGCTCCTCCTCGTCCGGCTGCGCCTCCGCGAGCCGTACGAGACCCAGCAGGGCGAGGTCCGGGTCGGCGGTCGCGCCGAGGGCGTCCAGCAGCACGGGGTCGGCCCGCACCGAGGCGAGGGCGTCCTCGGCGAGCAGCCGCTCGGAGGTGGAGGGGTCGGTGAACCCGTGCCGGATGAGACGCGTGAAGGTGCTGCTGCGGCGGCCTGGCACGGTCATGGTCTGTTCCCGCCCTCTTTCTCGGTACGTGCGCTGCGGGTACCGAGCCTAGGGCGTGTCCCGGCGCGCGGGGCCCTGCGCACGCCAGGCGGCAGCCGGGGGCGTCAGGCGCCGGCCGGCAGCAGTGTCCGGGAGCGTCCGCCCGTGCCCACCAGCTTGGGCAGGCGGTGCGGCAGCGAGCCGTACCAGGCGTAGGCGACCGCGTAGCCGAAGGCGAGGCAGAGGATGCCGCCCACCGCGTCCAGCCAGAAGTGGTTGGCCGTCGCGACGATCACGACCAGGGTCAGGGCCGGGTAGAGGAGGCCGAGGATCCGGGCCCACGGCGCCGACGCCAGGAAGAAGATCGTCAGGCCGCACCAGGTGGACCAGCCGATGTGCATCGAGGGCATCGCCGCGTACTGGTTCGTCATGTGCTTGAGGTCGCCGGAGGCCATCGACCCCCAGGTGTGGTGCACCAGCACGGTGTCGACGAAGCCGCCGCCGTTCATCAGGCGGGGCGGGGCCAGCGGGTACAGGTAGTAGCCGACCAGGGCGACGCCGGTCGTGGCGAAGAGGATGGTGCGGGAGGCGGCGTACCGCCCCGGCTGCCACCGGTAGAGCCACACCAGCACACCGAGCGTGACCAGGAAGTGCAACGTGGCGTAGTAGTAGTTCATCGAGACGATGAGCCAGGTCACGGAGTCGATCGCATGGTTGATCGACTTCTCCACGGCGATCCCGAGGTCCTGCTCGACCTTCCAGATCCAGTCGGCGTTGGCGAGTGCCTTGGCCTTCTGCTCGGGGACGGCGTTGCGGACCAGCGAGTAGATCCAGTAGCTGACCGCGATCAGCAGGATCTCGAACCAGACGCGCGGGCGGCGCGGTGACCGGATGCGTGCGATCAGTGAGAGCCGGGGCGCGGCTGACCCCTCCTCGCTCACCTTGGGTGACGAAGTGGTGGCCCTGTGGCCTGCCTCGGTTCTCGTAGTCGCTTCACCCATGGGACGGAAGTCTGCCAGATCGTTATCCGGCACCGATCATCCTCGGGTGGGTTTAGGACCGGTCCGTATCCCCCTCAAGGACGAGGTCCTGAGGCGGTTGACCCGCGTACGACCAGCTCCGGCATGAAGACGAACTCGCTGTGCGGGGCGGGTGTGCCGCCGACCTCCTCCAGCAGGGCGCGGACCGCCGCCTGGCCCATCGCGGTGACCGGCTTGCGGATGGTGGTCAGCGGCGGGTCGGTGAACGCTATGAGGGGGGAGTCGTCGAAACCGACGACCGAGACGTCCCCGGGCACCTCCAGTCCCATCCGCCGGGCCGCCCTGACGGCGCCGAGCGCCATCATGTCGCTGGCGCAGACCACGGCGGTGCAGCCCCGCTCGATCAGGGCGGAGGCGGCGGCCTGGCCGCCCTCCAGGGTGTAGAGCGAGTGCTGGACGAGTTCGTCCGCCTCCTCGGCGGGCATCGCGTACCGCTCGCCCATGCTGGCGCGGAAGCCCTCGATCTTGCGGAGCACCGGCACGAACCGCTTGGGCCCGACGGCCAGCCCTATCCGGGTGTGGCCGAGCGCCGCGAGATGGGTGACCGCGAGCCGCATCGCGGCCCGGTCGTCCGGCGAGATGAACGGCGCCCGGACCTTCGGCGAGAAACCGTCGACGAGGACGAAGGGAACGCCCTGCGCGCGCAGCTGCTCGTAGCGCGCCATGTCGGCGGTGGTGTCCGCGTGGAGCCCGGAGACGAAGATGATGCCGGAGACGCCGCGCGCCACCAGCATCTCGGTCAGCTCGTCCTCGGTGGAGCCGCCGGGGGTCTGGGTGGCCAGCACCGGGGTGTAGCCCTGGCGGGTCAGCGCCTGGCCGATCACCTGCGCGAGCGCGGGGAAGATCGGGTTCTCCAGCTCGGGGGTGATCAGTCCGACGAGGCCGGCGCTGAGGCGGCGCAGCCGGACCGGCCGCTCGTACCCGAGGACGTCGAGTGCGGCGAGGACGGACTCGCGGGTGCCCGAGGCAACACCGGGCTTGCCGTTCAGGACCCGGCTGACCGTCGCTTCGCTGACCCCCGCCTGTGCTGCGATGTCGGCTAGCCGTGCGGTCATGACGTTGGACCTTACCGGGCTCATGTCAGATTGCCCACCAAGCACAGGAATCAGCCGGAAGGGTGATGGTTTCGCCGTCCGCCGCGAGGTGCGCGGAGGAGAGCAGGAGGCTTCCGGGGCGGGGGAGTTGGACGGGCAGCGGGCCCGTGTTGAGGGTGCAGCGGAAGCCGGGGCGGACGAGGTCGAGCAGGCCCGGCGGGGACTGCTGCCACCGCATCCCGCCGTCGCCGAGGCCGTCGAGTTCCTTGCGCAGCCGAAGCGCCCGGCGGTACAGCTCCAGCGTCGAGTCGGCGTCGCCGGTCTGGGCGGCCACGCTCAGCGACCGCCAGGAGGCCGGCTGCGGCAGCCAGCCCGCCGCGGTGCCGAAGCCGTACGGTGCCTCCTCGCCCTCCCACGGGATCGGCACCCGGCATCCGTCGCGCAGCCCGTCCTGTCCGTCGGTGCGGAAGAAGGAGGGGTCCTGCCTGACCTCGTCGGGCAGGTCGGTGACCTCGGGGAGCCCGAGCTCCTCGCCCTGGTAGAGGTATGCGGATCCGGGCAGCGCCAGCATCAGCAGGGCGGCGGCGCGCGCCCTGCGCAGTCCGAGCGCGTCGTCCCCGGCCCCGTACCGGGAGAGGTGGCGGACCACGTCGTGGTTGGAGAGCACCCAGGTGGTGGGGGCGCCGACCGATCCCGCGGCGGCCAGCGAGGCGTCCACCACCGCCCGCATCGCCTCCGCGTCCCAGGGGCAGCCGAGGAACTGGAAGTTGAACGCCTGGTGCAGCTCGTCGGGCCGTACGTACAGCGCGAGCCGCTCGGGGGAGGGGGCCCAGGCCTCCGCGACCCCGATCCGTTCGCCGCCGTAACTCTCCAGCAGGCGGCGCCAGTTGCGGTGCACGGCGTGCACCCCGTCCTGGTCGAAGAACGGCAGCACCTGCGAGCCGATCATCTTCGCCTGCTCGCGGGCCCCGATGTCGGGCATCCCGGGGGCCTTGACCATGCCGTGCGCGACGTCGACGCGGAAGCCGTCCACGCCCCGCTCCAGCCAGAACCGCAGGATCGAGTCGAACTCGGCGTGCACGGCCGGGTTCTCCCAGTTGAGGTCGGGCTGCTGGGGGGCGAAGAGGTGCAGGTACCAGTCGCCCGGGGTGCCGTCGGGGTCGGTGGTACGGGTCCAGGCCGGGCCGCCGAAGACGGACTCCCAGTCGTTGGGCGGGAGTTGGCCGTCGGTGCCCTTGCCGGGGCGGAAGTGGTAGAGGTCCCGCTCCGGGCCGCCGGCCAGGGCGCCCCGGAACCAGGCGTGCCGGTCGGAGGTGTGGTTGGGCACCACGTCCACGATGACCCGCAGCCCGTGCTCGTGCGCGGTGGCGATGAGCCGGTCGGCGTCCGCCAGCGTCCCGAAGAGCGGGTCGACCTCGCGGTAGTCCGCCACGTCGTAGCCGCCGTCGGCCTGCGGCGAGGCGTAGAAGGGGGTCAGCCACACGGCGTCCACGCCCAGTGCGGCGAGGTGGGGCAGGCGTGCGGTGATGCCGGGCAGGTCGCCGACGCCGTCCCCGTCGCTGTCGGCGAAGGACCGGACGTACACCTGGTAGATCACGGCGTCGCGCCACCACCGCGACGGGGCGGCGGCTGCGGCGGTCGGGGCCGGGAGTGCGGCTGTCATGGTGCTCCCTTGCTGGCGGGTTCTCGTAGCTGCGACTACGGGATCAACGCCGGGACCCCTCGAAAGTAACAGCCTTGCAAGTTCTTGCGAAAGCTGTGACGGGGGCCACTGTGTCGCCCCGTAACCCGGTCCGACCTGCCACGCAAGGGATCCGGCGGCAATCCGCAGGACACGTGGGCGTAACGATCGACCCTTCTTGCAGAAATTTCCCGCAAACTCTTTCGGACTTCTTTCAGGCTTGTTACGTTCCTCCCGACCCGGCGCCGCGACGGAGCGGTACGGCAGTTGAAGGAGTTCAGATGCGACGTGGCATAGCAGCCACCGCCCTGGTCGCGACCCTGGCGCTCGCGGCGACCGCTTGCGGCGGCGAGGACGGCAAGCAGAGCAAGGGCTCGGGCGGCGAGCTGGCCGGCGAGGTCACCTGGTGGGACACCTCCACGGTCGGCAGCGAGGACAAGGTCTTCAAGAAGATCGCCGAGGACTTCACCAAGAAGCACCCCAAGGTCACCGTCAAGTACGTCAACGTGCCCTTCGGCGACGCGCAGAACAAGTTCAAGAACGCCGCACAGGCGGGCTCCGGCGCCCCCGACGTCATCCGCTCCGAGGTCGCCTGGACCCCCGACTTCGCGGACCTCGGCTACCTGGCCCCGCTGGACGGCACCACCGCCCTGAAGAACGAGGGCGACTTCCTCAAGCAGGCCGCCGCCTCGACGAAGTACAAGGACAAGACCTACGCGGTCCCGCAGGTCATCGACTCCATGGGCATCTTCTACAACAAGAAGATGCTCAAGGACGCGGGCGTCGAGGTCCCCGGGACCATCGCCGACCTGAAGACCGCCGCGAAGAAGATCAAGGAGAAGACCGGCAAGACCGGCATGTACCTGCGCGGCGACGACGCGTACTGGTTCCTCTCCTTCCTCTACGGCGAGGGCGGTGACCTGGTCGACGCCAAGAACAAGAAGATCACCATCGACAACGCGGCCGGCGTCAAGGCCATGAACGTCGCCAAGGACCTGGTGACCTCCGGTGCCGCCAAGACCGACGCCACCGACGGCTTCGACAACATGCAGAAGGCGTTCAAGTCCGGCGACGTCGCGATGATGATCAACGGCCCGTGGGCGATCGCCGACACCTACGCCGGCGACCAGTTCAAGGACAAGTCCAACCTGGGCATCGCCCCGGTCCCGGCCGGCTCGGTCAAGCAGGGCGCCCCGCAGGGCGGCCACAACCTCGCCGTGTACGCCGGCTCCAAGAACCTGGACGCCAGCTACGCCTTCGTCGACTACATGAGCTCGCCCGAGGTCCAGGCGCAGGTCACCAAGGAGCTCAACCTGCTCCCGACCCGCACCTCCGTCTACGCCCAGCCCGACGTCGCGAAGAACGAGATCGTCACCTTCTTCAAGCCGGTCGTCGAGAAGGCCGTCGAGCGCCCGTGGATCCCGGAGACCGGCAGCCTCTTCGCCCCGCTGGTCACCGAGTACACCAAGGTCCTCACCGGCCAGACCGCTCCCGAGGCGGGCGTGAAGAACGCCGGCGACGCGTACCGCAAGCTCCTCAAGGGCTGGAACTAGGGAATCCCCGATGACTGCTGCCGACACCGGCCGGTCGGCGGTGAAGGCCGCGGGCGGGAACGCACCCGCCCGCGGCCGGAGCCGCGACACCGGTCAGAACCACGACACGGGCAAGACCCCCGGACGCCTCCGGCGCTCGCTCTCGACCCACTGGTACGCCTGGACGATGGTCGCCCCCGTGGTGGTCGTCATCGGCGTCATCATCGGATACCCGCTGGTCCGCGGCATCTTCCTGTCGCTGACCGACGCCAATGAGCGCAATGTCGAGCGTTCCATCGGCGTCAACGAACTGCCCGCGACGTACAAGTTCGTCGGCCTCGACAACTACGTCGACGCCCTCACCGGCAGCCAGTTCATGGCCACCCTCGGCTGGACGGTGCTGTGGACCGTCGCCTGTGTGTCGATCACCTTCGCGCTCGGCATGGGCCTCGCCAACATCCTCAACCGGAAGATCGCCGGCCGCGGTCTCTACCGGGTGCTGCTGGTGCTGCCCTGGGCGGTCCCCGGCTTCGTCTCCGTCTTCGCCTGGCGCTTCCTCTACAACCAGGACAACGGGCTCCTCAACAAGATCCTCGCGGGCGGCGGCATCGACGCCGTGCCGTGGCTGAACGACCCGACCTGGGCCAAGTTCGCGGTGATCTCCGTGAACGTCTGGCTGGGCATCCCCTTCATGATGGTCGCCCTGCTCGGCGGCCTCCAGTCCATCCCCGGCGAGCTGTACGAGGCCGCCGAGATGGACGGGGCGACGGCCTGGCAGCGCTTCCGCCACATCACGCTCCCGGGGCTGCGCCCGGTCTCCACCACCGTGATCCTGCTCAGCACCATCTGGACGTTCAACATGTTCCCGGTGATCTTCCTGCTTACCAGGGGCGGACCCGGCGAGGCCACCCAGATCCTCGTCACCCAGGCGTACAAGTTCTCCTTCGAGATCAGCCCGCGCGACTTCGCGCAGTCGTCCACCTGGGGCGTACTGATCCTCGTACTCCTGATGATCTTCGCCGCGGTCTACCGGCGAGTCCTCCGCAAGCAGGGAGAAGTCTGGTGACCACCGAGACGATCCTCGGCAAGGGACCGGGGCAGGGCCCGGCGAAGGGGTCCACGACCCTCAGCACGGGCCAGCCGTCCAACGTCCAGCGCCGCGACCGCCGTTCGCCCCTCGCGTCCGTCGCTCTGCACACCACCCTGGTCGTGGCGTCCGTCGTCGCCGTCTTCCCGGTGCTGTGGGTCCTGCTGACCTCGCTCAAGCCGGCCAAGTACGCGACGACCACGGACTTCTTCCGCGAGACGACGCTCACCAACTACACGAGCCTGCTCAGCGACACCCCGTTCCTCACCTGGTTCGGCAACTCGCTGCTCATCGCGGGCCTGTCGACCGTCATCGGGGTGTTCGTCTCGGCGACCACCGGCTACGCGATCAGCCGCTTCCGCTTCCCCGGCAAGCGCTGGCTGATGTGGACCCTGCTGGTCACCCAGATGTTCCCGGTCGCGGTCCTGATCGTGCCGATCTACAACATCATGGCCAAGCTGGGCCTGCTGAACCAGCCGATGGGCCTGGTCATCACGTACCTCACCATCTCCGTGCCGTTCTGCGCGTGGATGATGAAGGGCTTCTTCGACGGCATCCCGCAGGAGATCGACGAGTCGGGCCAGGTCGACGGCCTGACCCCGTTCGGCACCTTCTGGCGGCTGATCCTCCCGCTGGCCAAGCCGGGCCTCGCGGTCACCGCGTTCTACTCCTTCATCACCGCGTGGGGCGAGGTCGCCTACGCCTCGGCGTTCCTGGTCGGCGACGAGAACATGACCCTGGCGGGCGGCCTGCAGAAGTTCGTCAACCAGTACTCCAGCCAGTGGGGGCCGATGGCCGCCGCGTCCGTACTGATCGCGATCCCGGCCGGCATCGTCTTCGTCTTCGCCCAACGCCACCTGGTGAGCGGAATGACCGCCGGCGCCACCAAGGGCTGACCCCCCCCCGCCCCCTCGGGCGGCGAACCCGCACCTCGCCCGAGCCCCCTTGGGCGGCGGGGCCGCCCCCCGGGGGCGGAACGGGCGGGCAAGGGGGCGGCCCCCGGCGGAGCCGCACCCCCCGCCCCCGGACGCCCCCGGCCCCCGCACCACCCCACCCCCACGCCCACGCCCACGCCCCCACCCCACCGCACCGCACCTCCCAGACCTCCCAGGGACGACATGACCCAGCACCTCGCTGCCCCTGCCCCCGGCACCGCTCACACCCCGAGCACCCCCACCGACTGGTGGCGCGACGCCGTGATCTACCAGGTCTACCCCCGCAGCTTCGCCGACGGCGACGGCGACGGCATGGGCGACCTCGCCGGTGTCCGCGCCCGCCTGCCCTACCTCCGCGACCTGGGCGTGGACGCCGTCTGGCTGAGCCCGTTCTACGCGTCCCCGCAGGCCGACGCCGGCTACGACGTCGCCGACTACCGCGCCATCGACCCGATGTTCGGCACCCTGCTCGACGCCGACGGCCTGATCCGCGACGCCCACGAACTGGGCCTGCGCGTCATCACCGACGTCGTCCCCAACCACTCCTCCGACCAGCACGAGTGGTTCAAGCGCGCCCTGGCCGAGGGCCCCGGCTCCGCCCTGCGCGACCGCTACCACTTCCGCCCCGGCAAGGGCACCGACGGCCAGCTCCCGCCCAACGACTGGGAGTCCGTCTTCGGCGGCCCGGCCTGGACCCGTACCACCGACCCCGACGGCACCCCGGGCGACTGGTACCTGCACCTCTTCGCCCCCGAGCAGCCCGACCTCAACTGGGAGAACGCAGCCGTCACGGACGAGTTCCGCTCCATCCTCCGCTTCTGGCTGGACATGGGCGTCGACGGCTTCCGCATCGACGTCGCGCACGGGCTGGTCAAGGCCGAGGGCCTCCCGGACCTCGGCACCCACGACCAGCTGAAGCTGCTCGGCAACGACGTCATGCCGTTCTTCGACCAGGACGGCGTCCACGACATCTACCGCGCGTGGCGCAAGATCCTCGACGAGTACCCGGGCGAGCGCATCGGCGTCGCCGAGGCCTGGACCCCCACCGTCGAGCGCACCGCGAACTACGTCCGCCCGGACGAGCTGCACCAGGCGTTCAACTTCCAGTACCTGGGCACCTACTGGGACGCCACCGCCCTGCGCGAGGTCATCGACTCCTCCCTGGCCGCCATGCGCCCGGTCGGCGCCCCCACCACCTGGGTGCTCTCCAACCACGACGTGACCCGCCACGCCACCCGTTTCGCCAACCCGCCGGGCCTGGGCACCCAGATCCGCACCCCGGGCGACCGCGAACTCGGCCTGCGCCGGGCCCGTGCCGCGACCCTCCTCATGCTGGCCCTGCCGGGTTCGGCGTACGTCTACCAGGGCGAGGAACTCGGCCTCCCGGACGTCACCGACCTGCCCGACGAGGTCCGCCAGGACCCGTCCTTCTTCCGCGCGGCCGGCCAGGACGGCTTCCGCGACGGCTGCCGCGTCCCGATCCCGTGGACGTCCACCGGCCCCTCCTACGGCTTCGGCACCGGCGGCAGCTGGCTGCCCCAGCCCGCCACCTGGGGCGGCCTGTCGGTCGAGGCCCAGACCGGCGACCCCACCTCCACCCTGGAGCTGTACCGCTCGGCGCTCGCGGTGCGCCGGGAGCACCCGGGCCTGGGCGCGGGCACGGACGTGTCGTGGCTGCCGGACACCGGGGAGGGAGTCCTGGCCTTCGCCCGCGAGGGCTTCGTCTGCACGGCGAACACCACGGGCGCCCCGGTCCGCATCGAGGCCCCCGGCACGCTCCTGCTGTCCTCCAGCGAGGTGACCCTCGCCGAGGACGGAGCGGTCCTCCCCGCGGACACCACCGCCTGGTGGTCCGTGTGACCGTCCCCGGGCCGAGGGGCGCCCAGAGCGCCCAGCCGAGGAGCGGCACCGCCGCTCCCCGGCTGGCGCACATAGCCGCGCAGGCGAAGGTCAGCGAGGCGACGGTCAGTCGCGTGCTCAACGGCAAGGCGGGCGTCGCCGAAGCCACCCGCAAGCGCGTGCTGGCCGCCCTGGACGTCCTCGGCTACGAACGCCCGACCCGGCTGCGCCAGCGCAGCGCGGGCCTGGTGGGCCTGGTCATCCCCGAGCTGACGAACCCGATCTTCCCGGCGTTCGCGCAGGTCGTGGAACAGGTATTGGCGGGCCGCGGCTACACGCCGATCCTGTGCACCCAGATCCCCGGCGGCTCCGTCGAGGACGAACTCGTCGAGCAGCTCGTCGAGCGGGGCGTGGACGGGATCATCTTCCTCTCCGGCCTGCACGCGGACCTCTCCGCCGACCCGGCCCGCTACGCGGCGCTCTCGGCACGCGGTGTCCCCTACGTCCTGATCAACGGCTACAACCCGGCGATCAGCGCCCCGTTCGTGTCGCCCGACGACCACGCGGCGGTCCGTATGGCCGTCACCCACCTCACGGAACTCGGCCACCGCAAGGTGGGCCTGGCGGTCGGCCCGGTCCGCTTCGTCCCCTCGCACCGCAAACGCGAGGGCTTCGTCGAGGCCACCGGCGCTCCCGGCCTCGTCCAGCACACCTTCTTCAGCGTGGAGGGTGGCCAGGTGGCGGCCGGCGCCCTCCTGGACGAGGGCTGCACGGGCATCGTGTGCGGCAGCGACATGATGGCGCTCGGCGTGATCCGCGCGGCCCGCGACCGGGGCCTGCGGGTCCCGGAGGACATCTCGGTGGTCGGCTACGACGACTCCCCCCTGATCCCCTTCACGGACCCGCCCCTGACCACGGTCCGCCAGCCGGTCCAGGCGATGGCGACGGCCGCGGTGGGCGCGCTGCTGGAGGAGATCGGCGGAAACCCGGTCCAGCACACGGAGTACGTGTTCCAGCCGGAACTGGTGGTACGGGGGTCCACGGGGCACCTGCGGGGCTGAAGCGGGGGAGGGGCCGCAGCCCGAAGGGGGGCGGGCCCTCGCGGCGGTGCGACCCGCCGGGCGGACCCGCACCGGTGCCCCGCCGGCCGGGCACCGTGGCCGAAAGGGTGTCTGTGGCGCGAGGTGCTGCCGGGGCTAGGGTGCCTGGCTGTGCCGGACGCCGAAGCAACCCTGAAGACCGCCGCCCACCCGCCGACGGACGGGCCTCCGCTGTGGCGGGTTCCCGGGTTCCGGCGGTTCGTGACGGCGAACCTGGTATCGGCCGCCGGGTCCGCGGCGGCCCCCCTCGCCCTGGCCTACGCCGTCATCGAGCAGGGCGGAGGCGCCCGTTCCCTCGGTACGGTCCTCGCCGCGGGCACCGTCCCCGCCATCGTCTTCCTCCTCGTCGGCGGCCTCCTCGCCGACCGCCTCTCGCGCAGCCGGATCCTCTTCCTCGGCAATCTGCTGGCGGCCCTCGCCCAGGGCGCGCTGGCCCTCACCGTGGCCACCGGCCGGGCCACCACCCTCTCGATCGCGGTGTGCGGCTTCGCCTCGGGCGCCGCGGCGGCCCTCACCGCGCCCGCCGCCCAGGGGGCCGTCGCGCAGATCGTTCCGGCCCGGCACCTCCAACAGGCCAACGCCCTGCTCCGGCTGCCGACGAACGCCGTCAAGGTGCTCGGCCCGGTCGTCGGCGGTGTCGTCGTCGCGACGAGCGGGGCCGCCTGGGCGCTCGCCTGGGACGCGGCCACGTTCGCCGTCGCGGCCGTCCTGCTGCTCGGGCTGCGCCTCGACGCGCCGCTCACCACCACCGGGGTGCTCGCCGATCTGCGGGCCGGCTGGGCCGGGTTCCGGGCGCGCACCTGGCTGTGGACGTACACGGCGGCGGGCACGCTCCTCGTCGCGGCCTGGCTGGCCGGTTTCCAGCTCCTGGGCCCGCTGGTGGCCGCCTCCCACTACGCGGGGGCGCGCGACTGGGGCTTCGTCCAGGCGGCCTTCACCGGCGGGCTGCTCGCCGGAACCCTGGTGTGCCTGCGCTGGAAGCCGCACCGCCTGCTCGCCGTCGCGGTCGCGGCGGGCGCCGGGCTCGCGCTGCCGCTGGCGATGCTCGGGCTCCAACTCCCGCTGGTGTGCGTGCTGGTGAGCGCGGTGGTCGCGGGGATCGGGCTGGACATCGCGATCGTCGCCTGGAACACCGCCTTCCAGCAGCACGTGCCGCAGGCGGAACAGGGCCGCATGAGCGCCCTGAACGGCGTCGGCGAGCGGCTGGCCATCCCGCTGGGCTACCTGCTCGTGGCGTGGGCGGCCGGTTCCTGGGACGACGCGAGCGTCCTGCTGGTGTGCGCGGGCCTGGTGCTCGCCGCGGTGGCCGCGAACCTGTGCGTGCCCGACGTGTACCGCGTCAACCGGCGGGGCGACGCGCAGAGGTGAGCGGCGGGGGCGTCCCCACCCGGCCCCCACGACCCTCGAACAATCGTCACCAAACCCCTGACCTGCCCATTCATTGCGAACAAGTCCCGCTGTTCAAAGGGTTGACCCCCCTTGCGCCTCCTCGTACCGTCTCACCGCAAGAAGTTCCGGATTCTTGCAGCAAGAACCTTCAGGGGTGCGGCGGGACCCGCACCCGAGCCGCCCGCACCACCCGCCTCCCCCCACACAGGAGGAACACCCATGCCCCGCAGACTGCTGTCCGCCGCCTCCGCGACCACCGCCGCCCTCGTGGCCGGCACCGCCGCCTTCCTGACCGGCCCGGCCGCCTCCACGGCCATGGCCGCCGCCCCCGGCGACAAGGACGTCACCGCCGTCCTCTTCGAGTGGAGGTTCAGTTCCGTCGCCAAGGCCTGCACCGACCGGCTGGGGCCCGCCGGTTACGGGTTCGTCCAGGTCTCGCCCCCGCAGGAGCGCATCCAGGGCGACCAGTGGTGGACCGCCTACCAGCCCGTCAGCTACCGGATCGCCGGACGCCTCGGCGACCGGGCCGCCTTCAGGAGCATGGTGGAGACCTGCCACGCCGCCGGGGTCAAGGTCGTCGCCGACTCCGTCATCAACCACATGGCGGCCGGCGACGGCACGGGCACCGGCGGGAGCGCGTACACCAAGTACGACTACCCCGGCCTGTACTCCGGCGCCGATCTGGACGACTGCCGCTCCCAGATCGGCAACTACCAGGACCGGGCCAACGTCCAGAACTGCGAACTCGTCGGGCTCGCCGACCTCGACACGGGGGAGGAGCACGTCCGCACCACCATCGCCGGATACCTCAACGACCTCCTCTCCCTGGGCGTCGACGGATTCCGCATCGACGCCGCCAAGCACATGCCCGCCGCCGACCTCGCCGCCATCAAGGGCAAGCTGACCAACCCCGGCGCCTACTGGAAGCAGGAGGCGATATACGGGGGCGGGGAGGCCGTCTCGCCCTCCGAGTACCTCGGCACCGGGGACGTCCAGGAGTTCCGGTACGGGCGCGGGCTCAAGTCCGCCTTCCAGGGCGGCACCCTGGCGAGCCTCAAGAACTTCGGCGAGGGCTGGGGCTTCATGGAGTCCGGCAAGTCGGCCGTCTTCGTCGACAACCACGACACCGAGCGCGGCGGCGACACCCTCAACTACAAGGCGGGCAGCGCCTACACCCTCGCCAACGTCTTCATGCTCGCCTGGCCCTACGGGTCCCCCGACGTCCACTCCGGTTACGAGTGGAGCAGCAAGGACGCCGGGCCGCCCAAGGGCGGTCAGGTCGACGCCTGTTACGCCGACGGCTGGAAGTGCCAGCACGACTGGCGCGAGATCGCCTCCATGGTCGGCTTCCGCAACGCCGCCCGCGGCCAGGGCGTCACCCACTGGTGGGACAACGGCGGCAACCAGATCGCCTTCGGGCGCGGCGACAAGGCGTTCGTCGCGATCAACCACGACGGCTCCGCCCTCACCCGGACCTTCCAGACCGGCCTGCCCGCCGGTGACTACTGCGACGTGCAGAGCGGGCGCCCGGTGACGGTCGACGGCAGCGGGCAGTTCACGGCGACCGTGGCCGCCGGCACCGCCGTCGCCCTGCACACGGGCGCCCGGACCTGCAAGGGCACCGGGACGTCCGGCTCCGGCGCCTCCTTCGGCGTCACCGCCACCACCGTCCCCGGGCAGAACATCCACGTCGTGGGCGACCGGCCCGCCCTCGGCAACTGGAACCCGGCCGCCGCCCCCAAGCTCGACCCCGCGGCCTACCCGGTCTGGAAGGGCGAGGTGACGCTGCCCGCCGGAACCTCCTTCGCCTACAAGTACGTACGCAAGGACGCCGCGGGCAACGTCACCTGGGAGAGCGGCGCCAACCGCACCGCCACCGTCCCGGCCACCGGCCGCGTCACCCTGACCGGCGACACCTTCCGTCCGTAGGCCGTCCGCCGGGCCGTCCGGGCCGTACGGAGCCCGCACCAGGGGCCCGTCCGGAGGGCCCGGCCCCGCGCGGGCAGCGGCCGGTCGCGTGTCCCCCCCACCTCGCGACCGGCCGCTACCGCGCACAAGGCCCGCCCGCCGACCGGCACCCGCCCCCCCCTGAGCCCCCCGCGACACCCCCCCGCACCCCCGTCAGCCCTCACCGTCGAGGAGTTCCCGCCCGTGATACCCCGCCCCCGAGCCGCCGCTCTGCGAAGAGCGGCCGTCGGCGTCGTGACCGTGGCCCTGTGCGCCGCGCTCGCGCCCGCCGCTCCCGCTCTCGCCGTACCTCCCTCGGCGCCCCGGCCGCCCGCGCCGCCCTCCGACGCCAAGCTGGCCGCCGAGCCCGCGCGGCACGACCTCACCCGGGAGCAGTTCTACTTCGTCCTGCCGGACCGATTCGCCAACGGGGACACCGGGAACGACCGGGGCGGCCTCACCGGCACCCGGCTGGAGCACGGGTACGACCCCACCGACAAGGGCTTCTACCAGGGCGGTGACCTCAAGGGCCTCACCGGGAAGCTCGACTACATCAAGGGCCTGGGCACCACCGCCATCTGGATGGCGCCGATCTTCCGGAACAAGCCCGTCCAGGGAACCGGCAAGGACGCTTCCGCCGGGTACCACGGCTACTGGATCACCGACTTCACCCAGGTCGACCCGCACTTCGGCACCAACGCCGATCTGGAGCGGCTGATCGACAAGGCCCACGCCAAGGGCATGAAGGTCTTCTTCGACGTCATCACCAACCACACCGCCGACACCGTCGACTTCGCCGAGAAGGAGTACGGCTACCGGCCCAAGGGCGCCCACCCCTACCTCGACAGCTCCGGCCGCCCCTTCGACGACCGGGCAGGCATCCGGGGCAAGGTGGACCGGGACTCCTTCCCGTACACCCCCGTGCCCCGCCCCGGCACGGGCGAGCGCAAGACCCCCGCCTGGCTCAACGACCCGACGATGTACCACAACCGGGGCGACTCCACCTTCGCCGGGGAGAGCGCCGAGTACGGCGACTTCTCCGGGCTCGACGACCTGTGGACCGAGCGCCCCGAGGTCGTCGACGGCATGGCGAGGATCTACGAGAAGTGGGTGCGCGACTTCGACATCGACGGGTTCCGCATCGACACCGTCAAACACGTCGACCTCGACTTCTGGACCCAGTGGGCCACCGCGCTCGACGCCTACGCGAAGAAGCGCGGGCGCGACGACTTCTTCATGTTCGGGGAGGTCTACGACGCGAACCCGGCCGTCACCGCCCCGTACGTCACCCGGGGCCGGCTCGACGCCACCCTCGACTTCCCGCTCCAGGACGCGCTGCGCGGATACGCCTCCCGGGGCGCCGGCGCCGACAAGCTCGCCCAGGTGTTCGCGGCCGACTACCGGTACACCACCGACAAGGCCAACGCCTACGAGCAGGTGACCTTCAGCGGCAACCACGACATGGGCCGCATCGGCACCTTCCTCAAGCAGGACAACCCGCGGGCCGACGACGCCGAACTCCTGCGGCGGGCCCGGCTCGTGAACGAGCTGATGTTCCTCGGACGGGGCAACCCGGTCGTCTACTACGGCGACGAACAGGGCTTCACCGGCGCCGGCGGCGACAAGGACTCCCGGCAGACCCTCTTCGCCTCGAAGACCGCCGACTACCTCGACGACGACCAGCTCGGCACCGACCGCACCCACGCGAGCGACGCCTACGACACCACCCACCCCCTCTACCGCTCCATCGCCGCCCTCTCCAAGCTCACCAAGGAGCACCCCGCCCTGCGCGACGGCGTCCAGGAGGAGCGGCTGAGCGACGGGTCCGTGTACGCCTTCTCCCGCACCGACGCCCGGCGCCGGGTCGAGTACCTCGTCGCCGCCAACAACGGCGCGCAGGCGCGGACCGTGACAGTGCCGGTCGCCTCGGCAGGCGTCGACTTCCGTACCGTGTACGGCGGTTCCGGCCTCGTACGCAGCGGTGCCGACCGCAAGGTCGAGGTCACCGTGCCCGCGCTCGCCACCCTCGTACTCCGGGCCGAGAAGCCCATCGGGGCCCCGGCCGCCAAGCCCTCCCTCACCCTGAAGGCGCCCGCCGCCGGAGCCACCGGCACCGTCGAGATCGAGGCCGCGCCCGGCGGCGGACAGCTCGACCGGGTCGTGTTCGCCGCCCAGGTCGGCAACGGCCCCTGGCGCACCCTCGGCTCCGCCGACCACGCCCCGTACAAGGTGACCCAGCACCTCGGCACCGAGGTCGGTGCCGGGACGCCGCTGCGGTACAAGGCGGTCGTCGTCGACAGCGCCGGACGCACCGCGAGCGCCCTCGCCACCACGGCGGCGGGGCAGGCACCGCCGCCCGAGAAGCCGCGCGCGGGCGACCGCACCCACGCGGTCGTGCACTACAGGCGGGCCGACGGCGACTACGACGGATGGCAGCTGAAGTCCGGGGACACCACCGCCGCGTTCACCGGCCGCGACGCCTACGGGGCCTTCGCCTGGGTGAAGCTCGCCGAGGGCGCCACCGCCTTCCCGTACACCGTCGAGAAGGGCGGCAGCGCGGACGGACCCGCCCGGAGCATCGACCTCGGTGCCACCGGGGAGGTCTGGGTCGAGCAGGGCAAGGACGGGCAGCTGACCAAGGCCCCCGACGGCGCCTACCCGCCGCAGGACAGGACGAAGGCGGTGCTCCACTACCAGCGCCCCGACGGGAACTACGACGGCTGGGGGCTGCACACCTGGACCGGCGCCAAGGACCCGACCGACTGGGCCAAGCCGCTCCAGCCGGTGAAGAAGGACGCGTACGGGGTGACCTTCGAGGTGCCGCTCGCCGCCGGAGCCACCTCGCTCAGCTACATCCTGCACAAGGGCGACGAGAAGGACCAGCCGACCGACCAGGCCCTCGACCTGGCCACCCACGGCAACGAGGTGTGGGCGCTCGCCGGGCAGCCCGGCTACGTACTGCCGCAGGCCAAGGGGGCGGGCACGCTCGACCTCGCCAAGGCCGAGGCGCAGTGGATCGACCGGAACACCGTCGTCTGGAAGGTGAAGGCGACCGCGGCGACCAGCCAGCAGCTCGTGTACGCCCCCGCCGGCGGCATCAAGGTCGTCGACGGCGCGCTCAGCGACGAGGGGCGCTGGCTGCGGCTGAACCCCGGCACCCTGAGCGACGCGCAGAAGGCCAAGTACCCGCACCTCAAGGACTATCCGGCCTTCACCGTCGACGCCCGCGACCGGGACCGGATCGACGAATCCCTGCGCGGCCAGCTCCTCGCCACCCAGCGCGCCGCCAACGGCGCCCTGCTCGCCGCGACCGGGGTGCAGCTGCCCGGCGTGCTCGACGCGACGTACGGCGCGCACGCCACCAAGGCGTCCCTGGGACCCGTCTTCCGCGGCGGCCGGCCGACCCTGTCGCTGTGGGCGCCGACCGCGCAGCAGGTCTCGCTGGAGCTCGACGGGCGGACCGTGCCCATGCGGCGCGACGACCGCAGCGGCGTCTGGTCGGTGACCGGTGAACGCGGCTGGTCCGGGAAGCCGTACCGGTACGCGGTCAAGGTGTGGGCGCCCAGCGTCCAGCAGGTCGTGACCAACCGGGTCACCGACCCGTACTCGACGGCCCTGACGACCGACTCGGCGCGCAGCCTCGTCGTCGACCTGACCGATCCGAAGCTGGCCCCCCGGGGGTGGAGCACGCTGAAGAAGCCCGCCCCGACCCCGATCAAGGACGCGCAGATCCAGGAGCTGCACGTACGGGACTTCTCCATCGCCGACCGCACGTCCAAGCACCCGGGGGAGTACCTGGCCTTCACCGACCGCGACTCCCGGGGCTCCCGGCACCTGCGCTCGCTGGCCGCCGCGGGGACCTCGTACGTCCATCTGCTGCCCGTCTTCGACATCGGAACCGTCCCCGAGAAGAAGTCCGCACAGGCCACCCCCGCCTGCGACCTGACGAAGATGGCACCCGACTCCCAGGACCAGCAGGAGTGCGTGGGGAAGGCGGCCGGCAAGGACGCCTTCAACTGGGGATACGACCCGCTGCACTACACCGTGCCCGAGGGCTCGTACGCCAGTGACCCCGAGGGCACCAGGCGCACGGTGGAGTTCCGGCAGATGGTGCAGGGCATCAACGGCGCCGGACTGCGCACCGTGATGGACGTGGTCTACAACCACACCGTCGCCGCCGGGCAGAGCGAGAAGTCCGTGCTCGACCGGATCGTGCCCGGCTACTACCAGCGGCTGATGGCCGACGGCAGCGTCGCCACCTCCACCTGCTGCGCCAACACCGCGCCCGAGAACGCCATGATGGGCAAGCTGGTCGTGGACTCCCTGGTCACCTGGGCCAAGGAGTACAAGGTCGACGGGTTCCGGTTCGACCTGATGGGCCACCACCCCAAGGCCAACATCCTCGCCGTGCGCAAGGCACTGGACGCGCTCACGCTCGCCAAGGACGGCGTCGACGGAAAGGCGGTCATCCTGTACGGGGAGGGCTGGAACTTCGGCGAGATCGCCGACGACGCCCGCTTCGAGCAGGCCACCCAGAAGAACATGGCCGGAACCGGCATCGCGACCTTCTCCGACCGGGCCCGGGACGCGGTGCGCGGCGGCGGACCCTTCGACGAGGACCCGGGCGTCCAGGGCTTCGGCAGCGGCCTGTTCACCGAGCCCAACGCCTCGAGGGCGAACGGCACCCCGGACGAGCAGCGGGCCCGGCTGCTGCACTACCAGGACCTGGTCAAGGTGGGTCTGACCGGAAACCTCGCGGCGTACACCTTCACCGACAGCTCCGGCCGTACGGTCAAGGGCTCCCAGGTCGACTACAACGGTGCCCCGGCGGGCTACGCGGCCACTCCGGGCGACGCGCTCGCCTACGCGGACGCGCACGACAACGAGTCGCTCTTCGACTCGCTCGCCTTCAAGCTGCCCGCCACGGTCTCCCCGGCCGACCGGGCCAGGATGCAGGTGCTGTCCATGGCGACCGCCGCCCTCTCCCAGGGCCCCTCGCTGTCCCAGGCCGGCACCGACCTGCTGCGCTCCAAGTCGCTGGACCGCAACTCCTACGACAGCGGGGACTGGTTCAACGCGATCCACTGGGACTGCCGCGACGGCAACGGCTTCGGCCGCGGACTGCCCCCGGCCGCCGACAACAAGGACAAGTGGGCCCACGCGAAGCCACTGCTGGCGAACCCGGCCCTCAAGGCCGGCTGCCCGCAGATCGACGGCGCCTCGGCGGCCTACCGCGACCTGCTGCGCATCCGCACCACGGAGCCGGACCTCGGCCTGGCCACCGCCGGTGAGGTCCAGTCGAAGGTGGCCTTCCCGCTCTCCGGGAAGGGCGAGACGCCGGGCGTGATCACCATGTGGGCCGGCAAGCTGGTCGTGGTGTTCAACGCGACGCCGCAGACCCAGCGGCAGACGGTCGCCGCGGCGGCGGGCACCGGCTACGCACTGCACCCGGTGCAGGCGGCGGGCGCCGACCCGGCGGTCCGCGCGGCCGGCTACGACGGCGCGTTGGGGACCTTCACGGTGCCGGGACGGACGGTGGCGGTGTTCACCGCGAAGTAGCCCCGGCGAGGACCGGGACGACGGCCGCCCGCGCGGCCGAGCAGCACGAAGGGGTGTACCCGGGCCGCTCCGGCCCGGGTACACCCCTTCGCGTGGGGCCCGTGCGAGCGCCGCGCCCGGCCCCCGCGTCCGCCGTGTCGCGGTCCTGTGTCCCGCGCTGTTCGGCACCGGCCCGCCGCGCGGGCCGACGGACCCCCGCCAAGTAGTCCAGAATGAACCCGTGTTGGGCAACCTTCCCGAGGAGACCACCAGCTTCGTCGGACGCCGCTCCGACCTCGCTCGTGTCGATCACGCTCTGGCCACGCAACGCCTCATCACCCTCACCGGGCCCGGCGGCGTCGGCAAGAGCAGGCTCGCGCTGCGCGCCGCCAGGCAGGCCGCGGTGCGGCACCCGGACGGAGTGTGGTGGGCGGACCTCGCCCCCCTGCACGACGACCAACTGCTCGTGGCCACCGTCTGCGACGCCGTCGACTTCGCCGACCACACCCTGCGCATGCCCGCCGAGGCGCTCTGCGAGTCCCTCCAGGGCAAACGGCTGCTGCTCGTGCTCGACTCGTGCGAACGGCTCGCCGCCCCCGTCGCCCACCTGGTCGGCGAACTGCTGACGACCGTCCCCGGGCTGACGGTGCTGGCCACCAGCCGGCAGCCGCTGGGCGCCCGGGGCGAAGTCCTCCTCGACGTACCGCCGTTGCCCCTGGGCGGCGGGGAGGACGGGGCCGCGGCCCTCTTCCGGGACCGGGCCCGGCGCATCGTGCCCGGCGCCGGACTCGACGTGCCGCCGGACTCCGACGACGTCGAGGCGATCTGCGCCCACCTCGAAGGCATCCCGCTGGCCGTGGAGCTGGCCTGCGCCCAGCTCGACGACTTCCGGACCGTGCGCGACGTCGCCGACCGGCTGACCTCCCGCACCGCCTCCCGCCTCGACGTCCTCGCCCAGGACGGCATCTGGCCGCAGCGGCACCGCGCCATGCGCACCGCGATCGGCTGGAGCCACGAGCTGTGCACCCCGCTGGAGCGGCTGCTGTGGGCCAGGCTCTCGGTGTTCCGGGGCGACTTCGAGGAGGCCGACGCCCGCGTCGTCTGCGCCGGCGGGCCGCTCGACGGGGCCCTGGTGTCCCACGCCCTGCGGGGGCTGATCCGCAAGTCCGTCGTGCGCCAGGCCCCCGACGCCACCTGCCGGATGCTCGACACCCTGCGCGAGTACGGCGCCATGTGGCTCGACGAACTCGGGGAGCGGACGGCCGCCGCAGCCCGGCACGCCGACTACTACGCCGACCTCGCCCGGCAGGCCGACGAGGGCTGGCTCGGCGCGCAGCAGACCGCCTGGTACCGGCGGCTCGGCGCCGCCCACGCCGACCTGTGCGCCGCCCTCGACCACCTGCTGGCCGGCGACCCCGAACAGGCCTCCGCCATGGCGGGCCGGGTCTGCTTCTTCTGGGCCTGCTGCGGCCACCTCCACGAGGCCCGCGGCTACCTCGAAAAGGCACTCGCCGCCTACGACGTGCCCGGCCCGCACCGCTCCCGCGCACTGTGGGCCCTCGGCTTCGCCGCCACCCTCCAGGGCGACCACCACAGCGCCCGCAGCTTCGGCGAACAGTGCGCCGTCGCCGCCTGGCAGGCCAAGAACCCCGAGGACATGCTGTCCGCCGCCTACGTGCTCGGCGTCACCTACCTGATGATGGGCCGCCCGCGCGCCGCGCTCACCGTCGCCGAGCGGTGCCTCGCCGCCCGCCCCGGCGAACCCTTCTCCTCCGCCTCGCAGCTCCGCTGCCGCCTGGTACGGGTCTTCGCGCTGACCGCGCTGGGGCAGTACGGGACCGCGTCGGCCGCCGCCACCGAACTGCGCCGCATCTGCACCGAGCACGGCGAGAGCTGGACCCGCGCCTACGCCGACTACCAGCTCGCCCTGATAGCACTGCTCCAGGGCCGGGCCGAGGAGTCCGCCGCGCACGCCCGCGCCATGATCGACGCCAAGTACCGGCTCGGCGACGGCTTCGGCATAGCCCTGGGGCTCGACCTGCTGGCCGCCGCGCTCGCCGCCCGCGGCGACGGCCGGCAGGCCGCCCTGATGTACGGCACCGGACAGTCCTACTGGGAACAGGTCGGCCACCCGCAGCGCGGCACCCCGGAACTGGGCCCGGTGCGGGACCGGTGCGAGCGCCTGGCCCGCGCCGCGATCGGCGACCAGGCCTTCGAGCTGGCCTACGCCGAAGGGGCCGCCAACCACGAATCCGCCCTGGCCCACGCCCTGTTGGGGACCTATCCGTGAGCCCTTGGCCGTGCGGCGGGCAAGCGGTCGCGCGGCGGGCGGAAGGTGGTGGGTGACCATCGGATGTATCGCTCGTTCTGCGTAATGTGCGACGCCCACAGGATGTCATCAGCCGCCCCCGCAAGCCCACCCACGACACCGCCCCCGACGACACGGCCGACGCCGACCCGGGCGCCGGCACCGACGGATCCACCGTCCCCGTCGGCGTCGGACAGGCCGAGGCCGCGCTCGTCGAGCACTACCCGCGCCTCGTCCGCCTCGCCTACCTCGTCCTGCCCCCGCACCTGGGACGCAACCGCCGCGTCCTGACCGCCCACTCGCTGGTGCAGCGCTCGCTGCCGCGCGGACGCACCGGACGCACCCCGCAGAGCGTCGCCGGCATCCCGCTGCCGCGCCGCGCCGCGGCCGAGGAGCGCCCCGGCGACTCCACCGGACGCGACCGGGGCCACGCCTTCGTGCGGCAGCAGGTGCTGCGGCAGGCCCTCGCCGCCGAGCAGCCGCTGCGCCGCGGGGCCTGGCCCCGGCGGGCCCAGCTGCCGCCGGTGCTGCCGCAGGTGTGGGGCATCCGGCTGTTCCCCAAGTCCGGGGGCGCCGAGGAACTCGCCCTCGACCAGCGGCTCGCCGCCCTGTCCGGGGCCGGCCGCGCCGCCTACGTACTGCGCGGCCTGGAGCGGCTGGAGGACGCGGAGGTGCGGCGGGTGCTGAGAGCCGCCGGGGTCGCCGACACCGGGCCCGCGCTCGCCGAGGCGGACACCGTGGAGCGCTCCGCGCTGCTGGAGTCCGCCGAGTTCGACCCGTGCTCGCTGCAGGCCCGCCCCACCGACCTGATGCGCCGCCGCCACTACGCCAGGGCGGGCGCCGCCGCTGCCGCCGCGCTCGTGGTCGGCGCCGTCGCCCTGGGCGTCGGCGGCCCCCGGCACGCGTCGGACGGCGGCAACACCGCCGCCGAACAGGCCCTGGACCCGGCCCTGCTGACCATCGCCCCTGCCGCCGCCTGGAAGACCTCCGACCGCACCGACTTCTCCGCCTGGCCGGTGCGTGGCTCGCTGGCCGACAACAACGACCTGCTGCGCCGCGCCCTCGCCGCCTGGGCGTCCCCCGGCCCCGCCACCCACGTCTCGGCCACCCCCGGCACCGCCACGGGCCCGGCGATGGGGCCGCCGCAACTGCTGTACGCGGGCAAGCTCGACGGGGCGAAGGTGGCCGTGCTCTACGACGGCCTGCGCCTGGTCAGGTACGCGGAGCCCGCCGACGGCACCGAGGGCACGGCCCTGGACTTCGCCCGTGTCGACGGCGCCGTCGAGGCCTCGGCGAACGCGGTGGTCGTCTCCCGCACCGCGACCCACGTCCGCTATCTGACCGCCCCCTGGGCCGACCGGACCGCGGTGCGCGACCTGCTCGACCCCACCGCCGCCCCGCGCACCCTGGCCCGCGACGCCGACGGCGTCACCGCGCCGGTCGCCGCGTCCTCGATGGCCCGCGACTGCCGCACCTGGGAGGCCCTGGAGGTACGGGACAGCACCGGCACCCGCACCCTCACCGACCTCGCCGAACTCGTCCCGGCCCGGCTGACCGCGGGGCCGCCCGACACCCCGGCGGACCTCGCGAACACCTCGGACCGGGCGGGCTGGGCGCGTACCGCCTGCCTGCTCCCCACGGTCCGCTCGCACGGCGTGCGCAGCGTCAACTCCTGGTCGTACGCCGCCCAGCCGCTCCCGGACGACAACGGGACCGCGCAGTGGCTGTGCACCCGGGCGGAGACCTGGCGGGGCACCGGCAGCCGGGTGTTCGCCCAGTTCCAGCCGCCGAGCACGAAGAAGAGCGGGACGGGCGCGGTCGCCGCGAAGGCCGAGGACTCGGCGGCCTGCGGCCCCAAGGACCCCAAGGTCCTCGCCGGGGTGCTGTGGACGTCGAAGGCGGGCAAGTCCTATCTGCTGGCCGCGGGCAACGACGCGTTCGCGTCCTTGGCCGTGACCGGCGGCATCACCGGCAAGGAGGACGGCAACCTGCTGTCCCTGCCCGCCAAGGAGGCCGCGCGGGCCACCCTCACGGGCAAGCTGAAGGACGGCACCGAGGCGGAGGTCCTGCACTGAGGGAACGCCCCGCGGGGGCCGGTGTCCGGGTTCCGCGGGGCGTTCGGCGGACCCGGTGCGGGCCCTTGCGCGGGAGGCGTCGCAAAACTCCTCGTGCAAGGGCCTGTTCCCAAGGTCGTACTCCTCAGTACATTGACGCCATGTCTAATACGCAGCAGGGCCCGGCCCCCGTCGCGTCGGAGTGGACGCCGCTCAAAGCCCGCCAGGTGTCCTTCGACTGGAAGGGCACCCCACTCCACTGGCTCCCCGGCAACCCCTTCGCCACCCACACCATCAACGTGCTGCACCTGCTGCTCCCCGCGGGGGAGCGCTGGTTCGTGCACGTCTACCAGCAGGCCCTCCCGCTGATCAAGGACGACCGGCTCCGCGAGGACGTGCTCGGCTTCATCGGGCAGGAGGCCATGCACTCGCAGGCCCACGACGACGTCCTGCCGCACCTCAAGGCACAGGGCCTGGACCCCACCCCGTACACCGCCCAGGTCGACTGGCTCTTCGAGAAGCTGCTCGGCGACCGCACGCTGCCGCCCGGCAGGGCCCGCGAGTGGTGGCTGCTGGAGCGCATCGCGATCATCGCCGCCATCGAGCACTACACCGCCTTCCTCGGCGACTGGGTGCTCAACGCCGACGAACTCGACCGCAGGGGCGCCGACCCGACCATGCTCGACCTGCTGCGCTGGCACGGCGCCGAGGAGGTCGAACACCGCTCGGTGGCCTTCGAGCTGTTCCAGCACGTCGACGGCAGCTACCGGCGCAGGGCCCGCACCTGGGCGACCGCGTTCACCGCGCTGGTCTTCCTGTGGCAGCGCGGCTCCCGCTTCTTCATGGCCAACGACCCCACCCTCGGCGGCACCGGCAGGGCCACCTTCGCCGACTTCGTACGGGGCGGGAAGCAGGGCGTGCTCCCCACGCCCGGCGCCATGGCGAAGTCCATCCCGCGCTACCTGAGCCGCGGTTACCACCCCTCCCAGGAGGGCAGCACCGCCCAGGCCGTCGCCTACCTCGCGCATTCCCCCGCCGCGCGGGCCGCCGAGGCCCGTACCACCGGAGGTTCCTGACCCATGTCCCGCACCACCCTGCCCCGCGCCCGTACGCTCGCCCTCCTCGCCTCCGCAGCCGGACTCGCCCTGGTCGCCCGCGGTGCCCTGCGCAAGCGGATCGACCGCTCGCCGCTGTGGCCGATGCCCGCCCTGGAGGACCCGATATCGGGCACCGGCGGTCGCGGCGGCACCCGGCCCGCCGGGATCCGCATGCTGGTCAGCGGCCGGGACGAGCCTGCCGACGGGGTGGTGCGGCTGCACCTCGAAGCCATGGACGCGGGCGACCTGCCCCCGTGGCGGCCCGGCGCCCACCTCGACCTCGTCCTGCCCTCGGGCCTGGTGCGCCAGTACTCGCTGTGCGGCGACCCGGCCGACCGTGCCTCGTACACCGTCGCCACCCGGGTGATCGAGGACGGCCGGGGCGGTTCCGTCGAGGTGCGCCAACAGCTCCACGAGGGCTCGGAGATCGAGGTGCGCGGCCCGCGCAACCGCTTCCCGCTCGTCGACGCGCAGGCGTACGTCTTCGTCGCGGGCGGCATCGGGATCACCCCCGTGCTGCCCATGCTGCGGGCCGCCGAGGAGGCGGGCGCCGACTGGCGGCTGCTGTACGGGGGCCGCAGCCGGGCCACGATGCCGTTCCTCGCGGAGATCGAGGAGCTGGGCGGCCCCGGGCGGGTGACGGTGGCCGCCGAGGACGAGGACGGACTGCCCGACCTGGCCGGACTGCTGGCCACGGCGCCCGAGGGGGCGGCGGTGTACTGCTGCGGTCCCGAGGGGCTCCTGGGGGCGGTGGAGGGATCACTGCCGGATCACTGTTCGTTGCACGTCGAACGGTTCGCGCCGGGCGCGGGCGCCGGAGGCTCCGGAGCGTTCGAGGTGGAACTGCGGAAGACCGGAGCGACCGTCACCGTGGCTGCCGACTCCACCATCCTGGCCGCGGTCAAGCCCCTGGTGAAGAACGTCTCGTACTCCTGTGAGCAGGGCTTTTGCGGTACCTGCCAACAGCGGGTGATCGAGGGGGAGATCGACCACCGCGACGAGCTGCTGACCGATTCCGAGCGCGGCGACTCCCTGTTGATCTGTGTCTCCCGGGCCGGCGGCGAACGTCTGGTCCTCGACCTCTAGGCAGAGCCGGGGGAGGGGCCCGGGGAAGATCCGGACCGGGCCCTGGGGGTCCTCTTCGCAGGCCGGGCGGTTACGCTGGTGCGATGACGACCGGGGTACGCCGCAGGATGGGCGTCGAAGAGCGCAGGCAGCAACTGATCGGCGTGGCACTGGAGTTGTTCAGCCATCGCTCCCCCGACGAGGTCTCCATCGACGAGATAGCCGCCGCCGCGGGCATCTCGCGCCCGCTCGTCTACCACTACTTCCCGGGCAAGCAGAGCCTGTACGAGGCGGCGCTGCGGCGGGCCGCCGACGAACTGGCCGCCCGCTTCAACGAGCCGCACGAAGGCCCGCTCGGCGCGCGCCTGTTGCGCGTGATGGGCCGGTTCTTCGGCTTCGTCGACGAGCACGGGCCCGGCTTCTCGGCGCTGATGCGCGGTGGCCCGGCCGTCGGCTCGTCGACCACGAACGCCATGATCGACGAGGTGCGGCAGGCCGCGTACGAGCAGATCCTCGACCACCTCGGGGTCGGCGAACCGCCCGCCAGGCTCGCCCTGGTCGTCCGCTCCTGGGTGTCCCTCGCCGAGTCGACGGCCCTGATCTGGCTCGACGGCCGCCAGATCCCGCGCGAGGAACTGGAGAGGAAGCTCGTCCACGACTTCGCCGCCCTGATGGCGGTCAGCGCCGCCTACGACGCGGAGATGGCGGGCATCGTGCTGCGGATACTGGCCGACGAACCCTCGGACGGCCCGTTCGGGGAACTGGTCGAACGGCTCCTGGTGCTCGGCCCCTCGCTGCCCGTGGTGCCGGTGCAGCGCGGCTCCTCGGAGTGAACGGCCGCACCGGGCGGGCCGCTTGACGCGGGGCGCGGGCGGTCACCGGTAGGTGACCGTCACGTCCCGGAAGCCCAGGGAGCGCAGCAGGCCCTGGAGCATTCCGGTGGTGTTCTTCTCGGCCCGTGCGGTCAGTCCGCTCTCCTTGGCGGCGTCGCCGATGTGCTGGGCGGCGAGCCGGTGGACGGCCTGCTCGTCGTTGGGGTTGTCGGAGAAGAAGTCGCCGAGCCGGTCGAGCAGACCGCGCTGCTTGGACACCGCGTACGAACGGTCCGGGTCCAGGGCGGGCTTGCCGAGCGTGGCGTGCGGCAGGCGGATGGTGGCGGCGGTGCGGTCCTCGTCGACCGTGACGTCGCCCGTGCCGAGCGAACCCAGCGACACGCTCGCGCCGACGGTGCCCGCGCCGACGTAGAGGGTACGGGTGCCCCGGATGGCGTCCGGGAGGAACTTCGCGTCCTTCTCCAGGTCCACCACCACCTGGAAGTTGCCGGACGCCGCCTCGTAACTGCTCATGTCCTTCAGGGACTTGAGGACGGCGGGGCCGCTGCGGTCCTTGGTCTCGCTGCCGAAGAGCTCGCCGAACCCGGGGATCAGGAAGAGCCGGGTGCCGACGAGGAGGGCGGCGACCAGGGCGAGCAGTACCGCGGGAACCTTGATCCAGAGGGAGATCCGGCGGCGGGGCGGCGGGCCGGCCGGTGCGGTGCGGTCCCCGGTGTCGCGGGGCGGCGGCACCGGCCCGGTGCCGCGGGGGTCGTCGAGGTCCTGCTCCCGGTCCTTGCGCGCATCGGTGCGGTCCATACCGGGCGGGTTCCCCCGACGGGGCCCGCTCACGCGGCGGTTACCGTACAGCACATGATCGACACGACCGCGGAACTCACCTTCCGTCCCGCAGACGACTTTGACCTCGGCGACCTCGTACGTCTCCACGACGGGGCGGCGCGCTGGATGGCCGAGCACGGCATCGACCAGTGGAAGCCCGGCCAGAAGGACGCCGCGCACTTCCGGCGCCGGATGCGCGAGGGAGAGGTGTGGCTCGCGGTGCACGAGGGGGCGGTGGTGGGCGCCTACGAACTCTGGTGGGACGACGAGGGCGCCTGGGGGCCGCAGCCGCCCGTCGCGGGCTACGTCCACCGGCTGATGACCGACCGCGCGCACGCCCCGGCGGGCACCGGGCGCGCGCTGCTCGCCGCGGCGGAGGCACGCATCGCGGAGTCGGGCCGCGCGCTGGCCCGGCTGGACTGCGTCTCGCACAACCCGCGGCTGCGGACGTACTACGAGGCGGCGGGCTACCGCTTCGTCGGCGAGAACAAGGCGAAGGAGGCTCCCGGGGGAGCCCCCTCCTACGCGGTGACGCTGCTGGAGAAGCCGCTGTAGGGGCCTGCGGAGCAGCCGTCGGCGGCCTGGGGCGCCCCGGTCTCCCGGCCCCGGGCCCCGGTCCCTGCTCGCGGTGGCGGGACGGCCGTGGGTCCGGTCCCCGGCCGCGTCCTTCGTCAGCCCGCCGCGTCCTGCGTCAGTGCGCCCGGTCCTGCGTCAGCGCGCCGCGTCCTGCGTCAGCCGGGCGCGGATGCGGGCGACGGCGTCGTCGGGCACGCCGAGGCCGTCGCGCACGTACGCCTCCATCGAGCCGTACTTCTCGTCCACCTCGGCGAGCGCCGCCGCCAGGTACGCCGGCACCACGCCGATGATCGCCTGGGCTATCTCCGGGTCGCCGCCCTTCTCCGTGAAGCTCTCGATGAGCGGCACGAAGGCGGCCCGCACCGCCGGGTTGACCGCCAGGTACTCGGTCTCGACGGTCTCCGGGGAGGCACCCAGCAGGGTCAGCACGATCGTCGCCGCCCAGCCGGTGCGGTCCTTGCCCGCCGTGCAGTGGAAGAGCAGCGGGCCCGCGTCCTCGGCGGCCAGCTCGGTGAGGAAGACGCGGTAGGCGGACACCGCGGAGTCCGACGACACCAGCGCGCGGTAGGTGTCCGCGAACAGGGCCTGCGCCCGGCCGCCGCCGAGGTGCTCCTCGGCCAGCTTCGGGTCGGACAGGACGTGCTTGAGCTGGGCGGCGGCCGGCTTGTCGTCGGAGTCGCCGCCCCGCACCGCAGCGGCGATGGTGTCGGCGAGCGCGTCCGCGACGACGAGCCGGGCCCCGGCGGGCACCCGGTCCGGGTAGTCCGCGCGCTCGGCGGTGCTGCGGAAGTCGACGATCGTGGTGATGCCGAGGGCGGCGACGACGGGATCGGTGTCCGGGTCCATCCGGTCCAGCTGCCCCGCCCGCAGCACGAGCCCGGAGCGTACGGTCCGGCCGTCGGACAGGGGGAGGCCACCGAGGTCGCGGAGGTTGGCGACGGTGGTGGAGGGGAGTGCGGTCATCGGGTTTCGGGGCTCCTGTGCTGGTTCGCGGGGGGCCCTTACACCGTACGTGGACGCGCGGGAGCGGTCCTGTGGAGGGTCGGCGGCCCCGGGGCCCCGACGCCCGGCGGGTCAGCGGCGGGACAGTGCCGTGCTCAGGCCGACCCCCAGGGCCAGCGCGGCGAAGTGGCCCACGTCCGTGAAGGTCGGGCGGGCCTTGTTCAGCAGCGGCCGGGCCGCCAGCGCCAGCAGGGTGGCCCGGCCCGCGAACCGCAGGGGGCCGCGGGGGAGCGCCGCGGTGAGCGCGCCCAGCACCGCGTTGAAGCCGTAGCTGGTGCCCACGTCCACCGCGGACCGGGTCGCCGCGTCCACCCCCGTCGCCCGCAGCCCCCCGTACACCAGCAGCGTCGCCCCCGCGTGCCCGAACAGGAAGACCCCGGCCGCCCACCAGGCCCCGTACGCGTACTCGGCGTACCCCAGCACCGCGAGCAGCAGCAGCGCGTACGGCAGCGGAAGCGGCTCCTCCACCACCACCGCACTGGTCAGCAGGGTCTCCCAGTGCCCCGAACCGAGCTGCTCCACATTGGTGGAACAGGCACGCAGGAAGTCCTCGCGCTCCGCACCGGGCAGATGGCGGCGGGCGGCGTGGGCGCCGAGCTGGACGCCGCCGACATAGGCGGGGGCGAGCACGGGAAGGTCCGGAAAGCGCATGGGGGCATGATCGCGCATGGAGCGTAACGGATGTGTCAGATGCGGGCGTTAAGGGAGTTACGGCGCGCACGCCCGGACCCGGAGCCCACCATGGCCGGATGCGACAGCGAACAGCGGCGACGGCCGCGGCGGCCCTGCTGGCCCTGGCACTGTCCGCGCTGACCGGCTGCGGACCGCCGCCCGTGCCCCCGGAGGCCACCGGCACCCTGGAGGAACTGGCCGCGCAGGCCGGCTGCGTACCGGACATCGGCACCGAGGCCGCCGAGCTGCGGCAGGCCAGTTGCCGCACCAGCGGCGGCGACTACGTCCTCACCACCTTCGCCACCGACCGCGGCAGGCAGGAGTGGTTCGACGCGGCGAACGACTACGGGGGGAGCTACCTGGTGGGCCGCGGCTGGATCGCGGCCGGTGACGCGGACGTGGTCACGGCTCTGCGCGGCCAGCTCGGCGGGACCGTGGAGACCACCGCGGGCCACTCGGGGAGTGGGGAAGGGCCCACGGCCGGGGCGGGTCGTCCGGGTCACCACGCGAGCTGACCGCGCAGGTTCGGGGGAGCGCAGGGCCACGGCGGCGGGCCCCGGCGGAGCGCAGGGGCCTCGGTGGCGGGCCCCTGCGCATGCCTCAGCGGCAGCGCTGCCCGCTGTTGATGCAGCCCACCATCCGCCGCATCAGCTGCTCGTCGAAGACGTTGATGAAGTCGCCGTGGTCGGTCACGGGCTTGTGCAGCTGCTCGGGGAACGAGTCGACGGCGAACCCGGGGCCCGGCGGCACCGCGTACACGATCCGCTGCACGAGTTGCGGGATCGGCCGGAAGCCGGTGGCGCAGGACCCGTCGGGGCGGGCGAAGGCGACATGGGTGCGGTGGTTGGCGCTGTCCGCGTTCGACCCGTCCCAGCAGCTCTGGAACCGGAACGTACGGACCACCTGGCTGCCGCGCGGGCAGAGGGGGTACTTGTCCTTCAGCTGCCTGTTCTCGAAGCCGGTGCAGCTCCACGAGGCGTTGGCGTTCGCGGTGCCGTTGGTGAAGGCCTTCGCGTCCCCGGTGATGATCCGCAGAAAGCGCGGCATGGCGACGACCCGGGCGGTCGGATTCCCCACGAAATTGAGGGTGACCTGGGCCGGGGTCTGGATTTCCCCGGTGTTCCTGTCCTTTCCGCCGCCGTCCGCGCCGGAATCCGACTCGTCCTTTCCGTTCTGGAGCCGGAGCACGGGCCAGTAGTAGGTGGAACGGTCGCCGGGATTGCGGCAGGTGGTCCTTCCGGCGGCGAGTACGTCGTCGGTGGAGAAGGCGTCGGTCGCCTGATTGCCGACGTAGTCGTGCATATGGTGTGCGCCATTGCTCACGCCGGGCGCGACAATGACATTGTCCGGGTTGAACTTGCCGTTTTCGTTTCGGCCGCAGGCGGTGGTGAAGGTGCCGCGCGAGGCGGTGCGGCGATTGCGGGGCTGGGCGGCAGCGGGGCGTACGGACCGGATGTCGACGAAGTCGGAGCGCTCGGGCCCGTTGCCGGCCTGCGCCCCGCCGCCCTGCCCGGACCCGGCCTTCCCGTCGTCCTGGCCGTCCCCTCCGCCGCGGGTGCCGCTTCCGCCGTCGTCCGCGCGCATCGTGCACGGGGCCAGTTCGTCGAGGTTCTGCGGGCGGGCGGCCCCGGGCTGCTCGGCCACGCTGTCGCCGATCCGGCCCAGCGACGCGGCGCGCTCGTTCTTCAGCGGCCCGAGCACGGCCTGCTGGTCCCTGCGGTCCTTCGACCCGGCGAACTCGCGGTACGCCTCGGTGATCTGGCTGTCCATCGCCGCGAGTTCCCGGTCGACGTCCTGCCGTGCGCCGCGCGGCACCTCGGGGAGGGAATTGGCCACATCGGGACAGCTGATGGTCGCCATGCGTGGTCCGGGTGGTAATGCGGCCGGTTCCTCGGAGGCGGAGGCATGCACATTCAGTGCGACCATTCCGCCCCCGCCGATGACGAGTGCGGCGGTGGCGACGATCGTCCTGTTCGCCAATTTCGAACGCTTGTGGCCCATGGGGTCCTTCGCTTTCTTCCGGGCGAAGTTCCATACGTACGAAAGGAGCGGCGTGTTCAACCGATTTCCGGCCGCTCCCCGATTTCGTGGGAACGCACCAAATAAGGGAATTCCCGCTCAGGCCTTGAGTGCCCGCTGATAAAGGGCCCGTGCCGGGGCTCCGAAGAGCGCGGCCGTCGACTCGGAGTCGGTGTCACCGCCGCTGAGCACCCCGATGAGCTTGCCCGGCCGGTCGGGCCCCCGGTAGTCGGTGAGCCAGGGGCTGCCGCTGGTCCCGTTCCAGAAGCCCGCGCACTGCATCTGCACCATTCCGGGCAGTTCCTCGTCCTGCTTGCTGTCGGTGGTGCAGGTGACGGGGCGGTTGTCCGGGTTGTGGTCCGGCTCCGGGTAGCCGACCACCGTCACCTGACGCTCGGGGCCGGAGTCCCAGTCGAGTCCGGCGGCCCCCACCACGTCCTGCACGTTGCGGCCCTCGGCGTCGGGCTCCAGGGCCAGGAAGGCGAAGTCGTACGGGTCGTCCTCCTGCTCCTGCCACCGGTCGTCGACCTGCACGGACCGCACCCGCCACGCCCCGTACGGCTGCTTCCCCTTGCCCTGGCCGGAGAAGCCGGGCGCGAAGGAGATGGACCGTTTCGCCTCGCCCTCGATCTCGCCCACGCAGTGCGCGGCGGTGGCGACGATGTTCCCCTTGGGACTGTCCACCACGCTGGCGGTGCACCAGTGGTCGTCGCCCTCGGTCAGCACCCCGATGAACGGCGGGTAGTCCAGTACGGCGGCGGACTTCTGCGGCGTCGGCGACACCCCCGGATCCAGCCGGGGCGCCGACGCCACGGGCCCGCCGCACCCGGCGGTCAGCACCATCAGCGCCGCGCTTCCGGCAACGGCCAAGGAAACCGGCATCCACCGCTCACGCACGTCGGGGTTCCTCTCTCTGCACACCGGTTTCGGCCACGTCGCCGTGACGCACACAGGTTATGCACGCGTCGGCGGATTGTCGTCCTTTACCAGGGCCGCATCCGTGGCCGCTCCTGTTTCCGCGCCCCGGGTCCGCGCCCGCCGCGAGCCCGGTCCGCGCCCGCCGAGCGCGTCGCGGGCGCGGGAGGGGGCCGCCCGGCTCACCTGTCCAGGTACGCCAGCACCGCGAGGACCCGCCGGTTGTCGTCGTCCGAAACCGGCAGGTCCAGCTTGCCGAAGATGTTCGAGGTGTGCTTGGCGACCGCCCGCTCGGTGACGAAGAGCTGGGCGGCGATGGCGGCGTTGGAGCGGCCCTGCGCCATCAGCTCCATCACCTCCTTCTCGCGCGGGGTGAGCTGGCCTATCGGCTTGTCCTGCGCCCGGCGCGACAGCAGCTGCGAGATGACCTGCGGGTCCATCGCGGTGCCCCCGCCCGCCACCCTGCGCACCGCGTCGATGAACTGCTCCGCGTCGAACACCCGGTCCTTGAGGAGGTACCCGATGCCCCCGTTCCCGTCCGCGAGCAGTTCGCGCGCGTACAACTGCTCCACGTGCTGCGACAGCACGAGGACGGGCAGGCCGGGTCTGGCCCGGCGGGCGGCCAGCGCGCACTGGAGGCCCTCGTCGGTGTGGGACGGCGGGAGCCGGACGTCGACGACGGCGACGTCCGGCTCCAACTCCGCGAAGGCCTTGGTCAGTTCGGGCCCGGTCTCGACGGCGGCCAGGACCTCGAAGTCGAACGCTTCGAGCATCCTGACCAGGCCGTCACGGAGCAGAAAGAGGTCTTCGGCTAGAAGGACGCGCAAGGAATCTCCATGGTCACCATGGTGGGACCGCCCGCGGGACTGCTGACGGCCAGAACACCGTCGAATGTACCGAGTCGGCGTTCGACTCCGCTCAGCCCCGAGCCGCCTCCCACCGTGGCGCCGCCCTTGCCGTTGTCGGTGACCGAGATGCGGATCACGCCGGTGGGGCCCTTGCCCGTGTGGTGGATGTCGATCCACACGCGGTCCGCCTCGGCGTGCTTGACCGCGTTCGTCAGCACCTCGCTCACCGCGAAGTACGCCGCCGACTCCACCGGGGCGTCCGCCCGCCCCGGCAGGTCCACCGAGACCTCCGTCTCGATCGGCAGCCGCAGCGCCAGGGCCCGCACCGCGTCGCCCAGCCCCCGCTCGGCGAGCACCGGCGGGTGGATGCCGCGCACCAGGTCGCGCAGCTCGGTCAGGGCCTCGGCGGAGGACTCGCGGGCCATCGCCAGGAGCTTCTTCGCCCGTGCCGGGTCCTTCTCCACCAGTGCCTCGATGGTGCCCAGGTTCATGCCCATGGCGACGAGCCTGGCCTGGGCGCCGTCGTGCAGGTCGCGCTCGATGCGGCGCAGTTCGGCGGCGGAGGTGTCGAGGGCGTCGTGCCGGGTCTCGGTCAGCTTCTCCACCCGCTGGGCGAGGGTGGCCTGAGCCGTCGGGTTCAGGAAGAACCCGGCGAGGCGGAAGTGGGCCCGCAGGACCACCGGGTTGTACCGGATGCCGAAGAAGAGGATCACCGCGCCGACGGCCATCGCGAGCAGACCGGTGGTCTGGCCGCTGACCGGCACGAAGGTGTACCAGTACACGTCGCCGCCGTCGGCGAACACCCGCCACAGCCCGGCCGCCAGGACCACGCTCTCCAGGGGGTAGAAGAGCAGCAGCGCCGGCAGGAGCGCGGTGAGCGCCCCCGCCGACAGGTCCACGAACAGCCACTGGAGGTCCCGCCAGGTCGCCGGGTCCTTCAGCATCAGCGAGGTCCGCTCCACCTGCCCGGTGATCCCGCCGCGCACGTCCGCGGGCAGCGGCCGGTACGGGACGGCGATCCGCACGTCCGACCAGGTCCCGGCCAGCAGCCGGCGGCGGTTGGCCCACGCGCGGACCCACCCGAGCACCACGGGGGTGGTGAAGACACCCACCCCGATCACGACGAGGACCAGCGAGATCAGGGTGAAGGAGAACAGGACGCACGAGACGGCGATCGAGGCGATCGACAACCCGAGCCCGCGTGCCCCCGCGAGGAGCGAAGCGCGTATCTGGGTGGCATTCATGGTGGTGGGTCCCTCTCCGGCCGCGGTCGTGCGCCGAGGCTCCGCAGCCTCACCGCATGCACAGTCTCACCCGGGGAGAGTGCCGAGGTCATGGGGCCCCGCACCCGAGGCGGGGGTGTACCTGGCACCACCCGTCCGTGCGGGGCCCGCGACCGGCCCCGGCCCGCCGGGCCGCCCCGGCGGGACAGTGGCTCAGGGAGCGTACTTGTATCCCACCCGGCGCACCGTCTGGATGCTCCGGCGGTGCTCGGCGCCCAGCTTGCGGCGCAGCCGGGCGATGTGGACGTCCACGGTGCGGCCGTCGCCGACGTGCCCGTAGCCCCAGACCGTGGTCACCAGCTGGTCCCGGGTGTGCACCCGGTGCGGGTGCGCGACCAGGTGCGCCAGCAGCTCGAACTCCAGGTACGTCAGGTCCAGCACCCGGCCCGCCACCTCGACGAGCCGCCGCGAGGAGTCGATCCGCACCGGCCCCTGCCGCACCGGGTCGGCCTCGGCGCCCGCCACGGACGCCCGGGGCCCCTGCGGGCGGACCGGCGCCTGGGCGGCCCGCTCCGGCAGAGTCCGCTCGGTCGGGGCCCGCTCCGGCAGCGTCCGCTCCGGTACGAGCACGGGCGGCGCGCTCTGCTGCTGGTCGGCCGGTACCAGCACCAGGTAGCCGACCATCGCGGGGCGGCCCGGCAGCGCGGGCAGCGTGTGCTGCGGGGCGGGCAGCCAAGTGGCGCCCGGCGGCAGGTAGTCGGCCACGTCGTAGGCCGGGCGCAGCGCGGCCGGGGCGGACGGCGGCGCCACCTCGTCGCGGTCGACGGCCCGCAACCGGTGGGCCGGCGGACGCAGCGGTTCGTGAACGGCCCGGCGCTGGGCGGCCGTTGCCGCGGAGGAGACGGGGAACGTACGGGTACGGGTGTTCGTCATGGCAGGTCAGCATCTTTCGCGCGGAGGAGACCGCCGCGGAGGGTCACGCGGTGGCGTACTGCTTCCTACGGATGCGCGCGGACCGAAGGCCGTCGTCGGGGGAAGGGCCGGACCGGGTGGTCCGACGTCCCGCGGGAACGGCTTTAGAGGGCTCGCGCGTTCGTCGCGCGACAACAGACCCGGTCGAAGTCGTGGTGCTGACGGGAAGGCCAGAACGGCTCCAGGTCGAAGCGACCTGTAGCGGTGGGGTTCTGGAAGCCGGTCATGTGCCCCATTAGACCAGACGTACGAGCCCAGCAGGAGGCCTGTGCGGCAGTGCGCCCCCGTGCGCCCCACGCCCCCGGTGCCGCTCTCACCCCGGGAGCCGCCTGCGCCAGTCCAGCGGTGTCAGCTCGATCGCCCTGTCCGGCGACCCGTCCCACCGCGTCCCCAGTCCCGCGGCGCCCAGTGCCGCCACCACCTCCCGGCCGACCGACGCCGTCACCTCCGGCGAATCGGCGAACCCGCCGTAGTACAGGGAGAGTCCACCGCCGGCCGCCGCCGCTGCCGTGCCCTGCGTGTGGAAGAACACAAAGCCGCGGGAGTCCTCGGGGCCCTCCCCGCCGATCTCGGCCAGGCCGCAGGACCGGCAGCAGGTGAAGTCCTCCCGGGCGATGATCCCGGCCGCGTCCAGCACCCCGAACGCCTCGCTCAGCCGCTCCGGGTCGGTCTTCTCCGCGCCCCACTCCCGCTGCTCCTCGATCCGCTGCGCCCAGAGCCGGTTCACCACCTGCCACGCCTGCGGAGCGGACACCTCGTCCCCGTGGATGTCCTCCACCGCCCGCACCAGCAGGGCCGGGCCGCGGTACCCGCCCACCAGCAACTCCCGTACCGATGCCGCCACCCGGGCGTGCAGCTCGTCGGGCAGCTCGGGCACCGGTTCGCTCTCCGGCGTGCCGTGGTCCTGGTGCTCCCACGTCACGCCGCGGTCCCAGTGCTCCTCGCCGGCCGCCCAGCGGCACATCACGGCGGCCACCGGCGCGGGAGCGGACAACTCGGCCCCGTAGTGCGCGGCGGGGCCGCCCGCGCGGTGCTCCAGGTCGTAGCCCCCGCCGGTCGCGTGCCACACCTGGACGTAGGTCTGCGGGTCGTCGGGTATCGGCTCGACCACCAGGAAGCGGTCTCCGTCCGCGCCGATGCGGTGCACGAGCGCGGTCAACTCCGCGGCGCTGGGGCGGACCACCGGAGCGCCGAGCTCCTGCTGGACGGTGACTTCGAGCCTGTCGGACATGACGTCACCCTGGCACACGGCACTGACAACGCGGTGGCCGGCAACGCACGGAGGGCCGCCCGCACGCGCGATGCGTACGGGCGGCCCCCACAGGCCACGGTCCTCGCCGGACCGGTCCCCGCCGGACCGGTCCGGCGGCCACCGGCTCAGACCTGGCCGGCCTTCTCCAGCGCGGTGCAGCAGGTCTCGACCATCAGCCGGGTGACGACGTACGGGTCGACGTTGGCGTTGGGGCGGCGGTCCTCGATGTAGCCCTTCTTCTCCTGGCCGACCTGCCAGGGGATGCGGACCGAGGCGCCGCGGTCGGAGACGCCGTAGCTGTACTCGTTCCACGGGGCGGTCTCGTGCAGACCGGTGAGGCGGTCGTCGATGCCCGCGCCGTAGTTCTTCACGTGGTCCATCGGCTTCGAGCCCTCGCCCAGCGACTCGCACGCCGTGATGATCGCGTCGTACCCCTCGCGCATCGCCTTGGTGGAGAAGTTGGTGTGCGCGCCCGCGCCGTTCCAGTCGCCCTTCACCGGCTTCGGGTCGAGCGTCGCGGACACACCGAAGTCCTCGGCGGTGCGGTACAGCAGCCAGCGGGCGATCCACAACTGGTCGGAGACCTCCAGCGGGGACAGCGGGCCCACCTGGAACTCCCACTGGCCGGGCATGACCTCGGCGTTGATGCCCGAGATGCCGAGACCGGCCGTCAGACAGTGGTCGAGGTGCTTCTCGACGATCTCGCGGCCGAAGATCTCGTCGGCGCCGACACCGCAGTAGTAGCCGCCCTGCGCGGCCGGGAAGCCGCCCGCCGGGAAGCCGAGCGGACGGTCGCCCTCGAAGAAGGTGTACTCCTGCTCGATGCCGAAGATCGGCTCCTGGCCGGCGAACTGCTCGGCGAGCGGGCGCAGTTCGGCGCGGGTGTTGGAGGAGTGCGGCGTCATGTCGATGTTCAGCACCTCGCACATGACGAGGATGTCGTTGCCGCCGCGGATCGGGTCGGGGCAGGAGAACACCGGGTTCAGTACGAGGTCGGAGGCGTGGCCGACGGCCTGGTTGGTGCTGGAGCCGTCGAAGCCCCACAGCGGCAGGGCCGCGCCGTCGGCGAGGATCTTGGTCTTGGAGCGGAGCTTGGCGGTCGGCTCGGTGCCGTCGATCCAGATGTACTCGGCCTTGAACGTCACGGACGCCATCCTTTGCGGGTTCTACGCGGCTGCGGGGTGCGGTGCCACCGGTGCGGCGGTGGCGGGGCGGTGCTGCGCCCCGTGCTGCTGCGGTGATGGTCGGCAGCCTGGCAATCGGGGATTTCCCGTCCGTTGCCCGTTTGTGAACCCCGTGTTACCTGGGGCGGAGGGGACGTGACGTGCGTCGCAGTGCCGTGCCCGCGGCGGCCCTTGGCCCCTCCCCGACCCGGGAAGGGGCGCGGGGAGGCGCGCGAGCGGGCACATACCGCCCGCGGATCTGCACCCGGCACGGGAGGGCTCGCCACCCCTTCCGGGCAGGGGCGGGGTGGGGAACGAGCCCCGTGCGGCGGGAGCCCGCCGCCGCCCCGACCCACCGTGCAGACTGGTCCGCATGACCACCTCCGCACCCACTCCCGCCCCCACCCGCATCGGCCTCCTCGGTACCGGCCCCTGGGCCGACCGCACCCACGCCCCGGCCCTCGCCGCCCACCCCGGCGTCGACTTCGTCGGGGTCTGGGGGCGCCGCCCCGAGGCCGCCGCCGCCATCGCCGAGGCGCACTCCACCACCGCGTACGACGACGTCGACGCCCTCTTCGCCGCCTGCGACGCCGTCGCCGTGGCCCTGCCGCCGGACATCCAGGCGCCCCTCGCGGTCCGCGCCGCGCGGGCGGGCTGTCATCTGCTGCTGGACAAGCCGGTGGCCACCACCGTCGAAGGGGCCCGCCAAGTCGCGGAGGCCGCGGAGGAGGCCGGGGTCTCCTCGGTGGTCTTCTTCACCCTGCGGTTCGCCGCCGGCACCGCCCCCTGGGTCGCGCGGCAGGCCGCCGCCGACGGCTGGTACACCGCCCGCGCCGACTGGCTGGGCGCCCTCTTCGCACCCGGCGCCTCCAGCCCGTACGCGGCGTCCCCCTGGCGCGGCGAGAAGGGCGGGCTGTGGGACGTGGGCCCGCACGCCCTCTCCGTACTCCTGCCGGTCCTCGGCGACGTGACGCGGCTGACGGCGGCCGAGGGCCCCGGCGACACCGTCCACCTGGCGCTGCGTCACACCTCGGGGGCCTCCAGCACGTCCACCCTCAGCCTGAGCGCACCGCCCGAGGCGTCGGGCGTCACCGTCGAACTCCGCGGCACACCGGGCGTCCACTCCCTGCCCGGCTCGTGGGGCGCGGCCGTCGACACATTCGGCACCGCGATCGACGCCCTCCTGGAGTCCGCCCGCACCGGCACCCCGCACCCCTGCGACGCCCGCTTCGGCCTGCGCGTCACGGAGATCCTGGCGGAGGCGGACCGGTCCCTGACCGAGGCCCGGGAAAAGCCGCAGCCGTAACACCGTGGGCCACACCCCGGGGCCACACCCCGGGCCCGCCTCCCCTCGCCGTGCCACCGGCGCCGCAGGCACGGCGAGGGGAGGGCGCCGCCCGGTGCCCCCTGGCCCGGGTGCACTCCGCCCCCGCACACCCCGGCCCCGGTACGCCCCGGCCCGGGTAAGCCCCCGCCCCGCACGCCCCGGCCCGGGTGCACTCCGCCCCCGCACACTCCGGCCCGGGTGCACTCCGCCCCCGCACACTCCGGCCCGGGTAAGCCCCGTACGCCCAGCCCAGCGCCCAGCGTCCCCGCGCTCCCCGCGTCAGCGCCCCAGCGCGTCCCGTACCGCCTCCTCCGTGCGTCCGACCACCGCCGTGCCGTCGTCGGCCGTGATGATCGGACGCTGGATCAGCTTCGGGTGCGCGGCGAGCGCCGCGACCCACCGCTCCCGGGCGTCCGCGTCCCGCGGCCAGTCCTTGAGCCCCAGCTCCTTCGCCGCCGCCTCCTGGGTGCGGGTGATGTCCCACGGCTCCAGGCCGAGCCGTCCGAGCACCGCCCGGATCTCCGCCTCGTCGGGTACGTCGTCGAGGTAGCGCCGCACCGTGTACGCGGCCCCCTCCTCGTCGAGCAGCCGCACCGCGGAACGGCACTTCGAACATGCGGGATTGATCCAGATCTCCATGCCCCAACGGTACCCCCCGCCCCACCCCGCACCCGGCCTCAAATGCCGTCTGGCCAGCGGCGATTGTCAGTGGTGGGAAGTAAAATGGACGTTGTTCGAGAGGGTTGTCGACCGCATCAGGAGGATGCTCGTGGCCGCTGCCGTACTCATGACGAATGCCCTGCCAGGAAAGCCGAAGAAGCCGACCGGGGCCGACCGCAGGCCCCTCAGGAAGAAGCCCCTCCCGGCCGGCCGGCCGCGCGAGTGGTACATCTCCCACAACCGCCGTCTCAAGGCCATGCGCCTGGCGATAGCCCTGATGGACACCGGGGTGTACGTCCCCGAGAAGGCGACCAACCGCAAGATCCGCGCCACGGCGGCCCGTGTGGGCATTCACCCGCCGTCCAACACCACGTGCCGGATGGTCCGTGAGCTGATCCGCGACGAGCTGGGCTGATGCGGACGCACTGAGGCAACCCTGCCGAGGGGAACGCCGGGCGGGCGGGCGGCGCCGGGAAACCGGAACCGCCCACCCGCCCTCTTGAGGGCGCGCGCCCGCGCCACCGGTCAGGCGTCCGCCGGACCGGCCGTGCGGGCAGCCGCGCGGGCAGCCGCGTCCGCCGTGGCATCGGCCGCCCGCGGCCCCGGCGCCCGGCCCCACCGCATCCGCGACCACGGAAGCGCCAGTTCCGCGGTGGACGTCACGTCCACCGGCTTCAGGTCCCCGACCGCCGCGGCCTCCTCGTGCCGGGCGAAGACCGAGTCCGCGTACCGGTGCCCGGTGTCGGCCGCCAGGAACAGTACGGTCCGGTCCGGTGCGAGCCCCCGCTCCCAGCGGGCCGCCAGATAACCGGCCCCGGTGGACAGCCCGGCGAACACCGCGTGCCGCCGCAACAGGTCGACGCTGCCGGACAGCGCCGTTGCGAACGACATCCAGTGCACGGTGTCGTACCGCTCGTGGGCGACGTTCCGGAAGGGGATGGAGCTGCCGATCCCGGCGATGATGATCTCCGGGTCGGCGACCTGCTCGCTGCCGAAGGTGACACTGCCGTACGGCTGGACACCGGCGAGCTGCACCCCCGGCGCGTGCTCCCGCAGGTATCCGGCGAGCGCCCCGGTGGACGCGCCCGAACCGACCCCGCCGACCAGGGTGAGCCGCCGGACGTCCGTCGTGCGCCGCACCAGGTCGGCGACCGCGCGGTAGCCGAGGTAGTGGATGTCGTCGTGGTACTGCCGCATCCAGTGGTAGCCGGGGTGCGCGGCCAGGATCTCGCCGACCCTGGCCACCCGCCGCCGCTGGTCCAGCTTGAGGTCGTCGCACGGCGGCATCTGCTCCAGCCGGGCGCCCAGCACCTCCAACTGGACGCGCAGCGTGCGGTCCACGGTGGTGGAGCCGACGATGACGCAGCCCATGCCGTACCGGTGGCAGGCCAGCGCCAGCGCGTAGGCGTAGATCCCGCTGGAACTGTCCACCAGGGTGTCCCCGCGCCGCACCGCCCCGCTGTCGAGCAGCTGGCGGACGGCGGCGAGCGCGGAGACGACCTTCATCGTCTCGAAGCGCAGGCACAGCAGTCCGTCGTCGAGCCGGACCAGATCGGGGCGGCCGACCGCCTCCGCTATGTGCGTGTCCACGAAAGGGCTCCGTTCCGGAGGGAGGTGCGAGGAGAGGAATGGGGGGAGGGACAAGGGGAGTACGGGAGAGCAGGGGGAGCGGCGGGGCCGTACGTGGCGAAGATCCGGGTGACGGGGAGGCCGAGTGCGGTCAGGGCCCGCGCGCACCCCCGCACCCGGCGCCGCAGCCCGCCGCCCGACGGGTCCAGGAGCAGCCCCGCCACGTTGCCGCTGTGCGCGACCTGCACCCCCACGGCGCCGAGCCGTTCCGCCACCTCCACCAGCGCGGGGAACTCCGGGTGCGCCAGCCGCCGCCGGCCGAGCCGCGCACTCGCGGTGGCGACCCGCCCCAGGAGCACCGGATCGGCCTCCCGCACCGCCTGCCGCAGAAGGTCCAGCAGCCTTTCGTACGCGTCGAGTTCGGCCACGCCGTCGCTCCCCGGGGACAGGTCGCGTCCGGCCAGTGCCAGTGTGTCCACCGGCCGGCCGCCGCCCAGCGTGCAGCCGACCACGACCACCGGCGGCAGCGCCTCGCCGAGCACCTCCAGCACCCGGCCCTCCCGCTGCGCGAACAGCACCGGGCGGCCGTCCAGCATCAACGGGTCGGACGCCCCCTCCGCCCGTACCGCGAGCGAGGCCAGGGTGTCCGCGTCCAGGTCCGCCCCGAAGGCGTCCGCGACCGCGCGCAGCGCCGCGAGCACATCGCTGCTGGAGGACCCCATGCCCAGCCCGACCGGGAGGCTGCCGCCCATCCGCAACTCGCCCCCGCACACCGGGGTTCCGGTGCCGCGCGCGCACTCCTCGACGGCGAGCCGCGCGGCCCGCAGCGCCTTGGTGCGGTCCGCCGGTGTCACCGTGACCGCGTCCGGCGCACTCCCCGGACGCGGTACGAAGCGCGCCCGGCTGCCCGGCCCGGGTACGGGCAGCGTCACCAGCCCCGCGCGCGGGCGCCCCGCCGGGTCGCGGAAGAAGCCCTGGAGGATCTCGCCGTGGTGGCAGGGCGCGTGCCCCGCACCGGTACGGCCCGGCCCGAGGACACGCGGCGGCGGTACGGCGACGGCCCTCACGCGACACCCTCCGCGACGGCGGCCCCGGCGGCGGAATCTCCGGCGACGGTGCCTTCCGCGGCGGCGGATCCCGCGGCGACGGTGCCCTCCGCGACGGCGGCCCCGGCGGCGGAATCTCCGGCGACGGTGCCCTCCGCGACGCCGGCCCGGTACCGGTACAGCACCGTGGGGTCCGCGCTGAACTGGGAGAACGGGAACGGTTCCGCCGACACCGCGCTCACCCCCGCCCCCAGGAACGCCCGCGCCACCGCGCTGCCGGTCTGCGCGTACACCACCAGCGGCACGCCCCGCTCCCGGCAGTGCGCCAGGACCGTGTCGAACGAGCCGTTGCTCAGGGTCATCCCGGTGGCCACCACCGCGTCCGCCGTCGCCAGCACCTCGCCCATGTCCGCGCCCACCGGGTCGCCCCACCGCGTCGCCCGCTGCCGGAAGTCGCACAGCAGCGGCACCCCGCCGCGTTCCCGGATCGCCGCGACCAGCGGATCGACCACCCCGATCAGCGCCACCCGGGCCCCTCGGCGCAGGTCGAGCAGCCCGGCTATCGCGGTGTCCCGGGCCACCGCCCGTACCTCCGGGGGCCCGGCCGGCAACGTCACCGGCTCCGCTCCCGGGTCGCCCCGGTGCGGGCGCACCGCCGCCAGATACGCGTCCAGCGCGGCCACCCGCACCGCCCTGGCCGGGTCCCGCAGCAGCGCCCCCAGCGAACTCCCCGACAGCGCCCCGCACACCCCCGCGTCCAGCTCGCCCGACTCGAAGGCGCAGGCCCCGAAGGCGGCACCGGCCCGCACCAGCACGTACTGGTTGAGGTACGTCGTGGTGCCGCCCGCCAGCCGGGTGCCGTGGTGCGCCCAGAACACACTGGTCGCCGTCAGCCCGTCCGGCGAAGGCCCGTGTCCGCCCGCCAGCACCTCCTCGACCAGTGCGTCCATACCGGCAGTCCTGATCACGTCCATGACACTTCCTTCTTCTCGTTCCCGTCCCGGCCCCCGGGCCGGTTCCCGTCCTGTTCCTCGCTGTGGCTCCGCGCCGGAGCCCCCGCCGGCGCGGCCCCCCGGTAGGCGACCGCGAGGCGGCCCAGCGGGTCGGTGCCGATCTCGGCGTCCACCTCGAAGACCTCCGCGAGCAGCGGCCTCGTCAGCACCTCGGCGGGCGTCCCGGCCGCGACCAGCCGGCCGTCGCACATCAGCAGCAGCCGGTCGCAGTACCTGGCGGCCAGCGCCAGGTCGTGCAGCGCCACCAGCACCGTCCGGCCGCTCTCGCCGAGCAGCTCCATCAGCTCCAACTGGTGCTTCACATCGAGGTGGTTGGTGGGCTCGTCGAGGAGCAGCGCCCGTGGCCGCTGCGCCAGCGCCCGCCCGATGTGCGCCCGCTGCCGCTCGCCCCCGGAGAGCGCGCGCCACTCCCGGTCCGCGAGTTCCGTCAGTCCCACCCGTTCCAGTGCCGCCGCCACCACGGCCCGGTCCGTGGCGCTCGCCCCGCCCCACCGGCCGCGGAACGGGGTCCGGCCCAGCCCCACCACCTCCGCGACCCGCAGTTCGCTCTCCAGGTCGACGGACTGCTCCACGAAGGCCGCCCGCCGCGCCAGACGCCGCGCGCTCCACCCCCGTACGTCCACACCGTCGTACGACACCGAACCGGCGTCCGGCGTACGCAGCCCGGCCAGGCAGCGCAGCAGCGAGGACTTGCCGGAACCGTTGGGCCCGATCAGCCCGGCCGTCGTGCCGGGCGCGACCTCCAGCGAGACCCCGCGCACCACCTCCCGGCCGCCCACCGACCAGGTCAGCCCCTCGGCGGAGATCCTCACAGGTCCCCCCTCCGGCGCAGCACCCACAGGAACAGCGGCACCCCGAGCAGCGCCGTGAACACCCCCACCGGCACCTCCCGCGGCGCGAACGCCACCCGCGCCAGCGCGTCCGTCCACACCAGGAACACCGCCCCGGCCACCGCCGAGAACGGCAGCAGCACCCGGTGCGCGGGCCCCACCAGGAACCGGACCCCGTGCGGCACGATGAGCCCCACGAACCCGATCGCGCCGACCGCCGCCACCGCGACCGCCGCCATCAGCGAGGTCACCACCAGCAGTACACCGCGCGTCCTGCGCACCTCGACCCCGAGCGAAGCGGCCGTGTCACTGCCGAACGAAAGCCCGTCCAGCGCACCGGAAGCGCCCCACACGAGCGCGCACCCGGCGGCCGTCACCGCCGCGCACACCAGCACCGCGTCCCACCGGGCCGACGCCATCGACCCCAGCAGCCACTGCGTGATCGCCCGCACCACGTCCGCGTCCCCGGAGGCCATCAGCACCAGCGAGGTCAGCGCCGTGAACAGCTGCGCCACCACGACCCCGGTCAGGACGATCCGCACCGAGTCGAGCCCGCCGTGCCCGAGCAGCAGCATCAGCAGCCCGAACGACAGCAGCGCCCCGAGAAAGGCCCCGCCGGTCACCCCGAAGGTCTGCGCCCCGAAGCCGAGGACGACCACCACCACCGCCCCGGTCGACGCCCCCGAGGACACCCCGAGCAGATACGGGTCGGCGAGCGCGTTGCGGGTGACCGCCTGGAGCACCGCCCCGCACACCGCGAGCGACGCCCCGACCAGTGCGGCCAGCAGCACCCGCGGCACCCGCAACTCCCAGACAAGCGAGTCCAGCAGGCGCGGCACCGGTGCACCGCCCGCCTCGATCCCCAGCCGCGAGGCGACGCTGCGCAGCACGTCCCCGTAGCCGACCGGCGTGGACCCGATCCGCACCGACACGACCACCGACACCAGCAGCACCACGCACCCGGCGGCGAACAGCAGCACCACCCGTGCGGTGCTCCGCCTTACCGGTACGGCCACCGGCGCGCCGTCCGTGCCGCCGGGCACCGGCTCCAGCGGGACGGAGGGGTCCAGCAGCGCGGCAGTGCTCCCCGCACCGGCGGCGCTGCCGCTAGCGCCGGGCATGGCCGAGGTCCTTCATCGCTTCGGTGAGCAGCGGCAGTGCGTCCACGGTCCGTACCGACGGGTCCATCAGGGTGCCGGGAATCGTGACGAACCGGCTTCCTGCGACGGCCGGCAGCTGGGCCATCACCGGGTTGCCGCGGATCGCCGCCAGCTTGTCGGCGGCGCTGTCGCCCGGCTTGCCGCGCTCGGACAGATCGCCGACCACGACGAAGTCCGGCTTCCGCGCGGCTATCTCCTCCCAGGTGACGGAGGGCCAGTCCTCGTCGAGGTCGTCGAAGACGTTCCGCGCGCCGACGATCCGGCTGAGCTCGCTGGCCATCGCGGTTCCCCCGGCGACGTACGGGGCGTCCCCGTACACCGAGTAGACCCACACCACCTTCGGTTCGCCGCGCACCGAGGCCGCGGACCCGGCCGCCCGGTCGAGCGCGGCACGCTGCTCCCGGACGAGCTTCGCGGCCCGCTCCTCGACGCCGAAGATCCTGCCCAGGTTCCGGTAGTCGTCCAGCAGCAGGTCGAAGGGGGACTTCCCGGCCGCGTTCTGCTTCGGGCAGTCCACCGCGCTCAGGAAGGACGGCAGCCCGAGCCCGGCCAGCTCCTCCCGGGTCCCGGTGCGGTCCTTGGTGAAGTGGTCGTCGAAACCGGCGACCACCAGGTCCGGGGCGGCGGCGCGCAGTTGCTCGCCGCCGAGCAGCTTCGGGCTGAGCACCGGGACCTTTCCGTACGCCGCCCGGTACTCCGGCGCGATCCGCGTCTTCAGGTTGGACGTGCCCGCCATCCGCCCCTGGAGCCCCAGTTCCAGCAGCACCTCGGTCGCCGACTGGTCGAGGGTGACCGCGCGCTGCGGCGTCTTCGGGAACGTCAACTCCCGCCCGCAGCTGGTGACGCGCACCCCCTCGGCGGCGGCACCGGCCTGCGGCGGACCCGCGGAACAGCCCGCCGCGGCGAAGGAGAGGGCCAGCGCGGCAGCGCCGACCCGGACAGAACGGGACATGGGTCCTCCGGGGGAGTGGTGGCAGGGGAACCGGACCGCAGGCAGGTGCTGACGCGGCCCGGAACGAGCGCTACTGTAACGGTAATCATTTTCAATAAGCTAGTCCCTCGTGGTCCCGGCCACGGGCCCGCACCTGCCCCCTGCCCTCCAACTCGTCGCCCTGCGAACTGAGTTGGCATCACCGAAACCCCAGGAGTTCCCCCTCGTGACGACCGCCCACCCCAGCCCACAGCCCCAGCGGGACCCGGCACCGCAGCCGGACCCGGACCCGGCCCCCGCCCGCGGCGTCCTGCGCGACCCCGGCTTCCTCCGGCTCTGGACCGGTACCACCGCGTCCGGCCTCGCCACCTGGGCGCTGCCCTTCGTCCTCGGCCTCGCGGTCCTGGACCGCACCCTGACCGCGCCCGCCCTCGGACTGCTGCTCGCCGCCCGTACCGCCGGATTCCTGATAGCCGTCGCGGTCGGCGGCGTCCTCGCCGACCGCCACACCCGGCGCGGTGTCGTCCTGGTGGCCGGTCTCGCCGCCGCTGCCGCCGCACCCCTGCTGGCCCTCGGACTCGGCCGCTCGCTGCCGCTGATGGTGGGCGCCGCCGCGCTGGCCGGCGCGGGACAGGGGGCCGTCCGGCCCGCGTTCCAGGCGCTCACCGCCGAGGTCGTCGCCCCGGAACAGCGCCAGCGGGCCAACGCCGCGACCACCCTGGCCGTACGGGTCACCACCCTGACCGGACCCGCCCTGACCGCCCTGCTCGCGGTCCTCCTCGACACGGCGTCCCTGCTGCTGGGCATCGGGCTGCTCTGGCTGGTCGCCGCACTCGTCCCGGGCAGGGGCACCCACCGCGGGACCACCGCCACCGACGCGACCGCGCCGCCGGAGCGCCGCCCCTCCCTCCGCGCCGAGTTCGTCGACGGGCTGCGCGAGGCCCGCCGGCACCCCTGGTTCCTGGCCGGGCTCGGCGCGCTGACCACCGTCATCGCCACCGGCTACTCCGCCACCGGCGTCGCCCTCCCCCTCCTCAGCCGCGACCGGTACGGCACCGAGGTCGTGCTCGCCGCCGCCATGACCGCCTACACCCTGGGCGCACTTGGCGGCGCCCTCCTGATGGCCCGCTGGCGCCCCGGCGCCCAGGGCCGCACCGCCCTGCTCGGCCTCGCCTGCTACGGCTTCGCGCCCCTCGCCCTCGCCCTGCCCGTGCACCCGGCCGTCGTCATCGCCGCGTACGTCCTGGCCGGCGTCGGCATCGAACTCTTCAACGTCCCCTGGTTCACCGCCACCCAGCGCGAGGTCGCCCCCGACAAGCTGGCCCGGGTCTCCTCCCTCGACTTCCTCCTCTCCTACGGTCTGGCCCCCCTCGGCCTCGCCCTGATCGCCCCCGCCCTCACCGCCTTCGGACCCACCCCGGTCCTCGCCGTCTGCGCCGCCCTCTGCTTCCTCGCCCCCGCCGCCGCGTCCCTCGCCCCGGGCGCCCGCCACTTCTCCACCCCGCGCACCCCGGCCGCGTAACGCCCCCGGGCACGACGGAGCCCCGCCACCGCCCGCGAGGGCAGTGACGGGGCTCCGTCGAGGGTGGCGCCGCGGCCTAGAGGTCGAAGTAGAGGTTGGAAACGCCTCTGACGTGCAGATACGCGTGAATCATCGAAGATGATTTCACGATCGGTGCACACTGCGGGAGGGCTCACAAACGGAGAGGCTGTGCCTTTGCCGGCGCCTGCCTGAAGATGACAGAGCCGCGCTGTTGGTGAGCATGGGTGCGAGGGGGCGAGCCCCGGCCTGGTCGACCAGCAGGTGCCGTACGGGGCGGTCGGTAGGGCGGTGGGCCCCAGGCGGAGCCAGTCAGGGAGCGGAACGGTTTGGCGCCGGGCGCCACCGATGTCGAGTAGGCCGGTCAGCGCCGGAAGGGACTAACCAACACGCGCAGCGCGAGCAGCAGTTGGCTGAGCATCAGCTCCAGGATTCGCGCGGCAGCGTGGCGACGATGGCTTCGGCGCGACCAAACCGCAGGCAGGACAACGCCCAGATAGAACAGGAGGAAGACGATCAGGAAGACGACACCTTGAGAGGAGAGCACGGCCGCAATGGCCCGGACGGCATCGGCGAATTGCACGAGGGGATCCCTTCGTTGAGAACGGGTCGATGGGGACTCTCGCTGTCCGTCCGACCCGTTCGGAACCCGGATTCTCTGTTTGTACAGTCGAAGCCGAGGGTGGGAGGTCACCGGCGTACGCCGAGGGGCCGTCCAATGGCAGGGCGAGGCAGATCGGACAGGGGGCGGCGTGCCGGGCAGGGCTGAGGAGCGGTTTCGATCGGACCTACGAGCTTTGGGGGAGTGGCGCCTCAGCAGGCTCAGGCCCGTGCCGGCTTTGCGTGGACTCGCGCGCAGCGCCCGTGTCGAATCGCCTTCGACAGTTGGCGGCTGGCTCCTCGGACGGAACCTGCCGACGTCCGCAGAGCGCCTGATTGGGATGGTCCGTGCGATCGATGCCGAGGCGAAGCGGCAGGGCGTGGAGCCACTGCTCGACGAGCGGCACCTCTTCGACCTCGACTACTGGCGCCGTCGCCATCGGGATGCCGTGGCCGAGCGGATTGGCGGGCAGAACGGCGGGACCGCGCGACAGCCGGTGTGCACGGACGTAGGGACCGGCAGCGTCGGCTCCCTCGATCTGCCGCGTCCGCTGGCCGACTGGCAGCCCGAGCGGCTCGGCGTGCACGGGGCGATCGCCGATCCGCTGCGAATGGCCGCAACTGGCTTCGTGCTCCCGGAGTACATCGCCCGCCGTCATGATCACGAGCTGCGAGACCTGCTGACGGATGCGGCGTCTGGAGAGAACCCAGTCCTGGTCGTGCTGAACGGGTACAGCTGCACTGGGAAGACTCGCACCGCGTACGAGGCGGTCGCGGCCTGCCTTGCTGACTGGGCGCTGGCGTATCCGAAGGACGCCGACAGCATGTATAGGCTGCTCGTGGCCGACGCCTTTGCCCCACGCACCGTGCTCTGGCTAAACGAGGCCCAGGAGTTGCTCGGCGGTCCTGGAGGTGAGGCCGCTGCCGCCGCCTTGCGTCGACGGCTGGAGCAGCCGGAGCCGTTGGTAGTCATCGCCACACTTTGGCCGGGCCACCGAATCGAACTGGCCGAGCGTCCGACTGGTGTGCAGGAACGCCACCCCCAGGCCAGGGCGCTGCTCGCGTCCGCGCGTGTGATCACTGTTCCTGCGGTCTTCGACAGCTCGGCGTTGGAGCGGCTGCATGAGACAGATGATGGTTCGCTGGCTGTCGCTGCGCGAACCGCCCCGGATGGTGCCATCACACAGACCCTGGCGGGGGGCCCGGACCTGGTCCAGTGGTACGAGCAAGCGGACGGAGCGCAGGACTGCTACGGCAAGGCCGTTGTCACGGCAGCGATGGACGCACGCCGACTCGGCCACACGTCTCCGCTCCCTTTCGCGCTGCTGGAAGCTGCCGCATCCGGCTATCTCACGGACGCTCAGCGCGCTGCAGCGCCCGCGGACTGGTTCGAGACCGCGTTGGCCTTCGCACGGATCAAGGTTAAGGACGTGGTGGCGGCCCTCGGCGACGTGGCCCGCGATCACGGCATGGGCGCTCGCTCGGGAGTGTGCCGCCTGGCGGACTACCTCGACCACTACGCCCGGACGGCTCGGCGTGAGTGTTTCCCGCCCGCCTCGTTCTGGCACGCCGTTGAACACCACGCGGCGACCGCCGCTGACCTGTACGAACTGGCCCGCTCCGCAGAGCGTCGGGGTCGGCTGCGCCTTTCGGCCGCACTGCTGCGCCGCGCGGGGGATGCGGGGCACGGTCCGGCTTGGGAGACGATCGTCACGATGATGGCGTACCGGGGCCTGACCGAGGAAGCCGAGACCGTGGCGCGGTCGGTTCTCAGGAGCGGGGATCCGGAGCCAATGCTGGCTTTGGCCTGGACGCTCAGCGAGTTCGATGGCCCTGACGAGACAGAGCGGCTGATCAGAGAAGCGGCCACGACGGGGCGGGCTTCCGCACTGACCTCGCTGGCGGCGGTTCTGTCCCACGGCCCGGAGGCGGAAGCAGCATTGACGGGTGCTGTGGCGCTCGGAGATCCGGAAGCACCCTTCCTGCTGGCTGAACTGCGCCGAAACACGGGCGACCTCGTAGAGTACGAACGGCTCCTGTGGTTGGGAGCATCGGCGGGTGACCGGAACGCCAAGGGTGCACTGGTGACACTCAAGTGCCGTGCTGACGAGTGGGACGAGGCCGAGCGTCTGGCTCGAACGTTCGCGGAGCGCGGCGATGGATTCGAATTGGCCATGATGGCGGTCGAACGGGACTCGGGCGGTGACCGGACAGAAGCCGAACGGCTGGCTTGGTCGGCCATCGAGCTGGCCGACCGGGACGCGTTTGACGCAGCGAAGCCGCCTTGGCAGGGCGCGACGTTTGCTGCTGCCGCCGTACTGCTGGGCCTGCACTTCGAAGACGAGATCGAAGCGGAGTCGATTCTGCACCGGCTGACGGAGTTCCGGAGCCCGCAGACTTGGGCAGTGGCGGCCTGGTTCCAGGAGGTACGCCACGTGGACCGGGCTGAGGCTCTGTATCGGCGAGCGGCAGGGCGGGGGAATCTCTACGCGCTGGAGCGGCTGGCCATGATGGAACGGCACCGGAACGCGGCCGGCGCTGAGCGCACGCATCGTGTGGCGGTCAATGTTGGCGGTGGCGTCCGCCTGCTCGCCGCTCTCTGGGAGGAAGAGGGTAGAGAGGAGGAGGCTGAGCAGGTGCGCTGCTACGGCCTGGAGATCGACGGTTCGATCGCCGATCCCTGGCCTTTCTAGCCCCTGACCTGCACTGGTTAGCTTTAGCTGCTAACGAGCTCGTGCATGGTTGGCGGCCGGGCTGCGCTGCGGCATGGCTGGTTCATGGGGAGCGTTGCCCGTGCGGTGATCGTCAACGGCCCGCGGATCACTGGTCTGAACAGGGATGTGATCACTGAATTCGTTGCCGAGATCGGCCTTCTTGCGGGCCCTGGTGGAGCTGGTCTTTGTCGACCTACTGCTCGTCGCGCTCCGGCGTCTCTACCATGGAGCCGCGCATGATGCGCTGGCCAGCTAGTTCAAGCTGAACCACTCCATCATCACCCGTGCGATCCGTGAGATACGCCCTTTGCTGAACCAGCGAAGGTGTGTGGCGGCGATGATCTGTCCTGGCCGTGGAGCATTTGAGTAGCGCCCTGCCGCATCCGACGCTGGATACTCGGACCCGGTCCCGTCGCTGCTCATCGGCTTGGCCGGGGAAGTCAGTGCTGGTCTAGGCAGTCTGTGGGGAGTCCTAGTACTTCACCTGCCACCAGGCCAACTCGATCTTCACCGAATCTCATTCGGGACGAAGAGGTCGGGTTTCAAGGTGAATGAACGTGTGTGCGAGCGTCACACCCAGGGCTGCGACACAGAACGAGTGAGGCCACCACTCCGACGGGAGTGGTGGCCTCACTGTTGCTGACGCGACGTCAGGGAATCGGTCCGGCGGTGCACACGCGGTGCACAAGAGGGCGGAAAGCAAGCGGGAACAGCGAGTACTGCTGAGCAGTGTTTTCGCAGGTCAGTGCTTGTTTCCAGGAACCCTCGCAGGTCGCCTGGACCTGATCTTTAGAGGTCGAAGTACAGCTCGAACTCGTGCGGGTGCGGGCGCAGCTGGATCGGGGCGATCTCCTGCGTGCGCTTGTAGTCGATCCACGTCTCGATCAGGTCGGGGGTGAAGACACCGCCGGCCAGCAGGTACTCGTGGTCGGCCTCCAGGGCGTCGAGGACGGCCGGCAGGGAGGTCGGGACCTGCTGGACGTTCGCGTGCTCCTCGGGAGCGAGCTCGTAGAGGTCCTTGTCGATCGGCTCCGGCGGCTCGATCTTGTTCTTCACACCGTCCAGGCCGGCCATCAGCAGGGCCGCGAAGGCGAGGTACGGGTTGGAGGACGGGTCCGGGGCGCGGAACTCGACGCGCTTGGCCTTCGGGTTGGAGCCCGTGATCGGGATGCGCATCGCGGCGGAGCGGTTGCGCTGCGAATACACCATGTTGACCGGCGCCTCGAAGCCCGGGACCAGGCGGTGGTAGGAGTTCACCGTCGGGTTGGTGAAGGCGAGCAGCGACGGGGCGTGCTTGAGGATGCCGCCGATGTAGTAGCGGGCCATGTCGGAGAGGCCGGCGTAACCCTGCTCGTCGTAGAAGAGCGGGCTGCCGTTCTGCCACAGCGACTGGTGGACGTGCATGCCCGAGCCGTTGTCGCCGAAGATCGGCTTCGGCATGAAGGTCGCGGTCTTGCCGTTCTTCCACGCGACGTTCTTCACGACGTACTTGAAGAGCATCAGGTCGTCGGCCGCGGCGAGCAGCGTGTTGAACTTGTAGTTGATCTCGGCCTGGCCGGCGGTGCCGACCTCGTGGTGCTGGCGCTCGACCTGGAGGCCGTTCTTGTCCAGCTCCAGGGAGATCTCCGCACGCAGGTCGGCGAAGTGGTCGACCGGCGGGGTCGGGAAGTAGCCGCCCTTGTACTTGACCTTGTAACCGCGGTTGTTCTCGGTGGAACCGGTGTTCCAGGCGCCGGCCTCGGAGTCGATGTGGTAGAAGCTCTCGTTCGCCGACGTCTGGAAGCGGACGTTGTCGAAGACGTAGAACTCGGCCTCGGGACCGAAGTACGCGGTGTCCGCGAAGCCGGTCGAGGCGAGGTACGCCTCCGCCTTCTTGGCCACGTTGCGCGGGTCACGGCTGTACTGCTCGCCCGTGATCGGGTCGTGGATGAAGAAGTTGATGTTGAGCGTCTTGTCACGGCGGAAGGGGTCGATGCGGGCCGTCGAGAGGTCCGCGCGCAGCGCCATGTCGGACTCGTGGATGGCCTGGAAGCCACGGATCGACGAGCCGTCGAAGGCGAGCTCCTCGTCCGGGTCGAAGGCCGAGGCGGGGATCGTGAAGTGCTGCATCACGCCCGGCAGGTCGCAGAACCGGACGTCCACGAACTTGACGTCGTTCTCCGCGATGAAATTCTTGGCTTCGTCGGCGTTCCCGAACATCCAGCTCCTCCTACTCCCGCCCGGGGCCGGACGGGGTTGCCGCTCTTCTGCGGGTCTTCGTGCGGGCCAGTGCGGTGGCACACGCTGGCGTCGACCATAGGCAGACGGGATTTCTCCAGCATGACCCATTTGTTTCGCCCAAGTTAACCAGCACCCTCCAGCGACAGCCCTCGGAGCGTCCGGGCGGATACCGTCGGCGCCCCGGGGACCGCCCCGCCCGGCCCCCCGCACCGCCCCGGGACCGCCCCCGGACCGCGCCCGGACCGCCCCCGCCCGGACCGTAACGAAAGGGGGCGCAGTACCTTGGACGGGTGGACAACAGGCAAGCAATCGGATCGTGGCTCTCTGGGCCGCGCGCGGCGGCCGAGGAAATGGGCGCCGATTTCGGACACCGGGGCAAGCGCCTCGGCCTGCCCCCCGAGGGGCCGGGTTCGGTGGCCCCGGTGGGCCGCCGCTTCGGCGCCCTCTTCGTCGACTGGCTGCTGTGCCTGCTCATCGCGTACGGGCTCTTCGCCCGCGGCGACACCCAGGCGGCCGGCAACTGGGCGCTCGGCATCTTCCTCGTACTGAGCGTGCTGACCGTGGGCACGGTCGGCTGCACCCCCGGCAAGCGCCTCTTCGGCCTGCGAGTCGTCTCCGAGCACGGCGGCCGGCTGGGCTTCGGCTGGGTCGTGGCCCGCAGCGTGCTGCTCTGCCTGGCGATCCCCGCGCTGATCTGGGACCGTGACGGCCGCGGCCTGCACGACCGCCTCTCGCGCGCCGTACAGGTGCGGATGTAGCCGGACGGCCGACAGGCGGCCGAACCGGTCGGGCGACCGCCGGCGAAGCCCCGCGCACAGCAGGACGGCCCCGGAACCCTTCGGTTCCGGGGCCGTCTTCTGCGTAGAAGGAACGGGGGAGCGGGTCAGCGGCCGCGCGGCATCTTCATGCCCTTGGGCATCGGACCCTTCGGCAGCGGCATGTTGCTCATCAGGTCGCCCATCGCGCGCAGCCGGTCGTTGGTCGCGGTGACCTGCGGGCCGGTGAGCGGGCGGGGCAGCTTGAGCATGGTGGTGCGGACCTTCTTCAGCGGCGTCTGGTCCTCGCCGTTGCCGACGATGATGTCGTGCACCGGGACGTCGGGACCGACGATGCGGGCCATCTTCTTCTTCTCGGCGGCCAGCAGCGTGCGCAGCCGGTTCGGGTTGCCCTCGGCGACCAGCACGATGCCCGCCTTGCCGACGGCCCGGTGGACGACGTCCTGGTTGCGGTTCATCGCCACCGCGGGGGTCGTGGTCCAGCCACGGCCGACGTTGTCCAGCACCGCCGCGGCGGCACCCGGCTGCCCCTCCATCTGACCGAAGGCGGCGCGCTCGGCGCGGCGTCCGAAGATGATCGCCATTCCGAGGAAGGCCAGCAGGAAGCCGAGAATGCCCAGGTAGACCGGGTGACCGATCAGGAACCCGAGGCCGAGAAGGACACCGAAAATGACGATGCCCACGCCCGCGACCACAAGACCCACCTTGGGGTCGTTGCGCCGGGTCATCTTGTACGTCAGGGCAATCTGCTTGAGTCGCCCCGGGTTCGCAGTGTCCGCGTTCGCTGCGCGTTCCTTCCTCGCCATACGAGAAAGTTTACGTTGCCTAGGACGTACGAGCGGACACGGCCTCCAGTACGTGTTCCGTCTCCACCCGGTCCTTGGCCCGGCGCCGGTCCTCCAGCACGGAGGTCCACGCGTTGCGGCGGGCGGTGCGCTGCCCGGTACCCATCAGCAGCGACTCGACCAGTCGCAGGGCGTCGGTGACGGACGGGAGGGCGTTGGCGCGTACGGCCTGCATGTCGGGGGTCCCCCTCTGGAATACGGCGTATCGGCGTGACCGGAGAATCGCGGTGTGTGAACCCAGGGTCACTGATTGGTGTTACCAGTACGTGACCGACCGGTCAAACACCGATGAAACCTTGACGGTACGGGTGAAAACGCTGACGCGGCCCGTACGACGCCCCGACCTGCGGGGGTTGTACGGGCCGCGTCGTCGCGGCGTGCCGCCGGCACCGCGTGGCTGTGCCGGGATTCACATGGTGCTCAGAGTGCGGGCGAGGCCGCCACCGGCGTTCCGCGGCGCTCCATCGCCTGGCCGTACAGCCGTCCGGCGCGGTAGGAGGAGCGGACCAGCGGCCCGGACATCACACCGGAGTAGCCGATCGCGTCGGCCTCGTCCTTCAGCTCGACGAACTCCATCGGCTTCACCCAGCGCTCGACGGGGTGGTGCCGCGGCGAGGGCCGCAGGTACTGGGTGATGGTGATCAGCTCGCAGCCCGCCTCGTGCAGGTCGCGCAGCGCCTCGCTGACCTCCTCACGGGTCTCGCCCATGCCGAGGATCAGGTTCGACTTGGTCACCAGACCGGCCGCGCGGGCCTTGGTGATGACGTCGAGGGAGCGCTCGTACCGGAAGCCGGGGCGGATGCGCTTGAAGATGCGCGGCACCGTCTCCACGTTGTGCGCGAAGACCTCGGGGCGGGACTCGAAGACGACGTCCAGCAGCTCGGGGACCGCGTTGAAGTCGGGGGCCAGCAGCTCCACCTTGGTACGCCCGGCCTCGCGGCCGGCCGTCTGCTGGTGGATCTGGCGCACGGTCTCCGCGTACAGCCAGGCGCCGCCGTCCTCCAGGTCGTCGCGGGCGACGCCGGTGATGGTGGCGTAGTTCAGGTCCATGGTGACCACGGACTCGCCGACGCGGCGCGGCTCGTCCCGGTCCAGCGCCTCGGGCTTCCCGGTGTCGATCTGGCAGAAGTCACAGCGCCTCGTGCACTGGTCGCCGCCGATGAGGAAGGTCGCCTCGCGGTCCTCCCAGCATTCGTAGATGTTGGGACAGCCAGCTTCCTGGCACACCGTGTGCAGTCCTTCGCCCTTCACCAGGGCCTGCATCTTGGTGTACTCGGGACCCATCTTCGCCCGGGTCTTGATCCACTCGGGCTTGCGCTCGATGGGGGTCTGGCTGTTCCGGACCTCCAGGCGCAGCATCTTGCGACCGTCGGGTGCGACAGCGGACACGTCCAGCACTCCCTCTTGCCAAAAACGGCTTCGATTCTTCGGCGAACACCAGGGTACGCCCGATATTTGTATGGCTTTACGTCCGGACAACCTGGGGCCGGACAAGGGCATTCCCTAGGCGGAGGCCGTCTCGGGTGCTTTCTCCACGACGCGCGGCGCCAGTGCGGCTGCGGCCATCACCTCGCCGAGGTGCTTCTCCACCACCGGCAGCACCTCCTCGATGGTGACGTCCCTGCCCAGCTCGCCCGCCAGCGAGGCCACGCCCGCGTCGCGGATGCCGCAGGGCACGATGCGGTCGAACCAGGTGTTGTCCGGGTTCACGTTCAGCGAGAAGCCGTGCATGGTGACGCCCTTGGCGACCCGGATGCCGATCGCCGCCAGCTTGCGGTCCTCGCGCCGCTGGCCGGCGTTGGAGGGCGCGTACTCGGGGCCGTTCAGCCGGGCGTCGAACTCGGGGTCCGACAGCCGGGGGTCGAAGTCCAGGGAGAGACCGCCGACCGCGGGGCGGTGCTCGACGGGGTCGCCCAGCACCCACACGCCGCTGCGGCCCTCGACGCGGGTGGTCTCCAGACCGAACTCGGCACAGGTGCGGATCAGGGCGTCCTCAAGGCGCCGCACGTGCGCGACGACGTCGACCGGACGGGGCAGCTTCATGATCGGGTAGCCGACCAGCTGACCCGGGCCGTGCCAGGTGATCTTGCCGCCGCGGTCCACGTCCACCACGGGCGTGCCGTCCAGGGGGCGCTCGCTGTCGTCGGTGCGCCGCCCCGCCGTGTAGACGGGCTGGTGCTCAAGGAGCAGACAGGTGTCCGGCACCTCGTCCGCGAACCGGGCGGCGTGCACCTCACGCTGCTTCTGCCACGCCTCGCGGTACTCGACGGCATCGCCGCCGAACCCCCATCGGACAAACCGCAGGTCACTCACGGTGGTGTCTCCTTCGTATCGCACGCCCCCTGCAACTGTACGGCCGCGGGAGCAACCGCCCGTGGGCAGGGCGGTGACCGGGCGAAGGACGGGGTCTCCGTCAGCGCCTTCCGTGAATCGTCACACGATCGGATGAAGCAGAGGCGCAGAAGTCGGTTGGAGGGCCCGGAATCGCTAAATTCGCGCCGTTCCATGAGGGCTGTACCCGGGGCCCGGAAGGCAGGAGAGCTCAGAGCTGATGACGGAACGACCTCCGCAGCGCATCCCCAACCGACAGCTCGCCGCGCTCATCGCAGAAGCGGGATTCTCCAACGCAGGACTGGCCCGGCGGGTGGACCAGCTGGGGCTGGAGCACGGACTGGACCTCCGCTACGACAAGACGTCGGTCACCCGCTGGCTGCGCGGCCAGCAACCCCGCGGCACCACGCCCGCACTCATCGCCGAGGTGTTCACCCGCCGCCTCGGCAGACGCCTGTCCGCCCAGGACCTGGGGCTGGACGCCTGCGCCCCGGTCTACGCGGGCCTCGAATTCGCGGCCACCCCCGAGGAGGCCGTCGACATCGTCAGCGGTCTGTGGCGCAAGGACTCCGGCAGCCACGCCGAACTGCGGAAGATCGCCTTCACCCCGGCCGGGCTCGTCGTGCCCAGCCGGGACTGGCTGATCGGCCGGGCCGACGACCGGGTGGGCCGCGGCGCGGAACCCCCGCCCGTGCCGCAGCCGGCCGTGCCCGGCGTCCGGGTCCCCGTCCAGGGCGGCCGGCCCGCCCCCGCGATGCCCCGGCAGCGGCAGACCGACCGGGGGCCCGGACAGCGGGTCACCTCCGGCGACATCGCCGCCCTGCGGTCGGTGGCCGAACTCTTCCGCACCCTGGACCACGCGTACGGCGGCGGCCACGCCCGGCAGGCCCTCGTGCGCTACCTGGAGCACGAGGCGGAACCCATGCTGCGCGGGGTCTACGGGGAGGCGACCGGCCGGCGGCTGTTCGCCGCCGCCGCCGATCTGACCCGGCTGGCCGGCTGGACCTCGTACGACATCGCCGCCCACGGCCTCGCCCAGCGGTACTTCGTGCAGGCGCTGCGGCTCGCGCAGGCGGCGGGCGACCGGGCCTACGGTTCCTACGTGCTGGTCACCATGAGCCGCCAGGCCGTCTACCTCGGGCACGGGCGCGAGGCGGTCCAGCTGGCCAGGGTCGCCCAGCAGGGCGTCGGCTCCGCCGCGCCGCCCGTCGTCCAGGCCCTGCTGCACGCCGTGGAGGCGCGCGGCCACGGGGTGCTCGGCGAGGTGCGGGCCTGCACCTCCTCGCTCGTGCGGGCGGAGCGGGCGATGGAGGCGTCGCGGCCCGGCGACGACGTACCGCACTGGGCGAAGTTCTTCGACGAGGCGCAGCTCGCGGACGAGTTCGGGCACTGCCACCGCGACCTCCAGCAGTACCGGGCCTCCGCCCAGCACGCCGAGCGCTCCCTCCAGCTGCGCCCGCACGGCTATGCGCGCAGCCGGCTGTTCTGCCGGGTGGTGCTCGCCCAGGCCAGGCTCGGCCTCGGCGAGCTGGACCAGGCGTGCACGCTCGGTGCCGAGGCGGCCCAGCAGGCCTCCGAGATGCGCTCCGCGCGGGCCACGGAGTACGTCCGCGAGTTCGAGCGCAGGCTGGAGCCCTACCGGGACGCCGCCGCGGTGCGGGGCTACCGGGACCGGGTCGCCGCCCTGGGGTGACGGCCCGGCCCGGCCGGCCCGCGGCGCACCACCGGTGGTGCGCCGCGGGCCGCGCGCGGTTCGGCGGCGGTGCGGCTCAGCGGCCGTACTGCGCGAACCGCGCGCGCACCTGGGCGGGGCTCAGGGCCGCGTCCCAGGTGAGCAGTTCGTCCAGGTCGCCGCGGAGCCCCGCCTGCGGGGTGCCGATCGAGCGCAGCGGCAGCGGGATCGAGGCGGCCACCGAGCCGACCCGCTCCCCGTCGGCGTACAGGGTCGTCCTGCCCGGAGTGGTCACCCAGGTCAGCTGCACCCACTCGCCCAGCGGGAGCGTGTAGCCGAAGGAGTGGTCCGCGCCCCCGTAGCGGGTGAAGCCGACCCGGCCGGTGCCCCGCTGCTGGAGCTTGAGGGCGCCCGCCTTCGAGGAGAGCAGCACCTGGTCGGCCGTGCGGCCCGTCGAGCGCACCCAGGTGGACACCGTCCACGGCTCCGCCACGTCGAGACCGCCGAAGCCGACCCCGTCCCGGTCGCTGTCGAACCGCCATGCCTGGCCCCGGACCCCGTCGGACACCGGCACCGGGTTGTTGATGATGTACGAGCTGCCCGGCAGCGAGCCCGCGCTGTCCTGCGCGTACAGGGTGTTGCCGGGGCTGCCCGCCCAGGTCCAGCCGCGCGGGTAGGGCTTGGGGTCGAAGGTCCAGTGGTGGGCGGGCTTCGAGGCGCCGGTGCGCGGCTTGCTCGGAGGCTCGGTCACCCCGGGCGCCTCGCCGATCCTGGCCAGCCTGGCCCGGAAGGCGTCGAGGGTGTCGGGGACGGGGGAGGCGTTCCAGGAGCGGTCGGCGAGGATCGCGCGCGGGGCGCGGGTGTGCTCCTCGAAGTACGCGTCGTCGGCCCAGAAGTTGTAGTCCGCCCAGTTGGTGATCATCGAGCCGAGCATGTCGGAGGAGGTGCTCGGGGCCCAGCTCCCGTACATCCAGGACTCGTCGGGGTACCGGTTGTGGTAGTTGTTCGGCGTCACGTAGAAGGGCGCCAGGGCCAGTTCGTCGTGGCCGGGAATCGCCGGGTCGGTCCCCGAGCCCTCCCAGTTCATGAAGACGACCGAGGGGTTCACCTTCTGCTGCGGGGCGGCCATGTGCTCGGAGCCGTTGTATACGACGGTGCGCCTGCCGTGACGCGCGAGCACCGCGTCGAGGGTGTTGATGTACCGGTTGAGCAGGTCGCCCAGGGTCGAGACGTCCGGGTCGGCCGCCAGGTGCTCCTTCACCCTCGGACAGTCCGCGAGCTGACCGGGCAGTTCGTCCGCGCCGATGCTGAACAGCGGGGCGTCGAACCAGCCCGCGAACTCCGCCACGACCTCCGCGGACTTCGCGACCGCCCGCTCGCTGGTCATGTCGACCATCCAGTTCGGCGTCAGGTGGGAGTGGGTGTGCGCGGGGGTGCACGGGTTCGGCCCGTCGCCGAAGCCGATGCCGAACGCCTCGGTGAGGACGGTGGCGTGCCCCGGTACGTCGATGCCGGGCATCACCTGCACGTGGTGGCGGGCCGCGAACCTCTTGAGGCGTTCGATGTCGGCCCGGTCGTAGCTGTGCTCCGGGTCGGCGAGCCCGGGGAAGCGCGGGCTGTTCAGCCGGAAGCCCTCCGAGTCCGCCAGGTGCAGGAAGAGGGTGTTGAGCTTCTGGTCGCCCATCCGCCGCACCAGGTTCTCCAGGTACGACGGCTGCCAGTACTTGCGTCCCGCGTCCAGCATCACGGTGCGCATCCGCTGCGCCGGTACGTCCAGGGAGCGGGCGCGCGGCAGGGTGCGGTGGTCGGGGGCGGCGCGCAGCAGCTGCAGGAGGGTGCGGGTGCCGTAGAAGAGGCCGTGGGTGGAGGCGGCGTCGATGCGTACCGCCGCCGCGCTGTCCAGCCGGTAGCCCTCGGCGCCGAGCGCCCTGTCGTCGCTCAGGCGCAGCACGATGTCGCCCTTGGCGGCCCGCCGCGCGTCGGTGCGCACCGGCAGGGTGAGGCCGCTCACCGCGCGGATGTCGTCCCGCAGTTGGGCGGCGACCTGGGCGGGGGTCTGCGACGAGGGGGCTATCAGCTCGCCGCGGCCGGCGGGCAGCGTGGTGGTGCGTTCCGGGGTGGCGCCGCCCGGCCGCGCGGGGACCGGGGCGACGAGTATCCGGCTGCGGTGGGTGAGCGTGCCGGACCCGCCGAGGCCGGTCCAGGAGGTGGGGCGGGGCACCACGTCGGGGACGGCGGGGGCGGTGGTGCCGGCCGGGGGCGCGGGTCTCGCCCCGGCGGGGGAGGGGGCGGTCAGGGCCGTGGCCAGCAGCCCGACGAGGAGGGAGAGGACGGGTACGGCGCGACGCATGGGGCCTCCGGATCAGGCGGCAGGGGGCGGGACGCGGCTGAGCACACCCGGGGCCGTCGCCGGGGGCCGGGCAGGGCGACGCCGTGCGTGCACGGGCCGTACGCGATCCGGAACGGTCCGACGTATGCCCCGCCACGGCCTCCTGGGCAACCCCGGGGGTGCAGAAGCTCCACGGGACCGTAGTGAGGTGTAGACCACCTGACAAGGGGACCCGCAGGAAAGGGAGTTGGACTTTCCTGCGGGCCCGACTCCGATCCGGGGCCATAGATCGGAGGTGTGGGGGGTGGTGGGTCCGCACCCCGGGCCCCGGGGGCGGACCCCGCCCGGCGGGCCCAGGCGGCGCCCGGGGCCCGGGCCCCGCCCGCGCAGCCCGGGCGGCTCCCCCACTCGGGCAGGCTCGCCCCGGCTGCC